>NZ_LT963430.1:2895604-3195604 GCF_900199405.1 Beduinella massiliensis
TCGCCAAAGCCCAGGGTGATGATCGCCAGGTAGTCGCCCTTGAGGCGCAGCGCCGGGATGCCGATGATGAGACCGAAAATGCCTGCCATCACGCCGGAAAGCAGCAGTGCCAGAATGATATACGGGATGCAGGCCGCCATGTCGCCCGCCTTGAGCAATTCAGCTAAGGGGGTGGCCTTCATGAAGATGCCGCCCGTGTACGCGCCGACCGCCATGAAGCCCGCGTGTCCCAGCGGAAGCTGGCCCAGGTAGCCGGTCGCCATGTTGAGCGATACCGCGAGGATGATGTTGATACCGACGGTCACCAGGATGCCGGACCAGTAGTTGGTGATCGCGCCGTTTTGAATCTGCGCGTAGAGCACGGCCCACAGGGCGATGGTGAGCAAAAGGTTGATGCCGTAGCGAACGGGCATGGAGATCCGTTTCTTTCTCGTCATATCGCGCACCTCCTCAAACCTTTTCCGTCACGGGACGGCCCAGAATACCGGTCGGCCTCACCAGCAGCACCACGATGAGGATGGCGAAGACCACGCCGTCCTTCCAGACGGATAGGCCCGCTGCGGAAACCAGCGCTTCGGCCATGCCGATGGCGAAGCCGCCGATCACAGCGCCCGGAATGGAGCCGATGCCGCCCAGCACGGCGGCGACGAACGCCTTCAGACCCAGCATCGAGCCCATGGTGGGGCTGGCCTGCGGATAGGCGCACAGGTAGAGCACCGAGCCGATCCCCGCCAGCGCCGAGCCGACGGCAAACGTAAAGGAGATCGTCCTGTTGATGTTGATGCCCATCAGCTGCGCAGCGCCCATGTCCTCGGAAACCGCGCGCATGGCCTTGCCCAGCTTCGTGCCCTGCACGAGGAAGCTGAGCGCCAGCATGGCGACGACCGAAACCACAATCGTAAGCAGCGCGGCATAGCTGATGTTCACGCTGCCCAGCGTGAGGTTGCCGGTTACCATCGTGTCCATGCTCTTTGTGTCCGCGCCGAACAGAAGCTGCGCACCGTTTTCAAGCAGGAAGGAAACGCCGATGGCCGTAATCAAAAGCGACAGACGCGGCGCGCTGCGAAGCGGCGTATAAGCCACCTTCTCGATAACGACGCCGAGCAGCGTGCTCACCAGCACCGCGAGCAGGACGGAAAGCAGCGGGTGCAGGTGAAAGCTGGTGATTGCGTAATAGGTCATGTAAGCGCCGACCATGATGATGTCGCCGTGCGCAAAGTTGAGCAGCAGGATAATGCCGTATACCATGCTGTAGCCCAGCGCCACCAGGGCATAAATGGATCCGGACTGCAGTCCGTTGATGATCTGGGCGATAACGAGGGACATCCGTGCGTCACGTCCTTTCATTCCTTGCGGCGGAATCAACCTCCCGCAGCGCCTGCGATACGGACGTCCATTAGCCGCCCCCGCCAAGCGGAGACGCCCAGTGGACGTCCGTCTCTCATGAAGCAGGAATTTCGTCCCGCATATAAGGACAATGCGGGGGGAATTTGTACTTCCCCCCGCTCAAATAGGTGCCGATATGAGGCTTAGTACAGCTCGGTGAACTTCTCTTCGCCGCCCTGGAGCTGAATCATCGCAGCGGACTTGATGGGGTTGTTGTACTCGTCGAACGTGTAGGAACCGGTGATGCCCTCCGTGCCGTCGTTAGCGGCCAGCGCGTCGATGACGGCCTGCTTGTACTCCTCGGAGCCAGCCTCAGCGCCCGTCTCCTCCGCGCTCGCCAGCGCGTTGCACAGCAGCATCGCGGCGTCGTACGCAAGCGGGGCGAACATGTTCGGCACGGGCTCGCCGTAAGCGGCCTCGTAGTCCTTCTCGAACTGCGCGACGGACTCGGTGCCCGGGGCGTAGCCGGAGCAGTACACGCTGCCCTCCAGGTCCTCGGCGGTGGCGTAATCCTTGATGCCGCCAAAGCCGTCGCCGCCCAGGAACGTCGCGGTGATGCCCACCTGACGGCCCTGCGTGATGGCCAGGCCCGCTTCGCCGTAGTAGATGGGGCAGAAGACGACGTCCGGCGCCTGCGCGGCGATGTTGGTCATCTGCGCGCGGTAATCGCGGTCGCCCGTGGCAAACGCCTCGGTCGCCACGATCTCAAGGCCCAGCTCGCTGGCCTTGGACACGAACGCATCCTTCAAGCCCTCGGAGTAATCGTTGCCCGTCTCGAAGAGGATCGCGGCCTTCTTGGCGCCCAGCTTGTTAAACGCATAGTCCGCCATCTTTTCGCCCTGGAACGGATCGATGAAGCAAGAGCGGAACACGTTGGTGCGCAGCTCGCTCTCCGGGTCGTCCGGGTCGATCATGGTGACGCCCGCCGCCGTCGCGGAAGCGGTGATCTGCGGCATGTTCACCTCATAGGTCGCGTCGGCCAGCGCGATGGTCGCGCCCGTCAGCACGGAGCCGATGACGGCGGTGACGCCGTTGTCCATGGCTAGGTTAAAGGCGTTGACGGTCTCGATGCCGTCGGCCTTGTCGTCGTACTCGAGCACCTTGACGGTCTTGCCGCCGATACCGCCCGCCGCGTTCAGCTGGTTGATATACAGCATCGCGGCGTTATGAACAGGGATACCGTACTGGGCATAGTCGCCCGTGGTGTTCGTGATCAGCGCAATGGTGATTTCGCCTGCCGCGTCGTCCGCAAAGACGGAAACGCTCATCAGCAGCATGGCCACGCACAGCACGATGGCGGTGAGTTTTTTCATGGCGATCTCCTCCTACTAATCCTTCTATTGCAAAAGGGCGCACGCGCTGCGTGCACCCGTCGCAATCGCTCCATGGAAACGCGCGTATACCCGCCGCATCATCCATGTCGCCTATTATACAATTCCCGGTTCCCTGAATCAAGTGTTTTTTATATTTTTCCTCTGTTTTGCAGGAAAAGGTCCTCTATTATGCACTTGCCTCTTCCTCGCCCGCAAACTGGCTGTTGTAAAGCCGCGCGTACGCGCCGCCCTTCGCCATCAGCTCGTCGTGCGTACCCGTCTCCACGATGCTTCCGTCCTGCATGACGAGGATCACGTCCGCGCCCCGGATGGTCGAAAGCCTGTGGGCGATCACGAAGCTCGTGCGCCCGGCCATGAGCCTGCGCATCGCCTCCTGGATGAGCACCTCGGTGCGCGTGTCGACGCTGCTGGTCGCCTCGTCCAGAATCAGGATCGGCGGATCGGAAAGCAGCGTGCGCGCGATGGTCAGCAGCTGACGCTGGCCCTGCGAGATGTTTCGCGCGTCCTCCAGCAGGAGGGTGTCGTATCCCTCCGGCAGCGTGCGCACGAAGTGATCGACGCCCGCCGCCTTCGCCGCGCGCAGGATGGCCGCTTCGTCCGCGCCCTTCTTGCCGTAAGCGATGTTTTCCCGGATCGTGCCGCTGATGAGCCAGGTGTCCTGCAGCACCATGCCCAGCGCTTCGCGCAGTTTTTCGCGCGGCAGGGTCTTGATGTCCACGCCGTCGATCAGGATACGTCCGGCCTTTACGTCGTAAAAGCGCATCAGCAGATTGACGAGCGTCGTCTTGCCGGCGCCCGTAGGGCCGACGATGGCCACCATCTGTCCGGGCTCTACGTGCAGGTTCATGTCCTGAATCAGCGTCTTGTCGTCGGTATAGCCGAAATCCACGTGTTCAAAGGTCACCGCGCCCTTCGCGTGCGCGAGGCTGACGCCCTTGTCCTCGCTCTCAATCTCCTCCGGCTCGTCGAGCAGTTCATACACGCGTTCGGCGCTCGCTACGGCGCTTTGCAGCACGTTCATGATGTTGGCGACCTGGCTGATCGGCTGTGTGAACTGCTTGTTGTAGGTGATGAAGGCCGTCACGCCGCCGACGCTCATGCGTCCGGAGATGACCATCAGCGCGCCCACCACGCACACGCCGATGAAGCCGAGGTTGCCGATGAGGTTCATCATCGGGTGGATGAGGCTGGAGAGGAACTGCGCCTTCCAGCCGACGGTATACAGTTCCTCGTTCTGCTCCTCAAAGCGCCGGATGGAGTTCTCCTCCTGACCGTAGAGCTTGACCACGCTGTGGCCGGTGAACATCTCCTCGATATGGCCGTTCAGGTCGCCGGTGACCGCCCACTGCTTTACGAAGAGCTTTTGTGAGCGGCGCGTGATGAACATCGTGCCCGCCATGATGAGCGGGAGCATCAGGATGGTCATGAGCGTGAGCAGCGGCGACAGGGAAAGCATCATGATCAGGACGCCGATGAGCGTGACCACGGCGCTGAGCACCTGCGTGACGCTCTGCTGCATGGAGTTGGCGACGTTGTCGATGTCGTTCGTCGCGCGGGAAAGGATGTCGCCGCGCTCGTTGTGGTCGAAATAGGAAAGCGGCAGCCGCCCCATCTTTTCGTCTACCTTGCGGCGCAGGGTAAACATGACGTCCTGCGTCACGCCGACCATCTGCACCTCCTGAAAGTAACGGAAGACGGAGGAAAGCACGTACAGGCACAGCAGGCCTACGAGCACGCGGGCGAGCATGGAAAAGTCGATGCCCGTACCCAGGCCCAGCGCGTCCGTCACGATGTCGATCGCGTGCTCCACCATGCGCGGAGCGGTGATGTTGAAGATGTTCGCCGCGACCACGGCAAACAGCACCAGCACCAGCTTCATGCGCAGCGGCTTAAACTCGCCGAGCAGCCGCCGAAACGACCCCTTAAAGTTCTTGGCGCGGGCGGTTGCCTGCGCTCCTTTGCGGCCGCGATGGCCGCGTCCCGGTCCCATCATGAGGCTTTCTCCTCCTCTGCATGCTGCGACAGGGCGATCTGCCGGTAGACCTCGCAGCCCTCCATCAATTCTTCGTGCGTGCCTATGCCGGCGATGCGGCCGTCGTCGAGCACCACGATGCGGTCCGCGTGGCGGATCGTCGAGATGCGCTGCGCGACGATGAACACCGTGGCCTCCTTCGTCTGCGCCGCAAGCGCCCTGCGAAGGCGAGCGTCCGTCTCAAAGTCCAGCGCGGAGAAGCTGTCGTCGAAGATGTACACCTCGGGATGCCGGATCAGCGCCCGGGCGATGCACAGCCTCTGGCGCTGGCCGCCGGAGAAGTTCGTGCCTCCCTGAGCGACGGGGGCGTCCAGCCCATCGGGCAGCGCGCGCACGAAGTCCTCCGCCTGCGCCGTACGCAGTGCCTGCCACATCTGCTCATCCGTCGCGCCCTCCAGCCCCTGGTTCAGGTTGGAGCGAATCGTACCGCTGAACAGAAACGCCTTCTGCGGCACGTAGCCGATGCGCGCGCGAAGCTGCGCCTGCGTCATGTCGCGCACGTCCGTGCCCGAAAGCAGGATGCGTCCGCCGGAGACGTCGAACATGCGGGGGATCAGGTCGATCAGCGTGGACTTGCCGCTGCCGGTCGAGCCGATGATCGCGGTCGTCTCCCCCGCATGCGACGTAAACGCGATGTGCGAGAGCACGTCCTCCTGCGCGCCGGGGTAGGCGAAGCGCACGTCCTCAAAGGCGACCTCTCCGCGCGCGGGCAGGCGCTCCGCCGGGTGTTCTGGGTCTTCCATGGACGGCTCCACGGAGAGCACCTCTACGATGCGCTCGGCCGAGGCCTGCGCGCGCGGCAGCATGACGAAGATCATGCTGAGCATCATCAGAGACATCAGGATCATTGTCGCATAATTGATGAAGGCCTGCATGGCGCCGACGTTCATGGCCCCCATGTCGATGCGCTTGGAACCGAACCAGAGGATCGCCACGGTGACGAGATTGAGGATCAGCATCATGCCGGGCATCATGATGCCCATCAGCTTGCCCACGCGCGTGGATACGTCCTTCAGGTCAAGGTTGGCTTCCTCAAAGCGGCGCTCCTCGTCGTGCGTGCGGCCGAAGGCGCGGATGACGCGCATGCCGCTGAGCACCTCGCGCAGCACCAGATTGATGCGGTCTATCTTCTTCTGCATCGACATGAAGTAGGGCAGTCCCTTTTTGATCGCGAGCACGATCAAACCCGCGATCAGCGGCAGCGCCGCGACGATGACCCAGGAGAGCGCCACGTCCTGCGACAGCGCCATGACCACGCCGCCCAGGCACATCAGCGGTGCCATGACCATCATGCGCATGAACATCATGACGACGTTCTGCACCTGTTGTACGTCGTTGGTCGTGCGCGTGATGAGAGACGGCGCGCCGAAGCGGTTCATGTCCTCCTGCGAGAAGGATTCGACCTTGTGAAAGATCGCGCCGCGCAGTTCCTTGCCAAAGCCCATGGCCGCGCGCGAAGAAAAGTAGCCTGCCACGACCGTCGCCGCGGCCGACAGCAGCACGAAGAGCAGCATGATGCCGCCTTGCTGCAGCACGAAGGCGACGCTGGGCTCCGGACGAATGATTTCGTTGGTAATCTTCGCGTTGACCGAGGGCAGCAGCAGTTCCACCAGGCACTGCACCACGACCAGCCCGATCGCGCAAAGGGCCCATTTCAGGTAAGGGCGCAAATAATGAAGCAGTCGTTTCATAAGCTCGAAGATTCCTCCTTAGGCAATTTTCCCGCGATGGCGGCGCTGAGCCGCTCGAGCATGTCGGAAAGCTGCCGCCGCTCTTCCTGCGTCAGCGTCCCGAAGATGTCCTTTCCCATCTGTTCAATCGTATCTTTCAGCCGCATGACCACCGCCCGCCCCTCCGGCGTCAGCCGCAGGCGCGTCACGCGCTGGTCGTGTTCGTCCGTGTGGCGCTGCACGAGTCCCTTGCCGGCCATGCGGCGAAGCATGACCGTCAGCGTAGCCGGTTTGACGGACATCGCCTCGGCGAGCTCCCGCTGGCTGATGTCTTCCCTGTGCATGAGCGCCATCAGCATCTGCGGCTGACCCGGGTACAGGCCGAGCGCCTCCAGCTGCGCATAAGATATCAGAAAGCAATGCCTGTTAAATCGCATCATTGACTGAAGCAGCGCGTGATATTCGCCCTCCATACTGTCTTCCTCCCCGGTTTTTCGCGCAACGATTAGCCGTCAAACTTTTAAAAGCGGGCACCATTGTAGCACAAGCAGGAAAACAAGTCAAGCAAGGCGAACCTATATCTTGTTTTCAACATCATACCGGTCAATGAACCAAAGGAGACAGCGCATGCCCGCATCCTATCTGCATCAGTCCGTCGCCCGCGCCGTGACTGGCGGCAGCCCCGCCGCGCTCGCCGGCGCCGAGGGACCCGACCCCCTCTTCTATTGCTTCCACCATGCGAAGGGCGCGCCTTTGCCCTTCGCGCTCGGCAGCCGCCTGCACAAGTCGCGCACGGGCGCATTTCTGCTCTCCCTGCTGCGCAGTGCGAAGACGCCTGCCCAGCGTGACTATGCGCTGGGCTTTCTGACGCACTATGCGACGGACACCACGTTTCATCCCTTTGTCTACGCGCACGCAAACGCGCCGGAAGGCAAGTATTCAACGAACCTGCACTGCACGCTCGAACACGCGCTCGACGCGTGGCTCTACCGAATAGAGGGGCACGAAACCGGCACACCCCGCCATATGGCGGGCGTCGCCGCGCTTCGCCCCGACGAATGCGAGGAAATCGCAAAACTGCTCTGCACCGCGGTGCTTGAAACCTATTCCGATGTGCACGTTCAGCCCGCCTTTTTCCAACACGCGTTCAAAGACAGCGCGGCGCTCACGCGCATTCTGCACAGCCCAGGCGGCACCAAATATGCGGTCTTCGGCGCGCTGGCCCGTCCCTTCGGCCTGAAAAAGACGCTGCATGCGCACATGGTGCCCACGCGCCTGCCGGAAGGGGATTTTTTAAACCTCGCGCGGGACACCTGGGAAAGCCCCTTTGAATCCGGTGAACGGAGGGACAGCGTTCCGGAGCTGCTGGCTGCCGCCAAGGCGCGGGCTGCGTCGTTCGTCTCCGCCGGCCGGGCGTATCTGGCCGGTGAAATGGCGGAGACGGAGCTGTCAGGCATTCTCGGCTCCATGAGCTACGATTCGGGGCTGCCCTGCCGCGAATAACAAAAGACGAGGAGGTCTTCAGCATGATCTACACTCCGCTGACGCGCAAGGCCCTGCGCATCGCCTATGCCGCCCATCACGGGCAGGTCGAGTGGGACGGCGTGCCCTACATCTTTCACCCGCTGCACCTCGCGGAGCAGATGAAGGACGAGACCGCCACCGCCGTCGCGCTGCTGCATGACGTGGTCGAGGATACGAAGCTCACGCTCAGCGACCTGCGTGCGGAAGGATTTCCCGAACGCGTCCTGGAGTCCGTTTCCCTGCTCACGCACGACAGGGCCGTCCCCTATGCGGACTACGTGGCGCGGCTCGCCAAGGACCCCGTCGCGCGCGCCGTCAAGCTGGCGGACCTTCGCCACAACATGGACGTCACGCGGCTGGAGCACATCGGTCCAAGGGAGGCTGAGCGGCTGGAGCGCTACCGCGCGGCGCGCGTATTTCTGGAAAGCTTTGGCCCGGACCGCTGATTTCTATTGCAATTCCTGTGCGCTGCCCTTATAATAAGGCTGTCTCCTGTGATTCGTCAGATGGCAGGGATCGCCAAGGCGATGACGGTTCAGGCGCGTCAAGTGCTCATGTACGGGAATACCATGGGACGAAGAAGCCTTTATGGCTTCGCGGTGGCTGAGCCGACCCCGACTGCCCTTCTGTTTCGGGCACCTCTGCGAATCCGTTCCTTTCCGATTTGCGGGAGGTGCTTTTTTCATGCAGCATATTTCTGTCGGCTCATCCTTCTCCGCGTCTGCCTCGTCGCTCAGGCGAACGTACACGCTCGCGCTCACGGGCGTCCTCATCGCCATGCAGCTCGCTCTTTCCTCTGTGGCGGTCTACGTCACCGCGGACATGCGCATCACGTTCGGCTTTCTCACCATCGCGGCGACGGCTACGCTGTTCGGCCCCGTCGTCGCGGGCGTGCACGGCGCGCTGGCCGACATCCTGGCCTGCTTCCTCTTCCCCGCGGGAGCTTATTTCCCCGGCTATACGCTCACCGCCCTGCTGGTCGGCCTGCTTTACGGCCTGTTCTTCTACCGGCGTGAGGTGCGTCTGTGGCACGTGCTCGTAGCGCAGCTCGTCGTTGACCTGCTTTGCCACGTGCTGCTCAACACGCTCTGGCGCTCGATGACCGGCGGCAGCGCGATGATGGCGCTGCTGCCCGTGCGGCTGCTCAAAAATGCGCTGTGTTATCCGGTCAACTGCGCGCTGCTCTACTTCCTGCACCGGCTGCTCCGGCGCCTTCCCGCGTCGCTGAAAAGGTAGCGATAAAACCGAATCCGCCCACCGTGGAAACAGACGGTGGGCGGTGTTTATCACGCTGATAAGGAGTGTTACATGCACATGGTATCCGTTCGAAAGCATTCCCGTGAGGCGCTCTTTGCGCTCTGCTTTGCGTCTCTGGTCTGCATTGCTGCGTTTCTCTGCTTTTATAAGCTCGATCGTGCCGCTATCGCAAACTGGGACGAAGCGCGTCACGGCGTCAACGCCTACGAAATGCTGCAAGGCGGAAACCCTGCGGTGAACACGTATGCCTATGCGCCTGACATGTACAACCTAAAGCCGCCGCTCGTCACCTGGGCGATCGCGCTCGGGTATCGCCTGTTCGGCTATAACGAGCTGGGGCTTCGCTTCTTCTCCGCCCTTTCGCTCTTTTGCACGATCCTGCTGATCGCGGTCTACACGTTGAAGCACTACGGAAAAACGGCCTCGCTTTGCTGCCTTTTCATCTCGCTATGCTATTCCTGTCTTTACTTCGACCACTGGGGACGCTCGGGCGATCCCGACGCGATTTACATCCTCTTCTTTACCCTTTCCATGCTGAGCATGTCCTATATCCCGCAAAAGCCTCAAGCGCTTTACGCGGCGGGCTTCTTCTTCAGCCTTGCGTTTCTGTCCAAGAGCTTTCACGCTCTTTCTATCGTGGCCATCGGCGGTTTGTTTCTCCTGCTTACAGGGACGTTCTTCCGCCTCCGTCCGCGTCAGTGGTTCCTCTTTTTGTGCAGCTCTTTTCTCCCCATCTTTGCCTGGGCTGCGTTCCGCTTTGTTCAGCCGGACGGCCCCGCCTTTTTCAGACAGATGATCGGCTACGATCTCCTTCGGCGCAGCGGCGAAGCGCTGGAGGGGCATCCAGGCGGCCTGCTTTACTACGTCGATTTTTTCAGGCAGAAACCCGATTTCTTCGCCTGCATATGCCTATGCTGTTACGGCCTGGCTCAACGCACCGCAAGCTCTCAGCCTCTCTCCGCACGCGCTCAAACGCTGCTGCTGTGGTTTACGGTCACGCTCCTGTGCATTTCTTTCCCCCGGACAAAAATTTCCTGGTACGCTTATCCGGCCTTTTTGCCTTTGATAATCGCCGCTTCCGCTTCGCTTGCCGCGCTCCTGCGCCGTCTTACGTTCAAAACGTTCTGGCCCAATGCGGCGCTGCTGCTGCTATGCGCCGCCCTCCTCCTGCCCAACCTGAGCAGCAACCTGCAAAGGGTGCGGTCCAGCCGCTCCGACAGCATGATGCAGGTCTTTATGAAAAGCGCGCTGCAGGATCATGCCTTCAGGGGCCGCAGGCTCTATCGCACAGGGGATTGGCAGCAGGCGGAGCTTTTACAGGCCGAATTGTGCATGGACGCCCGCTGTGAGGACGGCGGAATCGACCGTTTTCTGCAGTCCGAAGCCGGCGCTTTGCTTCTATGCGAAGAAGAGGACATTACGCCGGCGCTGCGCACCCATTCACAGCTGTTGACGGTGATGGAAAGCTGCTATCTGTTCGAACGCCTGTAACGGCTGCGCGTCGATGCGCGGGATCCCGCGCATCGTTTCAACCTAAAAGTCCGCCGAAGCGCATGCTTCGGCGGACTTTCATTTGCGCTTAGAAGCGCAGGAAGTAGGTGCTGATGTAACCGGTCTTGCCGTTGATTTCAACGAGCGTCCAGTCCGTGCCCTTGTCGAGCACGGTCACCTTCGTGCCCACCTTGTAGGTAGCCAGCACGGTGCTGCTCAGGCTCGGGCCCTTGCGGAAGTTGACGATGGAGTTTCCGTTCGGGTTGTACAGCGTCGCACTCTTCGGCGAAGAGGTAATCTTCACGTACTTGGCCATCATGTAGCCGTGCTTGCCGTCCACCTTGACTTCGTGCCAGGTCGAACCCTTCTTGAGGATCTGAACCTTGGTGCCATTCTTATAATAGCCGAGCACCTTGCTGTCCTGGGAGGCCTTCTCACGCAGCATCAGAACCTGCGTGCTCTTGGGGTTGTTGACCACGCCGTTCGCGACGACGCTGGAGCTGCCGCCGGAAGAACCGCCGGAAGAACCGGTGCTCAGATACTTCGCGGACATGTAGCCGACGTTGCCGCCGACCTGCACACGATACCAGGCAGAACCCTTCTGCAGCACCTCGACCTTGGTGCCCTTCGGATAAGAAGTGATGATGTCGGCGCTTTCGCTCGGAGCGGTACGCAGGTTCAGGCCACGCGTATTCGTGTTGACCGTCGCCGTGGCGATCACGCTGTCATTGCCGCTGGACAGGTACTTGGCCATCATGTAGCCGGTCTTGCCGCCGACCTGCACCTTGTGCCAGGTGTCTCCGCGCTCGATGATGTCAACCCAGGTGCCCGTCGGATATTGACCGAGGACCTTGGCGTCCGTGCTCGCCTCTTCGCGCAGGTTCAGCGCGCCGCCCTTGACGATCGCCGTATCACCGGCCATCGCCAGCAGAGGGAATACACACAGGAAGCAGAGCATCAGGAACATCGCGCATCTTTTGTACGACCCGGACTTGTAGGATTTCGTAATCATAGAGAAAACCTCCTCTTTATTTTCGGCAGGCACGGGGGTCGCTTCCGCACCGCCTTTCACACATCAAAACGGGCATTGACCGTCATTTATTCCACTACGGAGGCTGGCAATGGATGGTAAACACCCCTTCTTGCACGCAAAAAGGGCCTTTTCAGCCCTTTTTCCCATTTTATACCTCGGACAGATCCCATGAAGGCGCCGTTTCGACCTGAACAGGACGGCCTGTGAACGGATGAGGAAACGCGAGGCGCGTCGCGCACAGCCGGTACATGCCTTCTTTTCCTCCCCCGCCGTACAGCGGATCGCCCAGCAGCGGATGACCCAGCGCCGCCGCGTGCACACGAATCTGGTGCGTCCTGCCCGTATGAAGAAGAAAGCGAACGAGGCTGGCGTCTACGCCGTCTATCATGCCGCTGCGGACGGTTTCATAGTCCGTCCATGCATCCTTTCCCTCTATAGAGGAGACAAACCTCGCGGCGCCGCGTGCGGGGTCGTGGGCGATCGGAAGACGGATCGATCCTGCCGGCGGGATGAAGCTGCCCCGTACGACGCCGATGTATTCCTTGCGAAAGGAGCCTTCCTCCATCTCCTTCATCAGCAATGCCTGCGCGCATCCATGCTTGGCGAAAAGCAAAACGCCCTCCGTTCCCACATCCAGGCGGTGAACGGGGTGCAAACAGACCGACGGTTCACGCTTCCGGACATACCCCAGCGCGATGTTGAGCAGGGAAACGCCGCCCCGATGCGGGTGCGTCTCGATGCCCGCAGGCTTGTGCAGCGCCAGCAGCGCGTCGTCCTCATAAAGCACGCGCACAGATCCCCAGACGGGCCGCACGGCCGTCGTTTCAGACGGCAGCGTCAGGGTTAAAAGGCTGCCCGCAGCGCCCCGCTGGTTCAGGTAAACCGTCCGTCCGTCCAGTTCGGCTTTTCCTTTCAGCCCGCCAGTCTGGGCGCAGGACAAGCCCAGACGCTCGCGCAGCACGGCGCGCAGTGTCAAGGATTCGTCCTCCGGCCGCAGGCGGTAGCGCAGCGTCAACATAGGCGCCCCCTCCCGATCTTGGACATTCAGCGTGCAGCTACGCGAACAACCGAATTTCAGCGTTGGGAAAGGTCGATCCAGTACCTTTCGAGATGCACCTGGCCCTTCGGCTCAAACACGGTGGATTCGTAAACGCCGCCGTTTGCCATGATCGCCTTTTTGCTGCCGATATTCGCGTCGATACAGGTGATCAGCACCCTTTCAAGGCCGATTTCCCTGCAAAACGGCAGGCTGTCTTGCAGCATTTGGGTCGCATAGCCCTTCCTGCGTTCAGAAGGACGAACCGAATAGCCGATGTGCCCCCCGTATATCCGCAGAAAGTCGTTGAAGCAATGTCTGGCCTGAATCATCCCGACGATTCTGCCGTCCTTCTCCCGCACATAGATGAACTGCGTCGATGGCACGCCATTCGCGGGAACCGTCTCTTTTCGCGCCATCTTCTCGACCTGAGCGAGCCAATCCACCGGATTCTCCATCCGCTTTAGGGAACCGCAGCCGTCCAAGGAGCTTCCATCCTCCAAAAACGCCCGGCGGTACGACGCGATCTCTGCGGAAAAAGCGGCGTTGGGTTTTATCAAAGTTAACCGTTCCATCCTCCACCTCTTAGACCGGTTTCTGCGGTTTTATTCCATCGTTTGAAGCAAATTATAGCATATCCCGCTGGAAATGACAAACCTGCGCGCGGCCGGTCGTGTTATCCCTTTGGGAAACGAAAAAAGAGGGACCGGCATCGTCCCTCCTCTGGCCATTGGCAAAACCGATGGCCCCGTGCAGAATAAAGGGAAAGGCTTCTCTTCGTACATTTCCCCTCCCATGACAGCACTTCGTCGATCATCCGTTTCCCAAACGGACATTACAGCCTGTCAAATCCCTTCTGAATGCACAGTTCCGCGCGTTCCTTCGCCTTGCCGCCCAGCGCCTTCTGCTCCGCGAGAAACGACGGGTGCGCCGCGAAGAAGTCGTGCATAAAGCGATTCGGGTCGTTCATGAAGGACAGCACCATGGAAAGCTGCTCTTCCGTCACGACGCCCAAGCGGTGTGCCGTCTCGAAGAGCGAAGGCTCGATCTTCACCAGCGTCGTCAGCGGGATGCCCGCGTTTGCCAGAACCTCTCGTCCGCCCTGATCGCGGTCCACGACCGCGACGCTCGCCGCGATCTTCGCCCCCAGCGCCTCGACCGCCGGAATCCACGCCCGCACGTAGCTGGAGGCTTCCGTCACCAGATCGGCGACGTGCAGTGCGCACTTGCCGGTCAGCTCCGCCTCCGACGCCCTGCATGAGGTTTCAAAGCCCGCCTCGTCGTACACGGTTTCCATGTCCTTAAAAATGGAGACATGCGGCTTGCCCAGCCTGTCCGCGATGAGCAGAGAGAAGAAGAAGTCGCGACGTTCGCCGCCCGAGACGAAATCAAATTCCATAGCGCGCGCCGCCTCCACCATCTGGTTCATCAGACGGCGATAGATCTCATTTTCTGCATATTGACGGCGTACGTGCGCAAGCACCGTGCGCGCGAACGCAAGGCGGTCGCCCGCCGCCGCCTGCTCGATGACGGAAAGGAGCTCTTCCGCCGCCCGCTGGCTGCCGTAAAGAAAGTGCGTGTTGATGTAAAACGGCCCCAGCTTGCCGGAGGTGTACCAGAAGGGCGCTCCCTCCGGGCAGACGCGCACGGCCTTGGTTTCAAAGAGCCAGGAAAGAACCGAATCGCTCATGAAAAAGCCTCCTTAACGTGTAAAAATTATCTGTCTTCCCTGAAGTAAGCGGTGCCCAGGCTCTGCGGAGGCTGGTTTTCGCGCTTCTTGCGCAGCGACGCGAGGACAAGCACCACGATCGTCACCACATAGGGCAGCATTTTGAAGATTTCCTGCATGCTGCGCCCAAGACCCGCGATGTAAAGGTAAAGGATATACAGACCGCCGAAGAGGATCGAACCCCAGATCGCCTTGACCGGCTTCCACTGAGCAAAGATGACCAGCGCCACCGCCAGCCATCCGCGGTCGCCGAAGCCGTTGTTCGTCCACGTGCCGCCGGAGTACTCCATCACGAAGTACAGACCGCCCAGGCCCGCGATGCCGCCGCCGATGCACGTCGCCAGGTACTTGTAGCGCGTGACGTTCACGCCCGCCGCATCCGCGGTGCCAGGGTTTTCGCCGACCGCACGCAGGTTGAGCCCCTGGCGGGTCTTATTCAAAAACCAGCTGAGCACCACGGCCACGACGAGGCTGAGGTAGGTCAAAAAGCCGTAGGAAAAGAGGATGTCGCCGAGGACCGGAATGTCGCTGAGGAAGGGAATCTTCGCGCGGTAGGCGCCCGCGGTGACCGCAACGGAAATCTGGCCCACGCCGCCCGCCAGTCTGGAGAGCGAGCCGCCGAAGAAGTTGCCAAAGCCTACGCCGAACGTCGTCAGCGCGAGGCCCGTCACGTTCTGGTTTGCGCGCAGGGAGATCGTCAGCACGCTGTAGATCAGCCCGCCAAGCGCTGCGCAGAGGAATGCGCAGACGAAGGAGATCAGAAAACCGACGAATGCATTCGGCACGGCCGCGGCCTTTTCGTACAGGAACGCGCCGATCAGACCCGCAATGCCGCCCATGTACATCATGCCCGGCACGCCGAGATTAAGGTTTCCGCTCTTTTCCGTCAGGATTTCGCCCGAGGCGCCGAACAGAATGCCGATGCCCTGCGCAATGGCCTTTTGAATAAAGATCAGGATCGTATTCATCCCTTGATCTCCTTTCTGCCGTGGCGGCGCAGGCTCACCTTGTAGTTGATGAAGAATTCACAGCCCAGGATGAAGAACAGGATGATGCCCGTCAGCACGTCCGAGGCGTTCTCGTTGAGGTTGAACTGCGAGGCGATCTGAATCGCGCCCTTTTCCATGAACACGAGAAAGAACGCGATGAGGATCATCGTAAAGGGGTTGAACTTTGCAAGCCAGCTGACGATGATCGCAGTAAATCCGCGCCCGCCCGCCGTGCTGGTGGAGATGGTGTGACTGCATCCCGATACGATGATGAACCCCGCCAGGCCGCTGAGCGCGCCGGAAATGGCCATCGTGCGCAGGATGACGCGCCCCACGTTGATGCCCGCGTAGCGCGCGGTATTCTCGCTCTCTCCAACCACGGCGATCTCATAGCCCGGCTTGCTGTAGCGCAGGTAGATGAACATCAGCACCGTAATCGAGAGCACGATCAGCACGTTGATCCCGTACTTCTGGCCGAAGAGCGGCGCAAACCAGCCGTATTCCGTGCCTTGATGGATGATGCCCACGGTGTTGGAACCCTTCGGGTTTTCCCAAAACACGATGCTGAACGTCACCAGCTGCATCGCCACGTAGTTGAGCATCAGGGTAAAGAGCGTCTCGTTCGTATTGTACTTCGCCTTAAAAAAGGCCGGAATGATGCCCCAGATCATGCCTGCCAAAAGGCTCGCCGCCGCCATGAGCACAAACAACAGCCACGTCGGCAGCGCACCGCCGCCATAGATCATGACTGCCGCGGTCGCCAGGCCGCCCACGAGCACCTGCCCTTCCGCGCCGATATTCCAAAAGCGCATCTTGAAGGCCGGGGTGATCGCAAGCGCGATCAGCAGCAGGGTCGCGCTATCCCGAATCGTCGTCCAGAGGCGGCGGTTCGTGCCCACCGCGCCGCTGACATAGGCCTTGTAGACCTCCAGCGGATTCATGCCCGTCAGCGCGAAGATCACCACCGCGCAGACGCACAGGGAGAGCAGCAGCGCCGCCGCGCGGATGAGAAGGGCCCGATGCCACGGGAGGCCGTCGCGCTTCACGATATGCAGCCGCGGCTCCTTAGCCGGTGTTGCGGTAATGCTCATCCTGCCTTCTCCTCCTCCCCCCGCGCCCTTTCCGAACGCGTCATCAGTTCACCGACCGATTCCTTGGTCGCGGTGCGCGCATCCACGATGCCCGTCACCCGGCCCCCGCACAGCACCATAATCCGGTCGCACAGCGACAGCAGCACGTCTAGGTCCTCGCCCACGCAGATGACCGCAGACCCCTTTACCTTCTGCTCGTTGAGCAGGCGGTAGATCGTATACGAAGAGTTAATGTCCAGCCCGCGCACGGGGTAGGCGACCATCAGCACGCTCGGCGCGGAGGCGATTTCGCGCCCGACGAGCACCTTTTGTACGTTGCCGCCCGACATGCGCCGAACCGGCGCGCCGATGCCGGAGGTCACGACCTCGAGCTGCTTGACGATGCGCTCCGCAAGCTTTCGCGGATTGCGCTTGTCCGCGAAGAAGGAGCGCCCCTCGCGATAGGTACGCAGCATCATGTTCTCCGTGATGTCCATCGAGCCCACGAGCCCCATGCCCAGGCGATCCTCCGGCACGAAAGCCAGATGGATGCCCAGCTTGTCGATCTCCTCCGCGCTCATGTGCGTGGTATCCACCACGTCCCCGTCCTTCGGGAAGAACGAAACCGCGCCCGTCTGCACCGGCTGAAGGCCCGCGATCGCCTCGAGCAGTTCCTTCTGTCCGCTGCCCGCGACGCCCGCGATGCCCAGAATTTCGCCGCTGCGCGCGGTGAAGCTCGCATGGTCGAGCGTCGTGATGCCCTCGAGGTTCACGCAGGTGAGATCCTTGACGGCGAGGCGGCGCTGGGGATTCACGGGCTCCGGACGCTCGATGTCCAGCGTCACCTGCTTGCCGACCATCAACTCCGTGAGCGACTGCACGCTCGCGCCCACCGTATCGACCGTGCCGACCGAACGGCCCTTGCGCAGCACGCTCACGCGGTCGGAAAGGGAGAGCACCTCAGCCAGCTTGTGCGTGATGATGATGATCGCCTTGCCGTCCTCCCGCATGTTGCGGAGGATTCGAAAGAGGCGCTCCGTCTCCTGCGGCGTCAGCACCGCCGTCGGCTCGTCCAGGATGAGGATCTTTGCGCCGCGGTAGAGCACCTTGAGGATTTCGACGGTCTGCTTTTGCGACACGGACATGTCGTAAACCTTCTGGTTGACGTCCAGCTCAAAGCCGTACTTGTTCGCGAGGTCCAGAATTTTGCGGCGTACCTCGTTCATGTTCAGCTGCACAGGGCCCGGCAGGCCCAGCACGATGTTTTCGGCGGCGGTGAACACGTCCACGAGCTTGAAGTGCTGATGGATCATGCCGATGCCCAGCTCAAACGCGTCACGCGGCGAGCGGATGGTCACCGGCTTCCCCTCCACGAAAATCTGTCCCTCGTCCGGAAAGTAAATGCCGGAGAGCATGTTCATGAGCGTGGTCTTTCCGCTGCCGTTCTCGCCGAGCACGGAGAGTATCTCTCCCCTGCGCACGTCCAGGCAGGCGTTCTCGTTGGCGACGACGCTTCCGAATCGCTTGGTAACGTCACGCATTTCGACCGCGATCGCTTTATCCACAGGCAATCCTCCGTTCAGGAAGTGATGGGAAAACGCAAAGAGGGCGGGCGGCACCGAAGGGAGCCGTCCGCCGAAAAGCAGCGCAGGGATTTACTTCGCGGCAGTCAGATCGGTGATGCCGTCGATGATGAAGTCGAAGGACGGCGCGGACGCCTTCTCGGACTCGTGGAAGTAGCCGTCCCAGATGTAGTCGCTGTCCGCATCGGTCAGCGTCTTGCCGCCGACGGTGAAGCTGGCGCAGTCGAACACGTGCAGGGAGCCATCCTTGAGCGCGGTCTCGACCTCAGCGACCTTCTCCTCGGTGCCGGCGGCGATGGCGGCCTTGTTCAGCTCGGTGATGCGGTTCGCGCCCTCAGCATAGCCGTGGCACCAGTCGACGGCGATCTCCGTGCCGTCGATGATCGACTTCACCGCGTAGGTGTAGTAGGGGCCCCAGTTGATAGAAGCGGAGGTCAGCGCCCAGTTGGGGGCGGTAGCGATCATGGAGATGTTGTAGCCGACGACCGGCACACCGGCGGCCTCGCAGGCCGTGGGCGCGCCCGTGGTGTCCGCATGCTGGGAAATCAGCACGCAGCCGCCGGCGATCAGCGCCTCAGCCGCTTCCTTCTCCAGGTCGAAGGACGCCCAGGAGTTGGTATAGGTCACGTCCATCGTGGCGGAGGGGCAGACCGAGCGCACGCCCAGGAAGAAGGAGGTGAAGCCGGAGATGACCTCCGCGTACGGATACGCGCCGACATAGCCGACCTTGGCCTGCTCGGCGGTGATCTTGCCGCTCTCGATCATTTCGTTGAGCTTGAGGCCCGCAACCACGCCGGAGACGTAGCGGGACTCGTAGACGGAGGTGAAGAAGTTGTGGAAGTTGGCAAGTCCGCTGCTCGCCGCCTGATAACCGGTGGCGTGGCAGAACTGAACCTGTGAATATTCCTTGGCGGCATTCATCATGTAGGACTCGAAGCCGAAGCTGTTGCCGAAGATGATCTGGCAGCCCTGGTCGGCCAGGTCGATCGCCGCGTCCTCGCAGGTCTCGTCTTCCGGGACGACCCACTTGATGAGCAGCTGATCCTCGGTGAGGCCGAGCGCGGTCATCATTTCCTTCGCGCCCTCGTAATGCGCGGCGGTGTAGCCTTCATTTTCATCGCCGATGAAGATGAAGCCGACCTTCAGATCAGCGGCAGGCACGCCGTCAGCCATGGCGGCGAAGGAGACCAGGCAGAGCATGGCTGCCAGCACCAGAGAAAGAAGCTTCTTCATGATGATTCCTCCTAAATGTTCTTCATAAGAAACGAAGCATTGCTATCGTACCGCAAAATCCCCCTTTTGTAAAGGCCTTTACGCAAAAATTCGCGCTTTTTGTCGAATATTAGGTTATTCTATTTCAAAAATGTTCGTCTTTTTTAGAGGCGTCCACATTCTCCTTCCGCAGTTCCCAGGCGCTGTATGGCCCGCCGTCCCGATACCCCAGGCGGAGCGCTACGCGGCGGGATTCGAGGTTGGCCGCATCCCAGTCCGGCTCGACGCCCCGCTCCAGGCAAAGGAGGCAGAGCGCCGCGCCGCAGCAGCGCGCAAGCCCCCGGCGCTGGTGGTCCTCCCGCGTTTGAATTTGAATTTCGATGCCGCCGTCATAAGAAAAGTAAGAGGACGCGCCTGCAACGAGTTCTCCATCCACCAGCGCCGCGACGCCGATCCCCCGCGCGAGGTAGTCCGCCTCATCCCGATACAGCGATACGAAGTCCCTCGACCATTCTGCCTTCAAGGCCTGCCGGTACAGCGCGCCGTCAAAGCGCCTTATCCGATAACCCGCCGGCGGCATGGAGAGCGGACGCAGGAAGTCGGCGCGCAGCGAATCCGCATGAAGCCGCCAGCGCGTGATGCGATCGGCCCGCGCGCCGCCTGCCGCTCCGATACGCGCATCCCACGCCGCGTCATGCGGAACCATCAAAAGGGAGAGGGCCGGATGGTCCGCAGGCACGTGCCCCGCAAGCTCTTCCGCGCCCAGCGCGTCGGCATCGCCCGCAAAGCAGCAGAGATCGCCCACGACGATCTGCGCGCAGCGCCCCTGCGCATCCGCAAATGCGTGCCCCATTCCCTGATGCAAAAATGCCCGGACGGTCGTTTCCGTCCTCCCCGCAAAAAGCGGCGCCGCCTGCGCCGCCGTGATCTGTCTCATCCGCTCTTCCCGCCTTATCAGAAGTTAAATTCATTCTCCCAGTCAAATTCTTCCGACGCCTCCAGGCTGCGCGGCCAGTGCGCGCACCACGCCGGCACCGCCGGCGCTTCCACTCGATCCATGCTCGGCGTATAGGGCTTGATATCGAGCACCGGGCTTCCGTCCAGCGCGTCCGTATAATCGACGTAAAGCCTGCCGCTTGCCTCGTCCACCTCGAGCACGCACGACACCGTCATCGCGATCGGGTTGGGTCGAAAGGGCGAACGGGTCGCAAACGTGCCCAGGGTCCCGGGGCCGCGCCTGTACGGGCTCCGAACCTCGAGGACCTTTCGATCGGGCGCTTCGTCGCTTTGATGAAACCACCAGAGGACGACCGCGTGACTGAACCCTCCGAACGCTTCGAGCCCTCGGGCGTAGTCCCTTTGGAGCTCGATGTACGGCTTCTCCGCTTCCGTAAAGATTCGGCCGATCGGGGTCACCGCATATGTCTTTTCCATGATGAAGCCTCCTGTTTTCGTCGCGGCTGTCTGCCGCGCGTGATGGGGTACGGCCTCATCCTACACCCTCACACGCTGTCAGAGTCAAGCGTGGATTTCATCCACAGCCCTGAGCGGCACCTGCAGCTCGGTCAGGTACTGTGACGGATCCTCCTCGTCCCACGGTCCCTTATGGCAGATTTGGCGCGAGGGCCCGTCCATCGCGAATCGTGCGTGGCGGGACAGCCAGCGCGCGAAGGCCTGATACGCGCCTCCAATCCGCTCATAGGGGCCGTATACCATGATCGAGGCCATGCGCCCGACCGGGGCGGTTTCGCGATAGACGAACTCCCCTTCGGACTCTCCCATCTGCTCCACGACGACGCAGGCCTCCACGTCCACGTCGGCATCCCGATGCTCCTCGTCGTAAAAAAAGGCGACGTTTCCATGGTTGGGCGAAAGCCTGATGCCTTTTCGGGCGATATAGGCGTAAAGCGCGTGCCAAAGCTCGCTTTCGCAGTCGTACCGAGCGATCTTCCGACGCACGGAAAGCACGTGAAAGGGCTCGATCCGCTTCATCGTGACGTTGCAGTGCACGTCCAGCGCTTCCGACCGCAGGTCCGCGATGGCGGTCTGAATCTGGACGACGCGGGCGCGTTCCACCTCCATCGCCCGCTCAGCCTCCCGCCGCTTCTCCTCAAGCCGCCGCGTCAGCGTCTCGTCGTTCCAGCCGTCGAGCAGTTCCCTCATTTCCACGATGGAAAACCCCAGGTCGCGCAGCAGCACGATCCGATGCAGGCGCTGCATCTGCTCGACGGAGTACGAGCGGTACCCCGTGAAGGGATCCACCTGCGCCGGATGCAGCAGACCCGTCTCGTCGTAATAACGAAGCATGCGGATGGAAACCTGTGTCAGCCTCGAAAACTCGCCGATGCGGAACATGGCGTCTCCCTCCTTCTTCAGGCTTTCATGATAGCGCAAGGCGCGCGTTTCGGCAAGTAAAAAGCGTTCTTCTTTCCGTCTTGCGAAGATCCACGCGTTCCCAAGGGATAAAAACCGCCCGGCCAGACGGCCGGACGGCTACGTTTATCGAAACCATACGTGTATACAAAACTCGATGAACAAAAAACCTGCAAGTCCGAACGCCGCCACGACGAGCAGCCCCGCGCCCAGCGCACTGACCGCCCAGTGAAAGGTTTCGCGCGGCGTCAGGCGCGTGGGGTGCGGGTTCTTCTTTCCCTGCGCATCCCCGGTCTTCAGCTCCGGCCGGTACCAGGGCATGCCCTCGACATTCATGTCCGCAACCGTCAGTTCTTCCAGCTCATCCTTCGCGCCCTCGTCCTTGCCCCGCGGATCACGCGTCTTCGCCATAGGGCTTTCCCTCGTTTGCGTACAGGTGGCAGGCCACGACGTGACCGGGCTCTATCTCGCGCACGGGCGGCGCTTCGTGCTTGCAGCACTCCATGCATTCCTTGCAGCGCGTATGGAACTTGCAGCCGGAGGGCGGGTTCGCCGGGGATGGGATGCTTCCCTCCAGGATAATCCGCTTCATCCGCACGTTCGGATCCGGCACCGGAATCGCCGAGAACAGCGCTTTCGTATAGGGGTGAAGCGGGTTCTTGAAGATGGCCTTCTTGTCGCCGTACTCCACCATCGTGCCCAGGTACATCACGCCGACCGCGTCGGAGATATGCTCCACGACGGACAGGTCGTGCGAAATGAACAGGTACGTCAGGTTGTGCTCCTGCTGCAGGTCGCGCAGCAGGTTGATGATCTGCGCCTGGATGGAGACGTCCAGGGCGCTGACCGGCTCGTCGCAGACGACGAATTCCGGGTTGAGCGCAAGCGCGCGCGCAATGCAGATGCGCTGACGCTGACCGCCGGAAAATTCGTGTGGGTAACGGTTCTTGTGATAAGGCTGAAGGCCGCAGGACTGCATGATGCCGTCGATGTAGTCGTTCAGCTCTTCCCTGGGCACGATGCCGTGCTCGCGCACCGCCTCGGCGATGATCTCGCCGATCGGAAGCCTGGGGGACAGGCTGGAATACGGATCCTGGAAAATGAGCTGCATCTTCGGGCGCATCGCCCGCATCTGCTGCTTGTTCAGGTCATAGATCTCCTGTCCGCTGAAGAGCACGTCTCCACTCGTCTTCTCCGTCAGGCGAAGGATCGTGCGGCCTACGGTGGTCTTGCCGCAGCCGGATTCGCCGACCAGGCCCATCGTCTTGCCGCGCTCGATCTTGAACGTCACGCCGTCCACCGCCTTGACCGCGCCCGCAACGCGCTGCATCAGGCCGTTCTTGATCGGGTAATATTTTTTGAGGTTTCTGACCTCCAAAACCGGCTTTGTCTCAGCCATTGCGTTTTCCCTCCTTTGCCTCAGGATAGCAGCGGTAACAGCTCACCACATGCGTGGGCGATATAGATACCTCGTGCGGATAAGCGCCCTTGCAGCCCTCCACGCACAGCTCGCAGCGGTCGCGGAAGTAACAATAATCCGGCATGTCCACGGGGTTGGGTACCTTGCCGGGGATGGAATAGAGCCTGTCCGTCTCCCGGCCGACGACGGGCTTGCTGTTCAGCAGGCCGATCGTATAGGGGTGGCTGGGGTTTTCAAAGACCTCGTGCGCCGTGCCCTTTTCCACCACGCGGCCGGAGTACATGACGACCACGTAATCCGCCATCTCGGCGATCACGCCCAGGTCGTGCGTGATGAGCATGATGGAACAATCCGTCTTCTCCTTCATCTCGCGCAGCAGATCCAGAATCTGCGCCTGAATGGTCACGTCCAGCGCCGTCGTCGGCTCGTCCGCGATGATGAGGCGGGGGTTGCACGAGAGGGCCATGGCGATCATGACGCGCTGGCGCATGCCGCCGGACAGCTCGTGCGGGTACATCCGATAGACGCCCTCCGCGTTGGCGATGCCGACCGTCTCCAGCATTTCGATGGAGCGATTCCTGACCTGTTCCTTGTCCATCTCCTTGTTGTGCAGGGCGATGACCTCGTCCATCTGCATACCGATGCGGAATACCGGGTTCAGGCTGGTCATCGGCTCCTGGAAGATCATGGAGATCTGGTTGCCGCGGATGCTGTGCATCGCCTCGTCCGGCGTGTTCACGATGTCGTAGACGCCGTCCTTCGCGTTAAAGCGGATCTGGCCGCCCGTCATCTGGCCCTGCGGGCGCTGCACGAGCTGCATGAGCGAAAGGCTCGTCACGCTCTTGCCGCAGCCGGACTCGCCCACGACGCCGACGGTCTTGCCGCGCGGCACGTCGAAGGAGACGCCGTCCACGGCTTTGACCACGCCGATGTCCGTGTAAAAGTAGGTGTGCAAGTCGTCGAACTCCACGATGTTGTCGGGGTTTTTCATTTGCGTCATGTATTCGCTTTTCGGCACATTCTTCCGTTTGCGCTTTTTTTCAAAGGCGTCCGTTATGCGCCGGTTTTCCTTCGCGATGGCGCGCGCCTCGGCGGCGGAGATGTAGTCCGCGCTCTTGGCTTCCTTCGCGGAGAGATGCTTTTTCTCTTTAGCCATGCTCTCGCCCTCCTTATCGCTTCATCTTCGGGTCGAACGCATCGCGCAGTCCGTCGCCGATAAAGTTAAATCCGAGCACCGTCAGCAGGATCAGCATGCCCGCCGGGATCCAGACGAACCAGTAGTTCGTCATGACGTACACGTTGGAGACGGCGTTAATGATGTTGCCCCAGGACGCAAACGGGAACTTGACGCCCAAGCCCAGGAACGACAGCGTCGCTTCCAGCAGGATGACGCTGCCCAGCGACATCGTGCACATGACGATCAGCTGCGGCACGACGTTGGGCACCAGGTGCTTGAAGATGCGTCGCGAGGTCGAAAGACCCGTCGCCTCGGTAGCCACCATGAACTCCTGCTCGCGCAGCGAGAGGATCTGGCCGCGCACGAGGCGCGCGATGGAGGGCCAGCTAAGCAACCCGATGACCAGCATCAGCGCGATCATACGAACGGTCGGGTCTACCTTATAGACGTCCATCAGGGAACCCAGGATGATATAAATCGGGTAACCCGGAATGCAGTTCATAATATCGACCACGCGCATGAGCAGATTGTCGATCCAGCCGCCGAAATAGCCGGCAACGCCGCCCAGCACCACGCCGAGCACCAGCTCGATGACGACGACGATGAAGCCGATCATCAGCGAGATGCGTCCGCCGTACATCAAGCGGGTCAGCATGTCCATACCGTTGCCGTCCGTGCCCAGCCAGTGCTCGCGGCTCGGCCCCTCATAGGTGCGAAGAAGATAGGTCTTCGTATCGCGCCGGACGATGTACTGCCCGTTTCTGTGCTCAATCGCGTATTCGACCTGTTCGCCGTCCTCGCCGGGCATCTCAAAGGTGCTCTCCTTCGCCGCGATGGCCGTAAGCGCCGTCTGCGCGAAGCCTTCCGGGAAGACCGTCCCGACCTCGACCGCCTTGATGACGTAATCGGAGACCTCGCAAACGGGCGCCCCATCCGCGCCGACGATCTGCACGCTCTGCTCGCCGCGGATGAGCTGGTAGGTTTCCCCCTCAAAGACGAACGAGGCGGACGTGCCGTCCGCGATCGCACGCTCAGAAGCGAGGCGGAAATCGAAATTGCTCTCCAGTCCGTTCGCCTCCGTGAAAATGCGGTGCGAGGCGAGCGCCAGGTTTTGCGTGCCGTAGATCGTGTACTGCTTCTTCAGCATCGTATAGCTGAACATGGAGCCGTCCGCGGTGGCGAACGTCTTGTCGCCCGCGGCCACGGCGGCTGCGAACGCTTCGGTCAGATCCTCCGGGAGCGCCGCATCCTCCTTGGGCGTCACGTTGAAAAGCCCCTTCATCCCGATCGCTGTGGCGACGGGCACCTGCTCGGTGACGCGGTAGAGGTTTTCGCCCTCCTGAATGAGGCCGTAATTCTGACCGTTATACTCGAAGATCTCTTCCCCGCGCGTGAGCGCCAAGATCATCTTGGACTTGGCGCCGCTGGGGAACGCCTTCCCCTCCGCCTCCACGTAGCGGTATTCGTTGTTCTCCGTGATGGCGGCGTAGTCCTTCACCATCATCTCGTAGCCGCGGAAGCGCTCGCTCTCGCCGTAAGGCGTGATGATACCGCCGATAAAGGAGAAGATGAACATCGCAACGATGATGACGGTGCCCACGATCGCCAGCCGGTTGCGGACAAAGCGCCTGAACACCAGCATGGAAGGAGAAAGGACCTTGACGCGCTGCTCGTCGTCCAGCGCCAGATGCCGGTCGTCGACGTTCTGTTTCTGATTTTCCTGCATAAGGCTTCCTCCTTTCAGCTCACGCGCACGCGCGGATCGACCACTGCGTACAGGATGTCAGCGATCAGCGTGCCCAACAGCACCAGCATCGCCGAGAAGACGGAATAGAACATCGTAAAGGGAATGTCGCCGCTGATCATCGCCTGATACGACGTATAGCCGATGCCCGGGATCTGGAACAGCGTCTCCGTGATCAGCGCGCCGCCGAACAGGCTGGGCAGCGTGCCGCCGATGATGGTGACGATCGGGATCAGCGTGTTGCGGAAAGCGTGCTTGTTGATGACCGTACGCTCCGGCAGGCCCTTGGCGCGGGCGGTGCGGATGAAGTCGGAGTTGAGCACCTCCAGCATGTTCGTGCGCGTGTAGCGCATCAGGTCGCCGACGCTGACCACGGTGAGCGTCACGATCGGCATGATGTAGTGCTTCGCCACGTCCAGGAACTGCCCCATGGGCGAAAGCTGATCGTACATGCGACCCACCTTGCCATACAGGTCCAGCCAGCCCAGGTTGATGGAGAACACCCACTTGAGCAGCGTTGCAAAGAAGAAGGTCGGCAGCGATATGCCGATGAGGGCGAAGATCGTGACCGCATAGTCCACCCTCGAATACTGGTGCGTCGCGGAGACGATGCCCAGCGGGATGGCGATGACCACGCGCAGCACGAGGGAAACCATCGCAAGCACGAACGAATCCCAGATGACCTGGCTGAACTTGACCGTCACCGGCACGTTGAAGTACCAGCTCTCGCCGAAATCGCCGCGAATCGCGGTCTTGAGCCAGGTGAAGAAACCGCCGATGATGCCCTTGTCAAAGCCGTAGACGGCGTTGAGCTGTTGCATCCATTCTTCGTAGCTGCGGCCGCCCGGCAGGGACGACTTCTCGCGTGCGAGACGCTCGACGTATGACGTGGGCAGGCAGCGCATGAGTGCATAGATGAGCAGTGCGACAAAGAAGAGGATCACGATGCTGAGCGCGATGCGCTTAGCGACGTATTTGCGCACGATCAAACACCTCCGTAAATCTCGGCGCACGAGCGCCGGAATCAAATTTTAGCGGTCGGGGCCGCCGGGCCCTGCCGCGAACGCGCAATCCCGTGCTTGCGCTTGCCTGCCTCCCGCTTCAGGCTGCAGGCGGATAACCCGCATGCGCGGGGAATATTCCGAATTTAATGGAAGCAGCCGGCAAATCCGCGCGTCTCCGTCGGCGCATCGGACGCTGCAAACGGATGATAGATCGCTGGATCGAAACATAAAGGTAACCGGGCCCCGGCTCACCTGCCGGGGCCCGGCCATGCCGCTTACAAACGGTGTGGGGGGATTACTTCACCATTTCCATGTGATAGGCGCCCTGCGTCCAATCCCAGAAGGTGGTGATGTCCGGGGTCACGGTGTCCATGTTGATGCGCTCCGGGCTGAAGATGATGCAGTTCTGGCGCTGATAGACCGGAATTTCGACCGCGGCATCGACGATGCGATCCAGGCAGGCCTTATAGGTCGCCTTGCGGTACGCCTGATCGGCGCTGGAGCGCGCGTCCATGATCAGCTTATCCAGTTCCGGATCCGCCAGGTGATAGTGGTTGGACTCGGTGCTGCCCGGCAGACCCACGATATTGCTGGAGTGATAGGTCTGATACAGGTCCGGGTCGACCGTGGCCTGCCAGGCCGCGGCCCACAGCTCCTGCGTGCCGGCGTCCAGGCGATCCCAGAGAATGGTGGAATCGGCTGGGTCGTTGATGGTCAGCGTGATGCCGATCTTCTCCAGCGCATTGCGCGTGTCGGTCACGACGCCGAACGACGGGTGATCGCCCGCGCCGTCGGCCGGGATGATGATCTCGTACTCGAGCTTCGCGCCTTCGGGCGCGGCGGTGAACTTGCCGGCGGCTTCGTCGTAGGTATAGCCGGCCGCCTTCAGGTATTCGACAGCCGCCGCGAGGGCCGCGTCGTACTTCTGCTCCGCGGTCATGTCCGCGGTGTACAGGTCAGCGCCATCCACGCCGACGGAGAACGCGACCTTGTAGTCCTCGTCCGTCTTCTGCGGGGCCGCCCAGGAGGTGTTGGAGATCGGGTAGTTAATGATGCTCGCGCGATCGCCGTAGTAGGAGTCGATCGACACGTCGCGATACACGGCCAGCACGGTCGCCAGCGCCTTGCGCAGGTTCTTGGAGGCCTCGCTCAGCGGTTCGCCGCCCACGTTCACGGTGTCGGCGTTGATGCCGAGGTAGCCGTAGCCGAGGTTGTCGACGGTGTTCACGACGATCTTGTCGCCGTCGAGCTCGCCGTTGGAGTTGTAACCCATAATTTCCTTCACGGCGGTGTCGCTGAAGGTCGGGTCGGTCAGGTCTACGGTGCCGGTGCCGACAGCGGAAACCTTATCGGGCTCGAGCGTTTCCCTGTACTGAACGTACTTGGTCTTCGGCTCGCCGCGCCAGTAGTTCTCGTTCGCTTCGAGATAGACGATCTTGTTCTCGTACTTGACGAACTTGTAGGGGCCGGCGCCCATCGGAGCGCTGGTCTTCGCCTTCACGGCGGACAGGTCGCCGCGGGTGAAGCCGAACTGATCGTTCTCGTAGTCGTACAGGCTCACGTCGCCGTAGTAGTGCATCGGAGCGATCGCGATGCCGCAGATATTGTAGATCGCCGGGGCCTGGAAGCCCTTGGTGGTCACGGTGACGGTGTTCTGGTCGACCTTCTTGATGCCCTCGATGCGCGAAACCTCTTCGCCGCCGGCAGTCGCAAGGGTCTCCTCGAGCACCATGGTCTCCACCTGCGCGTCGAACATCGCGTCGTCGCCATAGGCGCTGGCCGCGGCCGCATAGTCGCTGCCGTACTGAGCGATGATGTCTGCGAGCACCTGCGCCTCGTCCTCCACCTTGGTGGAGTCGTACGCCTCATCCTTGCTGTACAGGAAGGCGAACAGATCCTTGGCCACCGGGTACGCGTCCGTGTAGGACTTGTAATCGGCGTTGCCGTAGATGCTCTTCGCCCACTCCATCTCAGAGGTCAGCAGCGGAGCGACCAGCTCGGCCGCGATGCGCGCCTTGACCGCGTCGGACAGGTTGGCGGTGTCCACCTCGACCGACTCCGCCATGGAGTTGTTCTGGCGGTAATTCTCCATGCCGATGATGCCGTAGGAATACAGCGACGCGCTTCCGTCATAAGACGGGTCGGCGTACACGTAATAGGAGAAGATCAGGTCGTCGGCGTCCATGACTTCGCCGTCGGCGAACTTGACGCCGTCCTTGATCTTGATGGTATAGGTCGTCGTATCGGAGGCCTCGTCGTAGACCTCGGATACGTCGGTGATGCCCGTATAGGTGTAATCCGTTCCGTTGTACGGAATGGTCTCACCCTCGATCGCGTTCTTCACCGGCGCGCCCTGACGATCCGACGTCATGGCCAGCTCCTGCGTCAGCGTCTCGCCGATCCAACGGTCGTAGACGGTGTCGCAGAAGAAGGGGCTGAACTTGCCGCTGAAGTTGCTCGTGGCGATGACCAGGGGCTTTTCGGTCTCGGTCGCCGCCGCCGTGTCGTCCGCCATCGCGGGAACGAACAGGGTGAGGCACATTGCGCCTGCGAGCAGCACGGACAGGAACTTCTTGATGCTGTTCATCTGTTTTTTCCTCCTTGTCGTTTGCTGGGGAATGACCCAAAAGGTAAGCGTTATGATACATCTCCTGCCAGGAAACAAAAAAGGGAGAAAAAACGCACAAAGGCGTGTTTTCTCCCCCGCAGGGCTTTGTCACAGAACGTTTACCTATCGAGGCATAAAACCCCAGATAGATTTATTATAACATTGCGATTCCTTTCCCGCAAGAGAAAGTCCGCATGTTACCGAGAGTAATATTTATGCAATTATCTGGAGAAATCCTTCATAATCCCTTGTCCACCATCCGTGCATTCACGTCTTTCATGAAAAACAGCGAAAGGATCCCTGCACAGAGCATCAGCGCAAAGCCGGCGAGCGCCGTCCCCTCCACAGCGCTTCCCCTCCCGGTGAGAATCACAAAAAGGTCGCCCAGCAGTGCGACGCCCGAAAGAATCGTCTGCGTAAAGGAAGCGGTCCGCGCCGTCTGCAGCGCTTGATCCTTTGCCTTTCTGGTGAAGCGCTCGCCGAGCCGCCATATCCGCAGGGCACAAACCCCCAGGAACGCGGTGGACAGCATCGTGAACATGTGCGGCATGGAGATGAGCAGGTTATGGGCCGCCGTGCTGTTGACGAAGCCCGCCAGAAGGAAACCGGCAAGCCCCAGCGCGAAACATCCCGCGAGCGACAGACTGCACAGGCGCTTTCGGCGCTCGTCCACGTTCAAGCTGAAATACTCGCCCGTATACACCGCCCGTTTCTCTTCCTTCCCCGTACCGGGATCGATGTGCTTTACGATTTTATAATCGCCTCTGTACTTCTTGTCGCCCATTGCGGCCTCCTTCTACACTAAAAAAGAGTCTGTTCTTTCCCAAAAGGATGCTTCCTTATTCTACCGGCTGCCTGTTTGATATAAAAAATAAAAGATTAGCTGCCGCGCCGGATGCGCGGCAGCTATGCGGTTTTACTTCATCAGAGCTTCGCTGGCTTCGCGCAGCTTCGCGTTCAGCTCCTGCGCTTCCCCCATGTCCTTCGCGTTGGTATTGACGTACAGCTTGATCTTCGGCTCCGTGCCGGAGGGCCGGATGCAGACCCAGGCGCCGCCCTCCAGTTCAAAGTACAGCACGTCGGACTTGGGCAGATCCAGGCGGCTCCTGTTCCCCTTCGCGTCCGTGCGCTCGGAGCACAGGTAATCGCGCACGCCCAACACCTTAAGGCCCGCGAGCCCGCTCGGCGGGCTCATGCGCAGGCCCTTCATGATGGCCTGCATCTTGGCTACGCCGTCCTTGCCAGGCAGGGTGACGGAGACGACCTTCTCGACGTACGCACCATAGGTCGCGTAAATTTCCAGCAGGATGTCGTAAAGCGTCTTCCCCTGCGTCTTCGCCCAGGCCGCGGCCTCCGCGATGAGCAGCGAAGCATTGACGCCGTCCTTGTCCCGCACGAAGGTCGAGGACAGGAAACCGTAGCTCTCTTCAAAGCCGAAGACGAACGTATACGCGCCCGTATCCTCGAACTGCTGGATTTTTTCAGCGATGAACTTAAAGCCTGTCAGCGTATCGAACGTGGTCAGCCCGTAGCTTTCCGCGATCTTGCGCGCGAGCTCCGTGGAGACGACGGATTTGACGACCGCGCCGTTCTTCGGCAGCGTTCCCAGCGTCCTGCGGCTCTTGAGGATGTAATAAAGCAGCACGCAGCCGATCTGATTGCCCGTCATGAGGTAATACTTGCCCTCGGTATCCTTGACGGCGATGCCCACGCGGTCGCAGTCCGGGTCCGTGCCGAAGATGCAGTCCGCGCCCTCGCCGTCGGCCAGCTCCATCGCCAGCTTGAACGCCGCGGGGTCCTCGGGGTTGGGCACCCGGATGGTGGAGAAATTCGGATCGGGCAGCTCCTGCTCCTTCACGACCAGCACGTTTTCAATGCCGATTTCCGAAAGGATCCGCCGCACGGGCTTGTTGCCCGAGCCGTGCAAGGGCGTGTAGACGATCTTGAGCTCCTTGCCCGCTTTCTTCATGAGCTCCGGCTGCACGGACAGGGTCTTTACCTGCGCGATGTAGTCGTCGTCCACCTCGCGGTTGCCGATGATCTGCAAAAGCCCCGCCGCGCGGGCCTCTTCCTCGTCCATCTCCACCGCGTCCTGATAGGTGCACGCGCGGATGCGCGAGAGCACCTGATCCGCGTATTCCGGCGGCATCTGGGCGCCGTCCTCCCAGTAGACCTTGTAGCCGTTGTACTGCGGCGGGTTGTGGCTGGCGGTAATCACGATGCCCGCTACCGCGTGCAGATGGCGCACCGCGTAGGAGAGAACCGGCACCGGGCGCAGCTCGTCGAAGAGGTAAACGTGAATACCTTCGCGGCACAGCACCAGCGCCGCCGCCTTGGCGAACTCCGGGGACATGCGCCGGGAATCGTAAGCGATGACCACGCCCCGCTTCGGATACGACGGATCGCCCGCGTTGATGTAATCCGCAAAGCCCTTCGTCGCCCGCCGCACGTTCTGAAGGTTCATGCGGTTGGTGCCCGCGCCCAGCACGCCGCGCATGCCCGCCGTGCCGAATGAAAGCTCGGTATAGAAGCGGTCCTCGATTTCTTTTTCATCCCCCGCGATCGCTTTTAGCTCCTGAAGCGTCGCCGGGTCATCCGCAAAGTCGCGAAGCCATTTTTCGTACGTTTCCTTATACGTCATGGAGATTCCCTCCCTTTTCGTAATTGCCCCATTCAGGCGGATAGATCAGATATAGTATAGTACAATACGGGCAAATTTTCCATCTTTTTTTGTGCGCAGCATCCCTTTTTCCCCTGCGCCCAGCTATTTGTATTTTAGGGCCTGTTGTGGTATTCTATAATGTAAGAGAAATTTGCGAAGGGGAAATCGATTTGGAGGAAACCTTCATCGTCGTGGACGGCAACAGCCTGATGCACCGGGCGTTTCACGCGCTGCCCCCGCTGACCACCAGCACGGGCGAATACACCAACGCGGTTATGGGCTTTACGAGCATGCTGCTCAAGCTCCTGGGCGAGGTGCGCCCCAACTACCTTGCCGTGGCCTTCGACATGCACGGCCCTACCTTCCGCCACGTGGACTTCGCCGATTACAAGGCGGGCAGAAAGCCCACGGCGGAGGAACTGCGCCCCCAGTTTCCCCTGCTGCGCAGGCTGCTGGACGCCATGCAGGTGGCGCAGCTGGAGCTGCCCTCCTTCGAGGCGGACGACATGCTGGGCACCGTCAGCCGTCTGTGCGAGGAGCGCTCGATCCGCGCGCTGCTGGTCACGGGCGACCGCGACGCCATGCAGCTCGTTTCCGACCGCACGCACGTGCTCTACACCAAGCGCGGTATCAGCGAAACGGTGGAGTTCGACCCCGAAACCGTGCTTTCGACGTTCGGCGTCACCCCCGCGCAGATTCCCGACCTGAAGGGCCTCATGGGCGACGCGTCGGACAACATTCCCGGCGTACCCGGCGTGGGCGAAAAGACGGCGGTCAAGCTGCTCACGGAGTACGGCAGCGTGGAGCGCGCGCTCGACGCCGCCGGGACGGACCTCAAGGGCAAACTGCGCGAGCGGATGATCGAGGGACGGACGAGCGCGCTGATGAGCAAGAAGATCGCTACCATCACGCGCGAGGTGCCCATCGAGCTGGACTGGGAAGCGTGCCGTCTGCACGACCTATCCGGCGGCGAAGCGGTGCTGGAGGAGCTGGAGATGAAATCCCTGATTCCCCGCCTGAAGGCGCTTCACGCGGAAAAGCCGAAGACCGACGCAAAAAGCACGCCCCAAACGCCCTGGCGCGAGGAAGAGGCGCTGAACACGCCGGAGGACATCCGCCGCTTTATCGACGGTCTGCCGGATATGCACGATGCGACCGTGGCCCTTTGCCTTTCCGATGCGCTGACGCTGGCCTGTCAAAACGGCGCGCGCGCGCGCATCTGCATCGCGCAGGACCTGCTCACGGACGGACTCGACCCGCAGGAGGCCATGCGCGCCCTGTCGACTCTGCTCACGGGCACGCGCGCCCTGTGCGTACACGGGGCCAAACGCCTCCTGACGCAGCTCGCGCAGTGGGGCATCGCCTGCACCGCCATCGAGGCGGACGTGCTGCTGGAAGCGTACCTGCTCGATCCGCAGCAAAAACGCTATGAAGCGCCCGAAAACGCTGCCGCGCTGTACGATCTGCACGTGGCGCAGTGCGCGAAGCTCGAAGAAGCGGGCATGCTTCCGCTCTACTACACGATTGAAATGCCGCTCATGCGCACGCTCTTTTCCATGGAGCAGGAGGGCTTCCTCGTCAATCGGGAAGAGCTGCTTCGCCTGGGCGCGGGCTACACGGAGGAGCTGGAACGTCTGCGGCAGGAGATCTACGCGCTGACGGGCGTGGAGGGCTTCAACATCGCCAGTCCCAAGCAGCTGGGGGAGGTGCTCTTCGAGCGCCTGGGCCTGCCGACGGGGCGCAAGACCAAGTCGGGCTACTCCACCGATGCGGACACGCTCGAAGCCATCGCGGACAAGCACCCCGCCATCGACAAGATTCTGAGCTACCGGCAGCTTTCCAAGCTGAACGGCACCTATGTGGAGGGTATGGTGAAGCTGATCGGGCGCGACGGGCGCATCCACACCTGGTTCGATCAGACCGCGACCGCCACGGGGCGCATTTCCTCCAACGAGCCCAACCTGCAGAATATCCCGGTGCGCACGGCGCTGGGCCGCGAGATCCGGCGCGCCTTTATTGCGCGGGAGGGCTGGCTGCTCTGCGACGCGGACTACTCGCAGATCGAACTGCGCCTGCTCGCCCACCTTTCGCAGGACGAGGGCATGATCGAGGCCTTTTGCTCCGGACAGGACATCCACGCGCGCACGGCGGCGGAGGTCTACGGCGTGCCGCTTGAAGAGGTGACGCCCGCGATGCGCTCGGCGGCCAAAGCCGTCAACTTCGGCATCGTGTACGGCATCAGCGATTTCGGCCTGGCGCGAAATATCGGCGTGAGCCGCCGCGAGGCGCAGGAGTTCATCGATCGTTACTTTGCGCGCTATCCGGGCGTTCACCGTTTCATGGAAAGCGCCGTGGCCAAGGGAAAGGCGCTGGGCTATTCCACGACGATGTTCGGCCGGCGGCGTCTTTTGCCGGAGCTCTCCTCGTCCAATTACAACACCCGTTCTTTCGGCGAACGCGCGGCGATGAACACGCCCGTACAGGGCACGGCGGCGGACATCATCAAGCTCGCAATGGTCCGCGTGCACGAAGAGCTTCAAACGCGCGGCCTTCGCGCTAGGCTGATTCTTCAGGTGCACGACGAACTGATCGTCGAGGCCCCGCCGGAGGAACAGGGCGAGGTGGTCGAGGTGCTGAAGGTCTGCATGGAAGGCGCGGCTTCCCTGTCCGTGCCGCTCGTCGCAGATGTGCACACCGGCAAGACCTGGTACGAGGCTAAATAGTTTTTGCAATCTTTTCCCCTTCTGTTACGTCTTTTGAAAGGAGGCATCGTATGTACCGCATCGGACTTACCGGCGGCATCGCCAGCGGCAAATCGACGGTCAGCCATTACCTGTGTCTGCTCGGAGCGCCTGTCGTCGACGCCGACGCCCTGTCCCACGCCCTGACGGCGGACGGCGGCGAGGCGTTGCCCGCAATTCGCGCGCGCTTTGGGGACGGTGTCTTTCAGGGGGAATCGCTCGACCGCCCCGCGCTTTCCGCGCTCGTGTTCTCGGACCGTTACGCGCGGCGGGATCTGGAGGCGATCGTGCATCCTCTCGTCTTTCGGGAGATCGAAAAGGAAGCGCTGAAAATTGCCGAGACGGGCGCGCCCGCGGTCGTTTTGGACGTTCCGCTGCTCTTTGAAACCGGCCTGGATCAAAAGGTCGACGAAACCTGGCTCGTCTGCGTGCCGGAATCGGAACAGATTCGCCGCGTCATGCTGCGTGACGGGCTCAGCGAGCCGGAAGCGCGCGCGCGCATTTCCAGTCAGATGTCCCTGCGCAGCAAGGTGCTGCGCGCGGACCGCGTAATTTCCACTCTGCGCACGGTCGAGGAAACGCGCCTCGAGGTGCGCGCGCTATGGGAACAGACGCTTTTTTCCCTTCGGGAAGGATAATCGCGCCTTTATACAAAAGGCATCGTCAGAAAGGAGCTCCCCGCATGACCCAGCAAACCCCGCCGGAGGAAACGCCGCGTCCAAGGCGCAGGCGACCGCAGCAGGCGCCGCTTATGTCCGCGCCGCTTCCGGATCAGCAGCCCTCCGCTTTCCTTCGACGCCAGGCGGCCTTCTGGGACGGCGTGCCCCTGTGGCTTCGCGCCGGCATTCTGACCCTTCTCGCGCTCGTGCTGGTGTTATCCTGCGTGCAGGTCACGCGCGCTTACATCGCGCATGAGGCGGAGCGGCGCAGGTTGGAGCAGGAAGCAGCGGAGCGCGCCAGCCACCCGCTTTACTACGCGGACCTCATCAACCGCTACGCCGCTCAAAACGAGCTGGACCCCGCGCTGGTCAGCGCGATCATCCTGTGCGAATCCAGCTTCGATCCCTCGGCGGAATCCCGGCTGGGCGCGCGCGGCCTGATGCAGCTGATGGAGCCGACGGCCGAATGGGCCGCGGACAAGCTCGACGAGGAAGACGGCTACACGTTCGACAAGCTGTACGACCCCGAGACGAACGTGCGCTTCGGCACGTGGTACCTGGGCTATCTCAGCCGCCGCTTTGACGGCGACATGCTCAAGGTCGTGTGCGCGTACCATGCCGGCCAGGGAAACGTGGACGCATGGCTGGAAAATCCCAAGTACAGCGCCGACGGCAAAACGCTACAGACTGTGCCCGAGGGCGGCACGGCAACATATGCGCAAAGGGTGATGAAAGCCTATGAAATCTACCGCAAATACTACTTCTCCCCGCAGCTCATCGCGCCTGCTGCGTAAAATCTGCTGCGCCGCGCTGACGCTTCTGCTGCTTGCGGCGGCAGTGCCTGCGCCCGCGCTGGGCAGCTCGCTCACGGTCGCCATCGTCGCCTCCGACACGCTCGAGCTCTACCCCCTCTCCCTGCGAGAGCGCGATCCCGTGAGCATGCTCGCGCTCGTCTACGAGGGGCTGTTCACGCTGGACGACAACGAGCAGCCCGTCGGCAAGCTGGCAAAGTACTGGGAATTTGCTAACAGCGGCAAGCGTCTGGACATTACCCTGCAAAGCGGCGTCACGTTTCACAACGGCGAACCGCTGACGGCCCGCGACGTATGCGCGACGCTCGACCGCATCAAGGAACTCAGCGGCATGAACGACGACCAGGAGACGGACATTGCGCCGGAAGAACGCGGCCTGTATCAGAGCGTAATGTACTACATCTCCGGATGGAGCGCGTCCGAAGAGGACGATCTGCAGCTTTCCATCTCGCTTCGGCGCTCCTACTACGGCGCGCTCTACGCGCTTACCTTTCCGATCCTTCCCGCCAGCGAGGTCGACCAGGCCGCGCCTGCGGGCACAGGACCCTACCGCATCGCCCAGTACCAGCCGGGCGTGCAGCTATGGCTGACCGCCAACACCTCCTGGTGGCAGCGCACGCCGCAGGTGACCGACGTGATCGCCAACATCTATGCGGACAGTGAAAGCGTGCTCGACGCGTTTGAATCCAGCGATGTGGACGTCGCCATGACCCGTTCGCTCAACGCGACGCGTTATTCGGGCAGCCTCAACAGCTACATGATTACCTACCGTACCCGCCAGCTGGAAGTGCTGCTCATGAACCATGGCTATAAAAAGAAAGACGGATCGCTCGCGGATCTGGACATGCGCCGGGCGATCCTGATGGCCATCGACCGCGACGCGCTCGTCAAATCGGTCTATCAGAACATGGTGACGCCCGCGGGCGGACCCATCATGTCGGGCACCTGGCTGTACAACGAAAACGCCGCGCAGGACACGTACAACCCCGATATGGCCAAGGCGCTACTGGACGGTCTGGGGTGGAAGCTGGCGGAGGACGGCAAGCGCTACAAGACGAACAACGCCGTGCAGGGAGACGCCCTGTACTTTACCATCCTGACCTACGACGAGCCCGGCAGCAACGTGCGGCGCAACGCGGCCGAGCAGATCGCGCAGATGCTCAAGGCCGTGGGCATCAACGTCAGCGTCAACGTCCGTTCGTACGAAAGCGTCTTGGCCAATCTGGATAGCGGCAACTTTAGCCTCGTGCTCGGCGCGTTCAACCTGGATACCGTGCCCGACCCCGGCTTCATGCTGCTGAGCGGCGCGGGCGTCAAATATCCCGGCGCGAACTTCTGTCGCTACAACAGCAAGGATATGAACACGCTGATACAGGATCTGCGTAAAAGCTACGACGCGGACGCGTTCAGCGCCAAAATGTCCGAGGTACAGTACCAGTTCGCAGGCGACATCCCGTTCGCCGCGCTGTACTGGCGCACCGGCGCGCTGCTCGCCCGCGAAGCCTTCACCGAGGCACGCGACATTCGCGAGCTCGAACTTCTACGCGGTCTGGAATCCTGGATTTACTAAACATAAGCGCGCGGAACGAAAAAAGTTTGTTTCGCGCGCTTTTTTTGCGCATGAAGAGGCACGCTGCCGGGCATATTACGTTCAGGGCAAGCGGAACGAGAAAACCGCGCCCGAAGAAGGACGCACCGTCAGGGCGCGGCCGGATTCGGATTCGGAGGAAAAGACGCGATATCTTCCCGCAAGGGAACAGCGTACCTTCCTCCTTCTGCCCCGGAGAGCGGCGTCATGCCGCTCTTCTTTATTGCATAAACATGTAGTTTTCGCCGGACAAGCGGTATCCCGCGATCATTTCAGGGACAAAATCCGCCCTTTTTCACCCCAGAACGCAAATTCGTCCTTGACAATCCCGCAAAGCGTCGTATAATAATGAATAACTTCATGAAGAAAAGCATCGACCGGGAACCCGGCCTGTGCGCTCGCTAAAGAGAGCTGCCGTTCGGTGAAAGGCAGTGCGCAGCGGCAGATGCCCTATCCTCCCGGTAGCTTGGGGCCCAAGAGGGATCCTCCCTTGCGTAAGCCTCCACGGCCAGGCAGCCGTTATCCCGCCCGCCGTTGCGCCGCTGTGCGGCAAGACGGGCTGAGCGCCGCGCCGAATGGCCGGAACGAGAGTGGTACCGCAGAGGTTTTCGCTTCTGTCTCTTACTAAGGAGACGGAAGCGCTTTTTTGTTTCAAACGCCGCAAGGCGCTGAAAATACACGATTTGGATGGAGGATGAACTCAATGAAACACATCGTCAAACTGCTCGCCCTGACGCTGGCGCTGACCCTTTGCCTCGCCGGCTCCGCTATGGCCGAAACCGTGCTGCAGCTGGGCACGACCGTCAACGAACAGGACAGCTTCCAGGTCGCGGCCGACAAGTTCGCCGAGCTGGTAGCCGAGCGCACAGGCGGGGAATACAAGATCGAGATCTACCCCAACGGCACCCTGGGCGACGAATCTACGATGCTGGACAGCATGACCATGGGCATGCTGGACATGGGCATCATTACCAGCGGCCCCTTTGTCAATTTCTCCGAGATGATGGGCGTGCTGGACATGCCGTTCCTGTTCGCGAGCAACGAGGAAGCCTACGCGGTGCTCGACGGTGAAATCGGCAAGGAGCTGCTGGTTACGTTGGAGGACGCGGGCCTGAAGGGCCTTGCCTACGCGGAGCGCGGCTTCCGGAACATCACCAATTCCACGCGCCCCGTAACCTGCGCCGCAGACCTCGCAGGCCTCAAGCTGCGCGTGATGGAAAACGAAGTGTACACCGCGACCTTCTCCGCACTGGGCGTCAATGCCGTTCCCATGGCCTGGGCCGAGGCGCTGACCGCCATGCAGCAGGGCACCATCGAGGGCGAGGAGAACCCCATCAACGTGATCTACTCCTATGGCCTCTGGGATTACAACCAGAAGTACGTGACGCTCGACCGCCACAGCTACTCCACGGCCATCATCACCATGAGCCTGGACGTGTTTAACGGCCTGGACGAAAAGACACAGCAGATCTTCGTCGAGGCCGCGCAGGAAGCCGCCGAATACGAGCGCGCCTGGGTCGCCGAGCAGGAGGCGGGGCAGATGGCCACGATCCTGGAAAAGGGCGTCGAGGTCGTCGAGGACCCGGACATGGATTCGTTCCGCGAGGCGGTTCAAAGCGTGTACGACGCCTACCCGCAGTACGCCGAATACATCTCCCGCATCCAGACGCAGCTCTCCAAGTAAGCCTTTGCGCGTCCGCTCCCTTCAATAAAAAGGAGGGCGGCGCGCCTGTGGAAGGGGAAAGGGACGCGCTCTTTCCCCTTTCCTTACCACCGATTGAACAGGGGGTTTCACCGATGGCAGCAAAGAAAGCTCTGGACAGGCTCAGCAGCCTGCTGGATAAGGCCTGCGGCGTGGTCATCGTCGCCATGCTGGGCGCGATGGTGCTCATTACCACCGCGCAGATCGTCTGCCGCATCGCGTTTACCGCGCTGACCTGGTCGGACGAAGTGACGCGCTACCTGCTGATCTGGTCTACGTTTTTAGGCGCCACGTGCGTCTACCGGCATGGCGGCAACATTTCCATCACCTTCGTTCAGGAAAAGCTGCCCCGCCCCGCCGGAAAGGCGCTGCGCGTGCTGGTGCACGCGATCTGCTTTGTGCTCTTCGCGGTGCTCTTTTACTTCGGCACGCGCTACTGCCTGAGGCTGAACAAGACGGCGACCAGTCTGCCGATTAAAATGAAGTACGTCTACAGCTGCGTGCCCATCAGCATGGTCATCTTGATGCTGCACGCGCTGGTGATGGGGCTGGACGAGCTCCTGGCGCATCCTGAAAAGGAGGTGAAGGCGTAATGGCGCTCCTGCTCTTTGGCGTGTTTATCCTGCTTCTGTTGCTCGGCGTGCCCGTCGCCTTCTCCATCTGCGCCGCCGCGGCGGTCACAATGTTCGCGGGCTTTGGCGACGCGAAGATGATGATCGTCGTGCAGCGCATGTTCGCGAGCTGCGATTCCTTCAGCCTGATCGCGGTGCCCTTCTTCATCTTTGCGGGCGACCTGCTGTCCAAGGGCAAGATTTCAAAGGTGCTCGTGGAGTTCTGCGAATCGCTGCTCGGCATGATCAAGGGCGGCCTCTCGGTCGTCTCGGTGCTCGCGGGCATGTTCTTCGCGGCGATCTCCGGCAGCGGCGCGGCTACGACCGCTGCCGTCGGCGCGACGCTCGTGCCGGAGCTGAAAAAGCGCGGCTATCAAGAGGATTCCGCCGCCGCACTGGTCGCCGCCGCCGGTACCATCGGCGTCGTCATTCCCCCCTCCGTCCCCATGGTGCTTTACGCCGTCATCGCGGAGGAGAGCGTCAACCGTCTGTTCAAGGCCGGCTTCCTGCCGGGCGCCCTGATGGGCATCATGCTCATCGGCATCGCGCTGTTTCAGGCGTATCGGCGCGATTACCCTAAAGGCGCGCCCTTTTCCATTAAGAACATCCTGCACCGCTTCGTTCCGGCAATCGGCGGCATCCTGATGCCCGCCATCATCCTGGGCGGCATCTTCTCCGGTTACTTCACGCCCTCCGAGGCGGCGGCGGTCGCTGTCGTCTACGCCGTGCTCGTCTCCGCGTTCGTATACCGCGATCTCACGTGGAAGAGCCTGATTTCCACGATGCTCGGCAGCGCCAAGACCTCCGCCGTCATCATGATCATCATCGCCTGCAGCGGCCCGTTCGGCTGGGCGCTGGCCAACTGGAAGATTCCCGAGGCCATCTCCATGGCGGTGCTGAGCGTCTCCAGCAACAAGTACATCATCCTGCTGCTCATTTCGCTCATCATCCTCATCGCGGGCGTGTTCATGGAAACCTCCTCTGCCATCATCATCCTCACCCCCGTCTTTCTGCCGCTCGTGCGCGCGCTGGGCATTTCAACGCTGCACTTCGGCATCCTCTTCGTGGTGGGCATCGCCATCGGCATGATCACTCCCCCGGTCGCGATCAACCTTTTTGTCGCGACGGGCATCACAGGCCTCCCGATCGAAAAGATTTCAAAGGCCGTCGTGCCTTATCTGATCGGCCTGATCATCATCTTTCTGCTGATCGTCTACCTGCCGCTGCTCATCCCCGGCCTCATTTAAATGAAATAAAGAATGCCGCAAATCCGCCGCAGGGGAATCCTCGCAGCGGATTTCGTATTTTCCCTTCTTTTCAAGCCGGAAGCATGCCGCATTCATAACGCCCGGCGAATGCGGCGTATTGATTGACTCCGCCTTTTCGGATTGTGCTTGTATAAATTTTCAAGTACAATATAATCGGCGTGTTTTTTAAGGTGATAAGCTTTGTTTTCACGTGTGGGGTTGTTTTATAATTTGAAAGATAAGGAGTATTATAAAATGATTGATTTACAGGCATATCTTGAAAAGAAAATACGTGGTATCATTTCAGCTTGGAATGAAGATGACATTTATGCTATTTCATTTTTTGTTTACGCAAATGAGGCGTACGAATATAGTGGATATTCAAACGTTACGCAATTTTCTGTGAGCTATAATACTGAAAAGGATTGTAGTGGCGTGGGTGAATTATCTGAGGAACGTTGGAATTATGCTTTTTGGCGTCAGAATGAAACACCTATAATCGAAGCAGACAATGAGAACGAAGGCATAAAATTTCTCTTTAATTGGTATGAGGAAAACGGCGTTGATAATATTGGATATGAAAATTATGACGCCTGTTACGATAATGAAATGCGATATATCGGCAAAGGTCCAGTCGGATATTATGAGTTGCTTTCGGAAATAACCGATGTTGCAAAAAAATTACAAGATAGTGGCTTTGTTAAGCATAAATTCGGCAGACCAATTCCTATTATTATTCATGATTTGGAATATTCGTGGTATATTATCGAAGCAACCAAAAAAGCCAATTCAAATGGAGAAGCCGATATGTTTTTTGCTGCGATAAAGGAACTCGGTTTTATGGACTGATAGAAAATATGGTTTAGGATCAGCGGTTCTGTTCTCGTGCTGCTCTGGACAATTTACTATTACGCAAAACGATATGCAGGCGGTATCGCAGACACAAAGGATAATCTCGTCCGCGGCATCGTTGCTTTCTTCTGTGCATTCATTATTGTGAAAAGATGTATTGATTTTTTACGCCCCCAAAAAAGACGCATGAATTCAATTACCGCCAATGCCTTTCAAAGGAGGCGTACGGCATGATCCTGACCTTGCTGAGCGGCGCCGCTTTTTCCCTTCTCGGCCTTTTCCTCTTTATAAAGCCCGATCTCGTCTGGATGCTGACGGAGCGGTGGAAATCCTACGCCGCGGACGAACCCTCCGATCTTTACAGAAAGAGCACGCAGCTGGGCGGCATCCTATTTATCCTTCTCGGTCTTGCGATGATCGTTCTCCCTCTCGTGCTCCAATAGGCGATTTCCAATGCAAGCCAGATGCGATACCTCGCTTCGCTCCGTCTATTTGAAGCCCCAGACTCATACAGTTTCTTCTGTGATGGCGCGCGATTTGACAGAAGCGCCGTCAGCGCGTATACTTGGAGATATTCTTTTGCAAAGAAGGGTTTCGCATGACCGGAAGCTATATCCCCGCAGGCTATCAGCCTACGCTTTCCCTTTACGAAACGCAGGCCGCCATCAGCCTCATCAAACGCACGTTCCAGGACGCCCTCGCCGGCGCCCTTTCGCTCAAACGCGTATCGGCTCCGCTGTTCGTCGATCCCGCCACAGGTCTCAACGACGACCTGAGCGGCGTCGAGCGCCCGGTCTCTTTCGACGTGCCCGCCGCGGGAATCGACGCGCAGGTCGTTCACTCTCTGGCGAAGTGGAAGCGCATGGCCCTCTACCGCTACGACTTTCACGTGGGCAAGGGCATTTACACCGACATGAACGCCATCCGCCGCGACGAGGAGCTGGATAACCTACACTCCATCTACGTCGATCAGTGGGACTGGGAGAAGGTCATCTCCGCCGAAATGCGCACGGAATCCATGCTGCGTATCGCGGTAAACGCCATCGTCGGGTGTATCTGCGATGCCGCGCTGATCGTCCGCGGGCGCTATCCGAGCCTTTCGACCTCCCTTTCGCGCGAGGTCTCCTTCATCACCTCGCAGGAACTCGAGGATCTGTACCCGGATTTAACGCCCAAGGAGCGCGAGCATGCGTACGTGCGCAAGCATCCGACGACCTTCCTCTCGCAGATCGGCGGCAAGCTGCGCTCCGGGCAACCGCACGACGGGCGCGCGCCGGACTACGACGACTGGTCGCTCAATGGCGACATCCTGTTCTACAATCCTCTTCTCGACTGCGCGTTCGAGGTGTCCTCCATGGGCATCCGCGTGGACCCGCAGGCGCTGGACAGCCAGCTTACGCTCGCGGGGTGCGATGCGCGCCGTTCCCTCACCTATCACCGAATGCTGCTGGAAGGAAAGCTTCCGCTCACCATGGGCGGCGGCATCGGCCAGTCCCGCCTTTGCATGCTGCTGCTCGGCAAGGCGCACATCGGCGAGGTGCAGTCCTCCATCTGGGACGAGGAAACGCACCGCGTCTGTGAGGCCGCAGGCGTAACGCTTCTATGATCCCGCGGCCGCCGTCCCTGTGGGGCGGCGGCCCTTTCCATACCCCGTACACGCTGTTTCAGGAGGCATACAATGGGAAAAAACCGGATGATCCGATCGCTTGGCCGGAAGCTCTCCGCCCTGCAATCCGCGCCGGAGGGCAAGCCCCTGCCTGCGCCCGAAATCCTCAAGCCGCCGGCCCTTACGCCGGAGGAAGTGAAAAAATACGTCCAAGCTTCTCCGCTCGACATTTCCTCGCCGATGGGCGCCGCAGGCGCCTGGCAGCGCCGTCGCGAAGAATTTGCCTTGCAGGTGCTTTCCGCGTCAAATGAGGACGAAGCGCTCGCCGCCGCGAAAGTCGCGCTGTCGGCCGTGCAGCAGTCCGTCCTTTCCCCGCAGCGGGACTCCCTGCTCGTGCAGCAGACGCGGGTGCTCTTCGCCTGCGCAAGCAGCGCGCTGCCGCTGCTTGCCGCACAGGGCGAGCCCGACGTAACCTGTGAAATCCAAACTGCGCCCGCGCCACAGGGCGGGATGCCGGGCGCGCTGTTTCTGCTTTCAGCCGCCGCGACGCTTCTCCTGCTGGTGCTTTCCTGCCTGAAGCTGAGCGTGCTGTCCACCGCGCTTTGCGCGGTCTCGTTGCTCTGCCAGCTCCTTTCCTGCGCTTTTCATCTCTATCGGCGAAAGCGCACGCCCTCCCCGCTTCCGGTGCGCGTGCGCGCCAGCGCGCGTCTCGATCCGCGCCGGGCGCTCAACGCCATGGATCGCCTGATGGAAGCGCTGGACAAGCGTCTGGAGGAACTGGACGCGCTCTACGCCCAACAGAACGCGCCCGGATCGGACGCGCCCGACGCCGTGCTGCTCGACCTGCTCAGCGAGCTTTTGGAGCTCGAATCGCTCGAAGGTGGCGAGGACACCGGCGCAGCCGCGCGCCGATACCTGACGCAGCATGGCGTGCGCGTCGTCGGCTACAGCGAAGCTGCGCGTGCGGCCTTCGATATTCAGCCCGCACGGACAGGCGCGCGCACCGTGCGCCCGGCGCTGTACGAGGGAGACAGGCTGCTTCGCCGCGGGGTCGCGGCGGTCGCAAAGGAGGCGTAGGCATGCGGACGATCGGTTTTGACCTGGGCGACGGGGAGAGCGCCGTCGCCCTGCTGGCGCAGGACAGCGCCCTGCAGCCGCGCATGTTCGACTTCGGCGGGACGCACAGTGTGCTTTCCGCCGTGGGCCTGCTGGACGGCGAAATCGTCATCGGCGACGCGGCCTACCTCGCGGAGGGTGTCCAAAGCCTCTGCGTGCGCTTCAAGAGCCGCTTTCTGGACGATAAAGAGGCGGCCTTCGACCTGGAACGCTTCGCGCGCGGCGTTCTCGACGCGCTGGTGCGCGCAGGCGTCAGCCTGGACGACGCACAGGTGATCGTGGGCTGCCCCGCAGGCTGGGACGCCGCCGCCCGCAGTCGTTACCGCGGCCTGCTCACGCGCGCGGGCTTTCCCGGCGTCTCCATCGTCACGGAATCCCGCGCCGCGTTTCTGTACGCCCGTGGCGCGCGGGACATACAGGCGGATCCCGCGCTGCTGCGCGAAAATACGCTCGTCGTGGACATCGGTTCCTCCACGACCGACTTCGCCTACATCGTCAAGGGACGCGAGCAGGGCATCGGCACGTTTGGAAACGTGCGGCTCGGCGGCGGCGTGCTGGACGCCTGCATCCTGCGCGAGGCGCTGCTGCACAGTCCTGACCGGCGGGCCATTGAGGCGGTCTTTCGCGAATGCCCAAGCTGGTACAGCTACTGCGAGGTGGAGGCGCGAAAGCTCAAGGAAATCTACTTTTCAAACGAATCGGCCTGGTCGGAGGACGCTCCCTGCACGCGCACGGTGCGCATTTATTACGACACGCCGCCGCTCACCCTGCCGCTTCGCCTGACGCCGGGAACGATCCGGCACATCCTCGGTTCCCCCGTCGAGGCGCTGGGCGAGCGTTCCTTCCGCCAGACGCTGGGCGAGGCGCTCTGCGGCGCGCGGCAAATCACGCAGGACGCGCCGCCCCGCCTGCTGCTGCTCACCGGCGGCGCGTCCCGCATGACCTTCTTTCGAGAGGCCTGTCAAGAGGCGTTTCCGGATGCCGCGCTCGTCTGCTGTCCAGAGCCCGAATGCTCCATCGCGCGCGGGCTCGCCTATGCGGGCCGCGTAGACGCGATGATGGCCGCTTTCCGCGCGGAGATCGGCGCGCTGCTCGAGGACGGGCTCGTCGAACGGACGGTTCGGGAGCGCTTGCCCGGCCTCGCGCGCCCGCTTTCCGCCTGGCTGTCGCAGGAGATGATCGAACGCGCCGCCCTGCCCGTAATAGATGAATGGCGAAACGGCCGCATCGAGCGTCTGAGCGCGCTGGACAGCATGCTCGCCGCCCGCATCGAACAGGTGCTTTCGCAGGAGGAAGCCAGGGCTCAGCTCACCGCCATCAGCCGCACATGGACGGAGGGCGTCCTGCAGGGCCTGCAAAGTCAGCTTCTGCCCATCTGCGCGCGCTACAGCGTGCCCGCGGAAGACATGCGTCTGACGAACGTCGCCGCTCTGCCGAGCCCTGCCGTCACGCCGGACATGCCGGGCGCGTTTGCGCTCGACTACATCGGTACGCTCGTCGCCTTGATCGCCGGGCTCATCGCCGGCACCCTATGCGGCGGAAGCGGCGTGGCGCTGGTCGCGGCCGGTCCCATGGGCTGGCTCGCCGGCGCGATTCTGGCGATGCTCGCCGCGTTTGTCGGCTGGACGAGCGCGCGCTCTCTCCTGCGCGACGCCAACCTGCCCCGCCCCGTGCGCAAGCTCGTGCCCCGTTCTGTGCTGGCCTGGCAGATGCGCGGCAAGCAGGACGAGCTCACAAGGCTGCTTCTCGCCTCTTTTTCCGACGAGCAGGGAGACTTTGCACAAAAGCTGTGCGCCTCCGTTTCGAGTTCCCTTAAAGACGCGATCTCCCGGCTCGTGGATGAAGCGCAGATGCAGCTCGAATAGCCCTTAAAAAGCGCCGTCCCGGCGCCGTTTCGGAAGATACGCTCCCGCGACGGCTCCAGGACGGCGCCCGCATTTTTATTCCATTCCAATCCGCCGTATGAAGCGGACAAGCGCCGCCTCGTACGAAACGGGATCCGTGTGATAGCTCAGCGCATGCGCCGCGCCCTTCACCACCAGCAATTCCTTGTCCGTCGGACACGCTTCGTAGACCCTGTAGACCATCTCGGTCGGCACGAAGCCGTCGTCCCCGCCGTGAATAAAGAGGAAGGGCACCTTTGCCTTGGGGAGCTGTCTCAGCGCGCTGCACTCCCTGAACGTATAGCCGCCGCGCAGGCGGCACACGAGGCTGGCCATGGGCAGGATCGGGTAGACCGGCAGATGAAACATCTTCTTCATCTGCGTCGCAAATTCATCCCAGGCGCTGGTGTAGCCGCAGTCGGAGACGATGCCCTTCACCTCCGGCGGCAGCGATTCTCCGGACGCCATCATGACCGTCGCCGCCCCCATGGAGACGCCGTGCAGCAGGATGCGGCATTCAGGCCCAAAACGTTCGGCGAGGAGCTCGCACCATTGCTTCACGTCCAGCCTGTCGCGCCAGCCAAAGCCGATGACCTTTCCCTCGCTTTCGCCGTGCGCCCGATCGTCGGGCAGCAGCAGACCGACGCCCTGATCCAGATAAAACCTTGAAAACGCCGCGAACTCGTTGAGCCCCGTGCTCGTGTAGCCGTGAATGCAAAGGGCGATGCGCCCGTCCGGACGATCCGCCGGAAAGTACCGCGCCTTCAGCTTCAGCCCGTCAAAGGACGTAATCGCGATCTCCTCGTGCGGCCTCTTGAGCAGTTCCCGCTTGCAGACAAGCGCGTACCGCCTGTACGTGAGCCACGCGCTCGATTCCTTCTTTTCGTCGTCCTCGCCGGGCTCGGTCGTCTTGCGGCGCGTCAGCATCGTCTGAAAGAGCACGACTGCGGCAGCGAAGCACAAGAGCAGCAAAGCCCCCAGCACGATCAGCGCCGCCTTCATAGCGCGCCCCCTTCGCGCGCGTTTTGAATGAGCTCTTCGAGCGCGCCGTATGTCTGCGCGGGCGCGGCCAATACACCGATCGGCCGCTCAAAGCCCCATACGTCCGGCGAAAGCGCGCCTACGCGTCCGCCCGCCTCCTGCACGAGCAGCGACCCGGCGGCGTAATCCCAAGGCGAAAGGCGAAGCTCAAAATACCCCTCGCTCCGCCCCGCGGCGACCGCGCACAGGTCCAGCGCCGCGCTGCCGGAGCGGCGCACGTCGCAGCAGGCGCGGAAGATCGCTTTAGCCGCCGCAAACGACTGATCCGTCAGCTCCAGATTATACGGCGCGGTGCCGAAAAAGATCACCGCGCGGGAAAGCCCGCGCGAGCTCACGGCAATGGGGCTGCCGTTGAGGAATGCGCCGCCGCCCGTCCGCGCCGAAAACAGCTCGTCCGCATAGGGATCGTACACCGCGCCCAGCACCGGGCTTCCCCCGTCCAGCAGGGCGATGGAGACCGCGCTGTGGCGCAGGCCGCTGATGAAATTCTGCGTGCCGTCGATGGGATCGATGACCCAGGCGCAGCCCGCCGTCACGGCCTCGTTGCGCTTTTCCTCCGCGACGAACTGCGCGCCCGGTACGAGCGGGGTCAGCGCCTCGATCACCTGCGCTTGAACGGCCTCGTCCAAATCGGTCACGAAGTTCGCGTGCCCCTCTTTTTCATGGATGCTGAGCGCTCCGGCTTCCAACATGCGCGCCCCCGCCGCACGGGCGACGGCGCACACCTTCTGTAGCAGTGCTTCCATATACATCATCCCTCGATCGTTCGTTAACGCCCCAAACAGGCGCACCAGGGTACCTGCGCGAACGCGACCGCCGCGCCCCTGTCTGCGGGGTATACGCCATTCTAGCAAGGTACGGGGCCGGCGTCAACCGTTTTAGCATGACGCGTCCAATTCTTCCCTTTCTTTGGGCGCCGCCGGACAAACCGCGGGCGTGTCAAGCGGCGGCCTCGCCCCTTTCGCTCAGGCTCCGGCCAGCATTTCGACCGCCGAAGCTTCGTCCGGGGCAAAAAAGATGTTCTTGCCTTTATTGCTTTCCCGAATAAAGTCCTGCAGGGGCTTGCTTTTGTAACCGGTAAAATCCCCGTAGATCGCAAGCTTCACCCTGTAATTCACAAACTTTTGCAGGACCTCACCCGCAAGCCCGCTGCTAAGCGTGAAAAACGCCGGCGCGAACGCCTCCTTGCCCAGGACGATCGCCTCACACCCGCTTTCATATTTGACCGTCATCATCAGGTCAAGCGCGTCCTGACCGCTCTTTATGACGGCTTCGCCCGCATTTACGACGGCAACCGAACGTCCGCCGCAGGGGAATGTCTTTATTTCCATCCTTCTTATCTCCTTTTCTCCCTTCCACGCCGGCCTCGCCTTTCCTCCTCCCGGCGCAGTTTCAGGTAATTTTCGTAGCGTCCGCGTTCGATCGCGCCGCTTTCCACCGCCCGGCGCACCGCGCAGCCGGGTTCCTGCCCGTGCGCGCAGTCTGCAAACCGGCACGAAGCGGCCAGCGCTTCGATGTCCTCAAACGCGGCGTCCACGTCGCTCTCGTCCAGCGCGAATTCGCGCATGCCCGGCGTGTCGATGACCGCGCCGCCGCCCGGCAGGCGAACGAGCTGCCTGTGCGTCGTGGTGTGGCGGCCACGCGCGTCCTCCTCGCGGACGGCGCTGGTGCGCAGGGCGTCCTCCCCGATCAGCGCGTTTAAAAGCGTGGATTTTCCCACGCCGGAAGAGCCGACGAACGCCGCCTGCCCCGTCCCGATGCGCGCGCGCACCTGCCGCACATCTGCCCCGTCCTTTGCGGAGCAGCAGAGGATTTGAACGCCCGGATTGTCCTGTGCGACCTGAGCCCGTCGCGCGCCTGCCTCCGCGCATAGATCGGCCTTGGTGAGCACGATCACCGGTGCGATGCCCGCACCGCGCGCTGCGGCGAGGTATCGCTCCAACCGGCGTTGGCGCAGTTCCTGATTGAGCGACGTACAGATGAACAGCACGTCCAGATTGGCGGCGATGGGCTGGCTGTATCGCTTCGGGCCCGCCGCCGTGCGCAGCAGCAGGCTGCGCCGCGGCAGAATCTCCAAAATGACGGCGTCACCCTGGATGTCCTCATCGCGGTCGAGCGCGACGCGATCCCCCACGACGGGGAAATCCGCAGCTGACCGCAGCCGATGGGCGAGCTTGCCCGCGACGCGGGCGCGCATTTCGCGCCCGGTTTCTTCGCAAAGTACGCTGTAGAGTTCGTGGTGCTGGCTTAAAACTGTTCCCAAAATGGTCTTCAAAGAGATGCTCCTTTTCATTTTGGGCATAAAAATGCCCGGGAGGGTTGGATCTCTCCCGGGCAATCACATTTCTTGCCGCGCGGTTAATGGGCCAAACACGCCGGGAGCCGTGTTTCAAAGGCCTTCCTATCCAAATCCTTCATATCCACCGCTCCTTTCTCATCGTCCATTTGGCTCAACCGGAACGCAGTATAGCACAAGTATCGCCCGTTGTCCAGTCCCTACAGGCACTTTATGAACATTCGCTCGTCCTCCGGCGCGTATCCGCTGGACGCGTAAAACGCCTGGGCTGCCGCGTTATTTCCGCCCGTGAGCAAAAAGACTTCGCGGACGCCGCGCCGCGACAGCTCCCGCTCCGCCAGGCGCAGCATCTCTGCCGCGAAACCCCTTCGCCGGTACGCCTCCCGGACGTACAGCTCCGCGATCTGTCCGCTGGGGTCGCGATAGCAAAGGGAGCGAATACACCGCGCACACAGGAACCCGGCGGGTTCGTCCGCCTCCAGCGCCAGCACGGCGATCTCCTCCGTGCTTTCCCGAAGCGCGCGGGCGATCTGGTGTGCGCTCGCGGTTCCTTCCCCGTTAAACTCGCGATTGAGAACACACAGCGCCTGCGCGTCCGCTTCGCGCGCAATCCTTACCTGCATTTTACACCCCGGAATAGGCCGAGAAGCCGCCGTCAATGGGCAGCACGACGCCCGTGATGAAGGACGCCGCCTCCTCGTTGAGCAGGAACAGCAGCGCGCCGTCGAGCTCCTCCGCCTTGCCGAAGCGGCCCATGGGCGTGGCGGCGAGGATCTTCCCCGTACGCGGCGTCGGCGTGCCGTCGTCATGAAAGAGCATCTTTTCGTTCTGCTTGGTCACGAAAAAGCCCGGAGCGATGGCATTGACGCGAATGCCCGCCCTGGAGAAGTGCACGGCAAGCCACTGGGTAAAGTTAGAAACCGCCGCTTTCGCGCCGGAATAGGCGGGAATCTTCGTCAACGGGCAGAAGGCGTTCATAGAGCTGACGTTGACGATGGAGCAGCCCTTGCGGCCGACCATCTGCGCCGCGAACGCCTGCGTGGGCAGCAGCGTGCCCAGGAAGTTGAGGTTGAATACGAACTCCACGCCGGAGGCTTCCAAATCGAAGAAGCTCTTCGTGTCCGCGTCCAGGTCGCCTTCCTCGTAATATTCCTTGTCCGTCGTCGCGCGCGGATTGTTGCCGCCCGCGCCATTGACGAGCACGTCGCAGGGACCGAGGCCGGCCTTCACCTGCTCCGCGACCGCCTTGCACATGTCCTTGTCCAGCACGTTGCACTTGTACGCCTTCGCGACGCCGCCCTCCGCCTCGATCTCTGCGGCAAAACCCGCCGCCGCCGCTTCGTTGAGGTCGAGCAGCGCGACCTTCGCGCCCGCGCGCGCGAGCACCTTGGAAAAGCTGCTGCAAAGCACGCCGCCCGCGCCCGTTACCACCGCCACCTTCCCGTGAAGGTCGGTATTGATCGGATTTTTCATCATTTTCAAATCGCCTCTTTCTTTAATCCCTGCGCTTTTGCTTTTCGCAGGCCTCGAACAGGCCGTTCAGGTACGTGGCGCCCAATGCCCGATCGTACAGGCCGTAGCCCGGCTTTCCCGTCTCGCCCCAGATCATCCTGCCGTGATCCGGGCGCACGTAGCCGTCAAAGCCCGTCTCCACCAGCGCGCGGACGATCTCGTACATGTCCAGGCTGCCGCAGGAGGAGAGGTGCGCGCGCTCCTCGAAGCTGCCGTCCTCCATGTTCTTTACGTTGCGGATGTGCATGAAGTGAATGCGGCCCATGGCGCTGTACTTTCTCACCATGCGCACGACGTCGTTGCTGCTCGCGCACCCGAGACTGCCGGTGCAGAGCGTCAGGCCATTGGCCGGGCTGTCCACCAGCTTCAGGAAGCGGTCCAGGTTTTCCTCGCAGGTGATGATGCGCGGCAGGCCGAAGATGGGATAGGGCGGGTCGTCGGGATGGATGGCCATCATGACGCCGCACGCCTCCGCCACCGGGATGACGGCCTTGAGGAAGTATTCGAGATTCCGCCAAAGCCCCGCCTCGCCGACCTCCTGATAAGCCGCGAACAGCGCCCTCATCTCGTCCTTTTCGTAGCTGGAATCCCAGCCCGGCAGGGACAGCCCGTCGTTCAGGGGATCGAGCCCGCGCAGCTGATCCATGTACATGACCAGGCTCGTGGAGCCGTCCGCACCCACCTTGTCCAGCTGCGTGCGCGTCCAGTCGAACACCGGCATGAAGTTGTAGCAGACGCACTTCACGCCGCAGCGAGCCACCCGGCGGATATTTTCCTTGTACACGTCGATATAGCGGTCGCGCGTATCGCGGCCAAGCTTGATGTCCTCGTGTACGGGAATGCTCTCCACCACGTCGAAGACGAGCCCCGCTTCCTCGCAGAGCTGCTTCAGGCGGGCGATGCTCTCCTCCGGCCACACCTCGCCGGGGCGCACGTCGTACACGGCGCTCACGATGCTGCGCATGCCCGGAATCTGGCGAATCTGCGAAAGCGTCACCGGGTCCGTCTCGCCATACCAGCGAAATGACATTTTCATCGGCAACCAACCTCCTATGGAATCTCTTTACAGGCATTATACCGCACACAAAATGCAATTCCCATCGCTTTCATTGCCCAGCGCATTGCAAATCTTGCGTTTTTATCGTATGATGGCAAAAAAAGATGCCGTGGTAGGAGGAGCCGCCATGCCCAAACGCCCCCAGCCTTTCAACGTGCGCCAGTATATGCTGGAATGTCCCTACGAAATCTTTCGTTACCGCGACAGCTACCTTGCCGACGTGGCGCTGCACCACCACGACTTTTACGAGTTGTACCTCTTCCTTTCGGGCGACGTCAGCTACATCGTCGAAAGCCGAAGCTATCGCCTGCAGCCGGGCGACCTGCTGCTCATCTCCCCCAGTGAACTGCATCAGCCGCTCATCCGCCCTGACCACGAGCCCTATGAGCGCATCGTTCTGTGGGTAAGCCGTCCGTTCATGAAGAGCCTTTCCACCGGGCAGACCGACCTGGAGGCTTGCTTTCGCGCGCAGGGGGATGGCCGCACCAACCTGCTCCGTCCGGACGCCGCCTCCCGCGCCGCGTTGACGAACCTGATGGAGCGCCTGCTCGAGGAGACGGCCCAGCGCGGGTACGGCTGCGACATTACCGCGCGCTGCTGTCTGCTGGAGCTGCTCGTGCTCGTCAACCGGCTCTTTGCCGACCTGGCGCGCCGCGCGCCTGCGCAGGCGCTGCCCGACCCCATGATCGCGCGCGTGCTCGACTTCATCAACGCGCACTACGGCGAACCGCTGTCTCTGGATGCGCTCTCCGCGCGCTTCTTCGTGGGCAAGTACCACCTGTGCCACGCCTTCAAGGCGGCGGTCGGCACGTCGGTCTATCGTTACGTCATGCAAAAGCGCCTGCTTATCGCGCGTCAGATGCTGCTGGACGGGACGCCGCCCACCGAGGTGTGCCGCCCCTGCGGCTTTGCGGATTACAGCAGCTTCTTCCGCGCCTTCAAGGCGCAATACGGCATCAGCCCCAGCGCATTTTTCGCCCTGGAGCCGGGCGCCGCGGAGGAAGAAAGCGGGCGCCCGCATCCGCAGGCGCCCGAAGCATAGACGTCACGCCATCGCGTACGCCGCAATGAGCGCGTACAGCGCCACGGTGACGAGCGTGGATAGCGAAAGCGTCGTAGAAATGTACTCCCCCTGGTCGCCCACGTCAGCAAAAAGCGGGATGATAAATGGCGCGGGCAGTGAGAAGAGCAGCAACAGCGCCGTCATCAGGCGATGGTCAAAAGGCGTAAGCGTGAAGATGATCCAGCTCGTAACGGCACACAGCGCCGCCATTACCGCGAGACGCAGGCCGATGGTCGTGAGCACCGGACGCAGCAGCGCGCGCGACAGGTTCAGTTGGTAGCCGACCACGAGCAGAATCAGCGCGGAGGTCGGCGCGGAAACGAACGAGATGATCGCGGACAGCACGGTGCCCGCCGCCGTGGGCAGAAGCCGCCTGCCTACGCCCAGCGCGCCGAGCAGAATGCCCAGCAGCATCCCCAGGAAGGCCCTGTTCGTCAGCATGCCGCGCATGATGCTTTTTGCGTCCGTCCGTTCCCCAGCCGCCGACCTGAGCGCCGCCAGAAACACGGTGTAAGCAAACGTCGTCTGCCCCACGTCCGCCATGGCGAAGGTCGAGAGGCTCCCCTGTCCGTAGAGCAGGCCGAACAGCGCGTAGCCGAGCATGCCGCCCTCAAACCCGGTCATCAGCAGCGGCATGAAGCGCCCGTACGGTGCGGCAAAGCGCCGCAGTGCGTAGCCCGCCGCGAGCGCGGCCCCGCAGCTTAAAAAGACGGCGGCAAACACGAGCAGCATGCGCGCGCTGTAATCCGCCGTAAAAAAGGCGTTGAAGAGCACGACCGGCAGCAGGACGTTCCCAATAAGATCCTTGAGCCCCCGGTGCCGTTCGTCGTTTAGAACGCCGCGAGCGCAGCACAGCCGCCCTAGCGCGATCATCACGAGCACGGGCAGCACGAGGCTGAGAATTTGTTCCGCCATGGGCCTCTCTCCTTCCTCTGCAAGATGCCGTCCGTTCCGACTTTATGCCTGATGAATCGCGTCCGTATAGAATTCGTAGGCTTCCTTGTCCGTGTATCCCTCGTGAACGACCTTGCGGATGGCCTGCGCCATTTCTGCCGGGTGCTCGCTCTGGAAGATGTTGCGGCCCATGTCAAGCCCGCGCGCGCCGCCCGCGATGGAGCGATAAGCCATCGTCAGCGCCTCGTCCTCGGGCAGCTTCTTGCCGCCCGCGACGACGATCGGCACCGGGCAGGCCGCGACGACTTCCTCAAAGTTTTCGCAGTAATACGTCTTGATGATGTTCGCGCCCATCTCCGCTACGATACGGGTGGCCAGCTTGAAGAAACGATCCGTGCGCTCCATCTGCTTGCCGACGGCCACGACGCCCAGCGTGGGGATGCTGTAGCGCATGCCCGTGTTGATCGCCTTGGAGAGGTTGTCGATGCTGGAAAGCTGCCCGTCCGCGCCGATGAACGTCTGGACGGCGATGCAGTCCGCGTTCATGCGGATGGCGTCTTCGATGTCTACCGCCAGAACCTCGTGGCTCAAATCGTCGTTCAGCATCGAGGAGCCGGAGGAGACGCGCAGCGCCACGGCCTTGCGGCAAGTCGGCGGGATGCAGGTGCGCAGCGCCCCCCGCGTGCCCATCAGCACGTCCACGTAGGGCATGAGCCTGGGCACGATCAGGTCCAGACGCTCCAGCCCGGCGGTCGAACCCATGAAGTAGCCGTGGTCGAACGCAAACATCACGGTGTTCCCGCTTTTCGGATCAAAAATATTGGAGAGATGCTTCTTCATCCCCCAATCCAGGTTGTTCGCGCCCTTGACGTGAAAGCTGCCCTGATTTGCGAAGGGTTCGCTTACGTGATAATCCTTTGCGACTTTCAATCCGTCCTTGTCTGCCATAGCGGATTTCCTCCTTATTCCTTTTTCCTGCATTACGCGAAGTATGACTGCGGCGCAGGACCGCAGCCATACTTCGGCTTTATGGCTTCAATATCCGAAGATATTAGAAGTTATAGTTGTCCATGTTCTCCGCGGTGAAGACGGTGCGCTCCGGCAGCAGTACGACGCCGGAATCCTCCGCCGTGTACGCGTTCGGGTCCAGAACCGTGTTGGGCATGACTTCGACGGTGCCGATTTCCGGAACGTCGATCTTGTCACCGACCTTCACGTCGTTGCCGGAAGCGATGTAGTACGCCAGATAGCAACCCAGCGCGCCCTGCACCTTGCAATCCCACAGGCCCCAGCGCTCGAGGATGCCCGCGCGGCAATAGTCCTTCATGGAGTTCGGGGATGCAAAACCGGTAATGGAGACGTTGTCCTTCGTGAGGCCCAGGTTCTGCGCTGCCTGGCACTGGCCCGGCAGAGCGGTGGAGTCGTTGCAGATGATGCCGTCGATGTCCGCATGCGCGGTCAGGATGGACTCACCCACGCTGATGGCCTTTTCAGCGTCCTGCATGGAGTAGTAGTTGTCGGGCGCGACGTTGACCCAGTTCGGGTACTTCTCGGCGATGTACTTTTCGCCGGCTACCTGCCAGCTGTTCTGGTCGGCGACAGTCGCCTGGGAGTAATGCCAGCAATACTTGATGGCGTCCTTCTCAGGATCCTTGCCGCGGCTCTTCAGGGATTCAGCCAGCATGTCGGCCAGCATCTGGCCGAGCTGCTCGGGCGTGCCCTGGGAGACCATGACGGTACGGCAGTCGCCGGACACGTCGGAATCCCACGTGACGACCGCAAGTCCGGCTTCCTTGGCTTCGCGCATCGCGTCGTCCAGGCCGGTCGCGTCCACGGAGGACACGCACAGTGCGTCGGCGCCCTGCTGGATCGCGTTGTTGATGACGGTAACCTGATTGGCGATGGAGGCTTCGGGGTTGCCGTCATATTTGACGGACATGCCCTCGATCTTGGAGGCGTATTCCTGCGCGCCGTCGTTCGCGGACTCGAAGAACGCGTTGCCGGTCAGCTTGGGTACGAAAACAACCGTGATGTCGGCCGCCAGAGCGGAAGCGCTGCAGGCGACGAGCAGCATGCAAGCCATCATGACAGCGAGAAACTTTTTCATAATTGGGAACCTCCTACATTATTTAACCGTGCAGCCCCTGCGCCTGCCCGGTTATTTATGCCTGAACCCCGCCTTTGGGGGAGGAACGCCTGCGCTTTGCGCGCAGCTTCTGCACGAGCGCAGCGAGCCTGGGGTTGCTGCCCGCAAAGCGCAGCGCTACGGATACGACGAGAAGCACGCCCACCGGAATGTCCAGATATTGCGTGTTGACGCCCGCCATCGACATGCCAAAGCGCAGGATGCCGATGACCAGCGCCGCGAGCGCGGTGCCGATGACGCCGCCCGTGCCGCCGAGATTGGACGTACCGCCCAGGACGACGGCCGTGATGATCGGCAGCGTGAGCTCCTTGCCCAGATCCGCCTTCGAGGTGCCCAGGTAAGCGGTCAGCAGGATGCCGGCCAGCGAAGCGCTCATGCCGGAAAGCGTGTACGTGCTCATGGTGACGAGCTTCGTCTTGATGCCGCAGTATTCCGCCGCGTGGCGGTTGACGCCGCACAGGAACACCTTGCGGCCGTACGTCGTGCGGTGCAGCAAGAGGTAGGCGATCACCACGAGTCCCAGGAAGATGAGCAGCTGATAGGGAACGACCTGGAAGACGCGTCCCTTCGCCAGCCTTGTAAACGCTTCTGGGAAGCCGCTGATGCCCTTGTACGACTCCGTGGCCGACAGGTTGGTGACCGCCAGCGCCAGACCCGAATAGAGGAACGACCCGCCCAGCGTGACGACCATCGGCTGCACGTCCGCGTAGGCTACGAAGAAACCGGAAAGCGTGCCGCACAACGCGCCGATCACGAGCCCGACGGCGCAGGCGACCCAGATGTTCATGCCTACGTCGTTCCAGAGCACGCCGATGGAGATAGACGTGAGCCCCACGATCGAGCCCGCCTGAATGTCCATGCCGCCCGTGATGAGCACGAACGTCACGAACAGGGAGATGATGCAGATGGACATGAAGTCGTTGATGCTGCCCAGCAGCACGCGCGGCTTTAAAAACTTGGGATTGATTCCGCCGAAGACCACGATTTCCAGCAGCAGCAGGACGACGAGGAACGTCTCCCAGCGGCAAAGCAGCTTCTTCATCCGTTTCATTGCGCCGCCGCCTCCTTTGCACCCGCGTTCGCCGTCTTTGCCGAAAGCCGCTCCCGGCGCGCCTTCTCTGCAGCCCTGTGCTGCAGCAGCGCGTCGCACACGACGATCGTGATCAGAAGGATGCCGGTAATCGTGTCGTCATAGTCGGAAGAAAAGCCAAGGAAGACCAGAACGCGGCTGATAGAGGCCATAATAGCGGCGCCTACCGTCGCGCCGATCACGGAGCCTACGCCGCCTGAAAGGCTGATGCCGCCCAGCACGCAGGCCGCGATGACCTTCATTTCGTATCCGCTGCCTGCCGTGGGCGTCACGAAGCCTACGCGGCTGACGTACAGGACGCCGCCCACGGCCGCCGCCACGCCGCACAGCACGAACGAGGCGATCTTTGTGCCGGTGACCGGGATGCCCAGCAGCGTCGCGCCGCCGATGTTGTCGCCCACGGCCGCCAGGTAGCGCCCGCGTCTCGACCGCGTGAGAACCAGATGGATGACGACCATCGCAACCAGAGCCGACAGGTAAAAGTAGGTGATCGAGCCCAAACTCGCCTGGGAGAGCGCCTTGAACTCGTAAGGAAGGTTTTCGACCCACTTGCCGCCCGTGTACACGTAGATGAGGCCGCGCACGATGCCGTTGACGCCTAGCGTCATGATGATCGATGGGATACCGATCACCGTCACGCCAAAACCGTTGACCAGCCCGACCGCGACGCCGATGAGCAGCGCCGCACCGATCGCCAGCGTCCAAGGCGCCCCATCCCTGATCAGGGTGGCGGAGACCGCCGCGGCCATGCCCATAGTCGCGCCCACGGAGACGTCGATCTCCCCGGTCATGATGACGAACGCGATGCCCATCGCCATGATCGTATAGACCACGCCGCCGTTGAAGCACAGCATGATGTTGCGGCTGGAGAGAAAGGCAGGATTGACGATCCCCACGCCCAGAAACAGCACGACGATGAAGACGATGGAGGTCATTTCGCGCGATTTCAGGAGTTTTTTAAGCACCCTTCACCCCTCCCTCGTACACGCCAAAGGCGGCGGCCATCAGGTTGTCCTGATTGATCTCGTGCTTTTCAAAGCAGTGGTTGATCCGCCCGCAGTACATCGTCACCGCACGGTCGGAGAGCTCCACGATTTCCTCCATGTCGGAGGAGATGAGCAGAATCGCGAGCCCCTGCTCGCGCAGCTGCTGGATGATCGCGTATACGTCGCCGCGCGCCGCAGCGTCGATGCCGCGCGTAGGCTCGTCCAGAATGAGCAGCTTGGGCTGCGTCGACAGCGAGCGGGCGATGACGACCTTCTGCTGATTGCCGCCGGAGAGCGAACCCATGAGTTGGTCGCACCCTGTCACCTTCGTGCGGAAGGACCGCACGTATTCGTCCGTGAGCCTTCTCTCGCGCCCGAAGTTCATGAAGAAGCGGCCCATGCTTGAAAGACTCGAGGCCGAGGTGTTGGCCGCCACGTCGCTGATGCGGAAGATGCCGTGCAGAAAGCGGTCCTCGGCCACGTAGCTGAGGCCCTTTCGCATGACCTGCTTGGTCTTCATGCCGGTGATGTCCTCGCCCAGCAACAGCACCTTGCCGCCCCGCACGATGTCCTTGCCGAAGATTGTGGTCGCGATCTCGGTGCGCCCCGCGCCTACGACGCCCGCGAGGCCCAGGATCTCGCCCGGATATACCTCAAAACTCACGTCGTCAAAGCCATAGCCCGAAAGGTGCTGCACTTGCAGGACGGGCTTTAAGCCTGCGTAGTCGATCTCACGGTGCGCTTCCTTTTGTTCGCGCTCCTTCGTATCCGGCGGCAGCAGGCCCCGCACGAGCATCTCGCGGTCAAAATCCGCGACCGGACCCGAGAGCGTGATGATACCGTCGCGCATGATCGCCACGTGCGTCGCGATTTCAAATACCTCCGTCAGGCGGTGTGTGATGTAGATGATGCTGATGTTCTTCTTTTTGAGATCCTCAATCGTGCGAAAGAGCGACTCCACCTCGTTAAAGGTAAGCGAGCTGGTCGGCTCGTCCAGGATGAGGATGCGCGCCTCGCGCATCAGCCCGCGCAGGATCTCCACGAGCTGCTGTTCCGCGATGGAAAGGCTGTCCGCCCGGCGCGAAAGGTCGAGCTTCCAGCCCAGCTGGCTGCACAGCGTGACGAGGCGCCGGTGCAGCTCGGTCTTCTTCTGCGAAAAACCCATGGTTACGTTTTCTTCTACGGACATGTTGGGAAAGAGCATCGGCTCCTGCGGCACGAGGTAAATGCCCTGTGCCAGCGAAGCCGCCGGCCGCCCCAGCTTGACGGGCTGCCCGCCGACGTAGATATCCCCATCGTCCTGCTGGTAAATGCCCATGACGATCTTCATGAGCGTCGATTTTCCGGCGCCGTTGCCGCCGATCAGCGCAAGCACCTCGCCCGCCCGCACATCCAAGTCGATGCCCTTGAGCACGACATTTTGCCCGAAGGCCTTGCGGATGCCGCGCACGGAGATCATGGTGTTTGGACAAGCGCCCTGCATGTCGTTTTCCATGGTGCGTGATTCACCTGCCCATCGATAACAAATGTTTATCATCTAAACAATTTATTCCCATTCCCATCATACGATAATTCAGCAGACTTGTCAACTATTTATCCACATCTTTTCGCAATTATTCCTTTATTCACGAATATTTACCACGCTTTTCTAAAAAGAATTGACATCATCAAGCGCGGATGCTATACTCTATTTATAAAACATTTGTTTGTGGGGCAAATAATTGTTTGTCCTGCTGCGATAAAGGCAGGATGCGGATGAACTACGAAGAATCGCTGATGGTCAAGGCGGCTTGGTACTATTTCTTTGAAAACCTGACCCAGCAAACCATCGCTGACCTGATGGGCATCAGCCGGATGCGCGTCATCAAGCTGCTAGAGCGCGCACGCCAGTGCGGCATCATCCAGTTTCGTCTCCGTTCGGACGGCATCGGCCGCATGGAACTGGAGCGCGCGATGATCGACCGCTTCCATTTAAAGGACGTATTCGTCATTCCGAGCACGCCGGACGCGACGGAGCTCAACGAAAGCATCGCCAAGGCGGCCGCCATGTACATCGCGGACCGTCTGCAGGGCAACCCGTGCATCAACATGGGCTATGGCGACACGCCAGGGCGCGTACTCAACCACCTGGCGATGATGGCGGAGACCCCGCTTACCTGCGTCTCGCTCACGGGCGGGGTCAGCTATTACCTGCCCAACACCCGTTCAAATGTCTTCAACGCCAAGCTCTACCTCATGCCCGCGCCGCTGCTGGTCAGTACCAAGGAGATGGCGGACGCCATCTGTCAAGAGGCTTCCATCGTGGAAATCAGCCGGATGATCGGTCTGTCGCAGCTCACGGTCGTCGGGATCGGATCGACGCACGAGAGCGCGACCGTCATCCGTTCCGGCATACTCAGCCATAACGACATCCTTTACCTCACGATGAACGGCGCTGTGGGCGATGTGCTCAGCCACTTCATCGACCGCGACGGCAACCTCGTTCAAACCCCTTTGGAGAATCGTCTCATCTCTACGCCGCTCTCCACCCTGCGCGAGCTGAGCAATGTCATCGGTGTCGCCGCAGGTTTGCACAAGGTCGAGGCGATCCGCGCCGTGCTGCGCGGGGGCTATCTCGACGTGCTCATCACGGATGAGCAGACCGCTTCACAACTCGTCAGCGAAGAGCCCCCCTGCGCTTCGCTGTAAGTTTTTTTGCATCATCAGGAAAGGAAGGAAAGCTCTATGTCAATGCGTCACCTGATGGCCGTGGACGCAGGCACCGGAAGCGTCCGCGCCGTTCTGTTCAACACGGAAGGCATTCAGATCGGCTGTGTTCAGCAGGAATGGGAGCACAAGGAGGACCCACGCTACCCCGGCAGCATGGACTTTGACTGGGTGCACAACTGGGAGCTCGCCCGCGCGTGCATTCGGGGCGTCATCGAACAAAGCGGCATCGATCCCGCGAGCATCGCGGCGGTCAGCACGACCTGCATGCGCGAGGGCATCGTGCTCTACGACGCAGCCGGCCGCGAAATCTGGGCCTGCGCCAACGTCGACGCACGCAGCGACGACGAGGTCGCCGAGCTCGTGCGCAGGGATCCGCAGCTTGAAAAGGAGCTCTACCGCAGGTCCGGTCAAACCTATGCGCTGGGCGCACTGCCCCGCATCCTCTGGGTCAAGAACAAGATGCCGGACGTGTACGAAAAGACAGCCTACGTCACGATGTTCAACGACTGGCTGATCTACAAGCTCACGGGCGTCCTGTCCACCGAGCCCTCCAACGGCTGCACGACGGGCATCTTCGATCTGCAAAAACGCGCATGGGACGAGGAAATCGCAGCGCGCGTGGGCCTCAAGACGGGCATCTTCCCGCCCGTCTACGAGTGCGGCAGCGTCGTGGCCCCGGTCAGCGAGGCGGGCGCCGGAGCGACAGGGCTTGCCGCGGGCACGCCCGTCGTCGCCGGGGGCGGCGACGCGCAGCTGGGCTGCGTAGGCGTAGGCGTCGTGGATGCGGGCCAGGCTGCCGTCTTCGGCGGCAGCTTCTGGCAGTACGAGTTCAACACCACGAGCGGGCAGACCGATCCTGCTTGCCGCGTGCGCGTCAACTGCCACGCCGTGCCGGGCGTCTGGCAGTACGAGGCGCTGGCCTTTAAGCCCGGTCTCGTCATGCGCTGGTATCGGGATGCATTCTGCGCGCCTGAACATGAAATCGCCAAGGCGACGGGCCGCGACACTTACGACGTCATGAACGAGCAGGCGGAAAAGATTCCCGCAGGCTGCTATGGCATGATGTGCGCATTTTCGGACGTCATGAACTATATCTCCTGGCGCCACGCTGCGCCAACGTTCACTAACTTTGACCTCGATCCCGAACGTTTCAACCGATACACATTCTACAGGGCCATCATGGAGAACACCGCGATGGTGACCCGGGGGCACATGGAGCTCGTGCGCGAGGCAACCGGCGGCATGCCCACGGAGATCGTCTTTGCGGGCGGCGCATCCAAGAGCGCGCTGTGGTGTCAGATCGTCTCAGACATGCTGGGCGTGCCGGTGAAGGTCCCCGTGGTTAAGGAGGCGACCGCGCTGGGCGCGGCGATCCTCGCGGGTTACGGCGTGGGCATTTACGACGACATTCCGGCGGCGGCGCGAAGGCTCGTGAAATGGGATCGCGTCTTCACGCCCAACATGGAAAATAACGGCGTATACAGGCAAATGTACGATACCTGGCGCGAGATGTACGCCGCGCAGCTGCACTTGGCGGATGAGCGCGTGACGCGCTTCCTGTGGGCGGCTCCGGGCGTTTAAGGCAGTAGAAGGGAGAAAAAGGCTATGTTTATCATCGATGAAAACGAACGGGAATACCGTTTTGGGAACAGCGGCCCCAAGTACCTGATGAAGGGACCGCGTATCAACTTCGCGGTGGTGCAGTTTCAGGCTGGCGAGGACTTTAAGGCGCACTACCACAACGTCATGGAAGAAAATTTCTTCGTTCTGGAGGGCGAGGTGGACATCGTGGTGGACGGCGTCGTACATCCTATGAAACCCGGTCAGCTCATCCACATCGAGCCGGGCGAAATCCACTACGTTAAGAACAACTCAAGCGCGCCGGTCAAGATGATTTCGACGCTCGCCCCCTATACCGACCCCGACAAGGTTGAGGTGGAAAATTACACCTACTGAGCGGCAACTTTCCGTTGGACAAAAAAATGGGCGGCTGAATGCTACAGCCGTCCATTTTTTGTCTTTCAGCCCCGCAGTTTTTTGAGCTGACGGGAGATGTAAAAGACGTCCCACAGGTTGATGATGCCGTCCACACACAGCGCGGCGCCGATGAAGGCGGTCGCAAGCCCCAAAGAGAACATCGGGTTCACGATCAGCAGGATGCCCAACGCGACCGACACGACCGCCAGGATGAGCTCGATCACCCAGTTGTTGTATCCCACGGTGCGCAGGTCGAGCGCCGTGCGGACGCGGGCCGTGCCATCTACGGCGATCATCACGCCCAGGATGATCGGGATGAGCCCCAGCAGCAGCGCCGGCTTTATGAGCAGCACCAGGCCGATCAGCAGGGCGACTACACCGGCGGACATGTCCATGAAGATGAGCTCCAGCCCGTCCGCCGTAAAGTAACGCCAGAGTTTTATTGCGCCCAGCGCTACCGCCGCCGCGCCCAACACGTAACAGATGATGTTCATGGATATCTGCGGCCAGAGCAGCAACACCAGCCCCAGCACGATGTATCCGACGGACAGCGCGATAAAAGCGCCCTTCGCTTTCTTTCCTTCACCCCACATACCACAAGACCTCCTCTTTTGTTTGTTTTAGTATACGCGATTCTCCGCTTCGTTAGAAGGGATAAGCGCTGATTTGTCGCTCTGGCCGTCTGAGAGCTGCTCCCTGGACGCCATCACGCGGTTGAAAATCCTGCGCTGGCGCTTGTCCATGGGGAGCCCCCGCAGCATTTCAGGACGCCTTTCCAGCGTAAGGCGAAGCGCCTGCTCGAAGCGCCAATCCTCGATCAGCGCGTGGTTTCCGCCCACAAGCACCTCCGGCACCTCCAGCCCCTCGAAGACCCGAGGGCGCGTGTACTGCGGGTATTCGAGCAGACCGGAGGAAAAGGATTCCGTCTGCGCGCTCTCCTCGCACCCGAGCACGCCGGGGATCAGCCGCGCCACGCTGTCCGCCACCACCATGGCCGCGAGCTCGCCGCCCGTGAGCACGTAATCCCCGATGGATAGCTCCTCATCGATGCACAGGTCGATCGCGCGCTGATCCACGCCCTCGTAATGGCCGCAAAGAAGGATCAGCGTCTCCTCCTTCGCGAGCTCCTCCACCTTGCGCTGCGTCAGCGTCTGGCCGCGCGGGGACATGTAGATGCGCCGGCCACGAAAGCTCTCCCCCATCGCGAAGCGCATCGCGTCCACGATCGGCTGCGCCAGCATCACCATGCCCGCGCCGCCGCCGAAGGGGTCGTCGTCCGTGTTCTTGTGCTTGCGCAAAGAAAAAGGCCGGATGTCGATCACCTCAAAGGAGAGGAGTCCGTTCTCCTGCGCGCGCCCCAGCATGCTCGCTCCGAGCACCGGCGCAAACATCTCCGGGAATATCGTCAAAATCTTGATCTTCATCTTTCCTCCGGAGGCAAAATCTGCGGGCGCTGCGCATCCAACCGCTCCAGCAGCTCGTACATGCGCTCCTCCTCGGTGTCGATGGAAAGCACCTCGACGTCGCGCAGCGGAATCGTTTCTTCCTCCGCTGGGCGCCCGAAGAAGTCCATCAGGCGCAGCGTAACCCGCAGGTCGTTGAGGTCGGTCACGCGCCCGGTGATCATCTCGTCCGCGATCAGCACGCTGACGACGCGCTGCTTTTCCCTGCAGCACTTCAACGCGCACTGCAGGATGTCGTCCTCCTCATCCAGAGGCGCTTCAAAGAACGTCACGTGCTGCTGATGATAGTGGGAGAGGAGCATTGCCAGGCGCTGCTCGTACTCTTCGCCTGAAAGCACCTGGTATACGTCCGTCGTGCGCCGCAGACACCATCCGTCCAGCTTGCCCCAGGGCGTCACCTCCGCCATCAGCAGGTGCCGGCTGCTGACGCATTCCACAAAGCCCGCGCAAAAGCCGTCCGGGTCGCGCGGGTCCGTGTAGACGGAGGCCAGCGCCCCCTGCGCGGCGATCAGCCGCAGGATGTATTGCGTATATCCGTTGTTCATTTGCGTCTCCTCATTGACCCGACGTTTCGGTAAAACAGTAAAACGCGCGCCGCCCCAGCACGTCCACCGTCTCGATGCACGGCGTACCGGAGAGCACGGGAATTTCCAGCGTCTTCGCGAGGCACGGGCTCTGCTTGCTGCGCACCGCGTTGGCGTAGGAGAGAAACGCGCCCTCGCGCAGGAAGCCCGCGGACCATTGATCCACCGCGTCCAGCCCGTCAAAGCACCCCAGTTCCGCTTCGATCTCGTACTTTAAAAGCTGCACCGTGTAAAAACCGATACCCGGCATCAACGTCGCCGAAACCTCCGCGTTTACGGGCTGGGCCTGCGTCTCAATTTCCAGCTTTCGGCCGAGCAGCCGCTTACGCGCGACGGCGTGCGCGGTCACGCTCTGATCGACGCCGAGAAAGCGCCGGCCGTTTTGCGCCGCCGCGACCAGCGTCGTGCCGGAACCGCAGAACAGATCGCAGACGATATCGCCCGGCCTCGACGCGCAGAGGACGATCCGCTCCAGCAGCTTGACGGGCTTTTGCGTGTCGTATCCCGTGCGCTGCGGGTCCTTCTGCTGCAGATGGCTCACGTCGTCCCATACGTCGCCGGGATAGGCGGGTTCGTCGTCGTAATAGACGTACTCCTTGCCTCCGGAACGGATCGTGCGATACGTCCGCCCGTCGGCGTCCACGCAGCGGCGCATGTGGTTGGAACGGTTTTCCGCGCGCGGCACGGGCACCGACCGGATATTGAAGTAATACAGACGGCTCTTTCTGTAAAAGAGGATGATGTCGTGCTTGCGGGAAAAGTGGTTGAGCGCCCGTCCCCCGCTCTGATAGGCCCAGATGATTTCGTTTAAAAAGTTCTGGGGGCCAAAGATGTCATCCATCATCAGGCGAAGGCGCGCGTGCATGCGCGAATCGATATGCAGAAAGATCGTGCCCTCGTCACGCAGCAGCTCCCGCGCGAGCGTAAGGGCGCTTCGCATCATGGAAAGGTATTCCTCTTCACTCGGCCAGCGGTCGTCGTAGGCCGGCAGCGTCAGCCTCGCGCGGGAACGCTTCCAGTCCTCCTCGCCCACGCGCATCTTCATGTCGAAGCGCTGACCCGTGTTAAAGGGCGGATCGATGTAAATCATCTGCACCTGACCGCCGAAGCGCCTGAGCAGCTCGTCCACGCAGTCCGGCAATCTGCGCTGCAGCAGCAGGCCGCCGGCCCCGCTGCCCAAATGCACCTCTTTGGTGCACGCATGCTGACATAACTGCACGGTGCTCCCCCCTTACGTTTCCTTTTATTATACATGACGTGCGCAAAGGGTGCAAGAGGATAAAGGGTTTGCATCGGCGAACGGCGAATCGTATATGCGCAAACAAAAAAGGGGCCCTGCCCCAAAGGAAGAAAGCTTATGTATTCAAAAGAAGTCCTCGCAAAAGCCCGCGACCTTCTGGAAGGCGTGACGCCTCTCCTGGCGGACTGCGGGCGGCTCTGCGCGCACGCATGCTGCCAGGGCGAACAGGCGGACGAAAACGGCATGCTGCTCTTTCCCGGCGAGGAAGCGTTTTACGAGACAGCCGCCTGGGCCCGCGTGACGCCGCTTCCCTATGACCTCGGCGGGAAAAGGGCGCGGCTTTTCACCTGCGCAGGGGCCTGCCCGCGGCAGAACCGCCCGCTCGCCTGCCGCCTGTTCCCGCTCTTTTGTCGCGCGGAGGCGGATCGCTTTTCCGTTTGCCTGGACGCCCGCGCGCACGCGCTCTGTCCTCTTTACGCTTACGGGCTCAAGGGGCTCTCGCAAGCCTTCATCCAGGCGGGGCAGGATGCCTATGCGCTGCTCTTTGCGGACGAGGGATACCGCGCCTACCTTATAGATCTCTTTCGCGCCTGCTCGCTTTAAGCCTATACGCCCTGGGTGATATGCTCGATCAAGATCTTCAGGCCGATTAGGATGAGGATGATGCCGCCGATCAGCCCAGCGCGCTTTTGGCAGGTTTCGCCCAGCTTCTTGCCCAGCAGCACGCCCAACGCGGAGAGCGAAAACGTGACGGCGCCGATGGTCAGCGCCGCCGGCACGATGGCGACCTGCTCCATCGCAAGACTGATGCCCACGGCCAACGCGTCGATGCTCGTCGCAACGGCCATGATCAGCAGCACGCGCGTGTCCGTCGGGTTCGCGACGCTGTCGTCCCCCTGCTCGTGAAACGTATCCCAGATCATCTTGCCGCCGATGACCGCCAGCAGCCCAAACGCCACCCAGTGATCCACGGAGACGATCATGTCCCGTATACTCGTCCCGGCCAGCCATCCGATCGCGGGCATCAGCGCCTGGAATGCGCCGAAGAAGAAACCCGTCTTCAGCGCGTCGCGCGCCTTCAGATCGTGAATCGTCATCCCGTTGGAGATCGATACGGCCAGCGCGTCCATGGAGAGCGCTACCGCCGTCAGGAGCAGCATCGTCGTGCTCATTTCGTTTCCTCCTGTCCCTGTCTATGTCAGCTTATGTCGCGCGAGACAAAGAAAGACGCCCGAAACGGACAGAGGAAGCCTCCTCTTCATCCGTTTCAAGCGTCTCGTCGTTTCAGGCAAAGCCAGACGGGCAAGCCCGCCAGTGTGTTGACCCCGCCGCGCTGCCGCGCCGACTACTCCCGCATAGCTCAGGAATGATTGATTTGTATATTATATGACCGGACGGCGCGCATGTCAAGGAAAATTTCGCCTGCCTCTCTTTACGCAGTTCTGGCATTATGCTATACTCTTTACAGAACATTTGTTCCTCATTTTAAAAGACAGGGAGGTTGCGGGAATGAACAGACTTCAGGATTGCTTTTTCACCTGCCGGGATACATACGCTTTTTCCTTTCATCTTCTGCGCACCCGCCGGCGGAGCCTGCTCCTCTGGATCGTCCTGGACATCGCGCTGTCGCTGCTCCTCTCCCTTCTAACCTTGGCGGCAGTGCTGCCCGCTCTGTTTTTTGAAACCCCGCCCGTCTGGCTCGGTTACGTGGGCGTGCCGCTCGTGCTCACCCTCGCGCTCGTCCTCCTGCTGGGAAAAATGCGCCTCGCCGTGTGCGTTTTCATCAAGGGCGAACGCTTCCGTTCCGCGCGCTTCTTCGAGCCCTTTCGCTGGCCCGCCGCCTATCCCAAGTGCCTGCTGCTCGTCTTCGTCGCGCTGCTTCTCGAATTGCTGATATTTGCTGCTTTTTTCTTCATCATGACCGAAGTAAACAGCTTCGTTCAGTTCCTCTATTCCATTCTGTTTTATTGTACAATGGGCATGCTGGTTCTTTCCGCCGCGGTACGTCTGGTCGGTACGAAAGCGCGCTGCCGTGTGCGCAACATGCTGTGTCCCCAACAATCCGTCTATGTCCCGCTGCTCTTTGCTTCGGCCGGGCTGCTGCTGCTCTGCCTGCCCGTCCATCTCGTCACGCTGCTGGCTGGCAAACTGCTGCCGCCGCTCGTCGTCTCCTGGCTCGTGCGCTTTCCGCTCAGCAGCGCGCTGGAAGCATGGTTTCTCGCGACCGTCTGCCTTTTGCTCAAAGACGTCGTCGATCCGCCACCGCTTACGCCGGGGGATATACCGCAAGATGCGCCGCACGACACGATGGAGCCCATGTCCGGCGCGCAGGAAGAAATCGACAGCTACTATGCCGCCCGGCGTAATTTCTTCTGAATATTGCCGCCGCTTCACCGATGGCCTCGTGCAGAATGAACGCTCATTTTAGAGGAATACAGCGGGCAATGCTTTTTCCGCAAATGGCATTTTGCTTCGGACAAAGCCCCGCCCGGCAAGGACGCGAATCGTTAGGGCGCGACAAAGGGGATGCCGTAAGGCCTCCCCTTTGTCGTGTCTGTTCTTTTTTATCAGTCTATGGGCCCGCCCGCCGCCTGTCCGCTGTAGAGCAGCGTCTGCATCGCAACCGTAGCGACGCCCGTCTGTTCCAGACCATAGGCATTTTGAAAGCGGACGACCGCAGCCGCGGTCAAATCCCCGAACGTGCCGATGTCCTCCGTCTGTAAATAGCCGAGCGAAATCAGCATGATCTGCAGCGCCTTGACCGCTTCGCCCGTCGCGCCGATAGAAAGATCGGTCAGCGTCAGGTTCTTGATCCCCTTACCATCCCCGCTGTAGAGCAGCACGAGCGTTTCCCTGCCCGCAACGCCATCCGGCGTCAGGCTGTTCAGCGCCTGGAAGAGCTTGACCGCAGTCGCGGTGGACGCGCCGAAGATGCCGTCCGCCGTGCCCATGTAACAGCCGATGTCCGCCAGCGCTTTTTGCAGCTGCGTCACCTCGTCTCCCTGGCTGCCGGTCTTGAGCGCGTCGAGCTCCACGCCCCCCGAGGAGGTCTCGCCGCCCTGGTACGGCAACGCGGAGGATGCGTAGAGAATCGCGAGCGTCCCGGGGCCCGCTACGCCGTCGTCGTTCAGGCCGTTGCGGCGTTGAAAGTTCTTCACCGCCTCCACCGTCCGCTCACCGAAGTCGCCGTCCGTCAGATACTCCGGCAGGTATCCCAGGGCATACAGGCGCTTTTGCATGAGCCTCACCTGCTCGCTCACGTCGCCCTCCCTGAGGGTGGCGTAGCTTCCCTGCGGCGTCGCCGTCGGTTTCACCTGTCCGCCGGGGTAGGCGGCGGCATGGCCGCCGTACAGGGTCGTGAGCGTCTGCGCGCCCGCCACGCCGTCCGCGCGCATATCGTTATACGTTTGGAACAGACGAACCGCCGCCTCGGTGGACGCGCCGTAGGTGCCGTCTACCTGCCCCTCGTAATACCCGAGGCTGAGCAGCGCCTGCTGCAGACGGCGCACGTCGTCTCCGGTCGAGCCGCGCTTGAGCAGCTTGTCCGTGGAAACGCCCGGCGTCGCGGTCGGCTGAACAGGCGTCACGTTTCCAATGAGATCCGGGTTGAATTTTGCGTCGGATGCGTACAGCCTCTTCTGCGTCGCCTGGCCCGCAATGCCGTCCGACGAAAGCCCGTTGGCAGCCTGGAAAGCTTTGACCGCGGAGGTCGTGCCCGCGCCGAAGCGCCCGTCGACGCGCCCCGAGTAATATCCCAGCTCGTACAGGCGTTCCTGCAGGTCGAACACGAGCGTGCCCGAATCCCCCTCGCGGATCACCACGTACGTGCCCGGCTTGGGCGTCGCGGTCGCCGACGCGCTGGCCGCCTTCTTGGCGCCGGAGCTGTTCAGCTTCTTAAGCGTGGAAGCGCCGACGACGCCGTCTGCCGTCAGGTTGTTGCGCTTCTGGAAGGCAACGACCGCGCTTTCGGTTTCCGCGCCAAAAACGCCGTCCGCCACGCCCGACAGGTAACCCAGCGTGATAAGACGTTCCTGCGCGCTGTATACGTCGTTGCCCTCCATTCCGACGGAGAGCGAGCGCGTCGCCGTCGGGTCTGCGGTAGTCACGGGGCGGCTGTTGGACTTGGCCGAGGAGCTGTACAGCTTCTTCTGCGTCGCCTCGCCCGCCTGGCCGTCCGCGGACAGTCCGTTTGCGCGCTGAAAGGACTTGACCGCGCTTTCTGTGGAGGAGCCGTACACGCCGTCGACACCGCCCGCGTAGTAGCCGAGCTCCGTCAGCCGCGCCTGCAGCTTGCGCACCTCCGTGCCGTAAGAGCCGTCTTTGAGCAGCGAATAGGCGCTCGACGTGCCGGAAGTGGTAATTGTCTTCGCGACCGCGCCCGTGGAATACAGCTTGTCCTGCGTCGCGCGTCCCGCAATGCCGTCGGCTGTGAGCCCATTCGCGCTCTGGAAGGCCTTCACGGCGTCCTGCGTGCCGCCCGCGAATCGTCCGTCTATCGAGCCGGTGTAATAGCCCAGCTCCTTGAGGCGCGTCTGCATGTCGCTGACGTCGGAACCTGAGGAGCCCACTTTGAGCACCGGATAGCCCGCGTAATAGTCGTCCGTGCTCGTCTTCCAACTCGACGGCGTCGCCGTCGGCTTTACGGCGACCGGCGTGGGCGTCGGGCCAGGCGTGGGAAGATGTTCGACGGGCGCCCATTCTTCCCATCCGCCGGACGTGCCCGTGGAGGGCTGCGGCGTCGGGGCGAGCGTCGGGCCCGCCGTCTCGGTTGGGCCGAACGGGATCGGCGTCTGGTTCGGATCGATCGCCAGCGGGTCAAGCGTCGGATCGGGCGCCAAAAAACATCCGCCCAGCGCCTGCGTGAGGACGAGCAGCCCCGCGCACAACGCCGCCCGTTTTCCCCTTCGCCTCATCCTGTCCTTCATCCCCTGCACCTCACCTTTCCGCAAGCGCGGCCCTGTGGCCCGCGCCGCTGCCTGTTTATTCTCCTTCAAAGACGCATCAGAATGCCGCTTTGTTCCTGCACGGCAAAAATTACCCGCCAAACAATTTATCCCAGAAGGCTGTCCACCTGACAAAGCGAACGCACTTCATAGGTCGGCCTGATGGCGGTCGCGTTTTCTTTACCTTGCGGGTTGAACCAGCAGCTATCCACCCCCGCATTAGCCGCGCCCGCGATGTCCGACGTAAGCGAGTCGCCCAGCATCAGCGCGCTCGACTTATCGCTGCAGCCCACCATGCGAAGCGCTTCCTCGATCATCTTGGGGTCGGGCTTCGCCGCGCCGACCTCTTCGGAAATCACCATTCCCCGGATGCAATGGCGCACGGGCGAACGCTCCATGCGCCCGCGCTGCACCGCAGCGACGCCGTTGGTGACGATGACGACCGGCACCCGGCGGCTCCATCGCTCGACAGCCTCTTCTGCGCCCGCAAGCGTCGCCGGACAACGCCCCAGCGCCTCCGAGTACGCATAGCTCAGCGCTTTTGCGTCGCGGGAAGCCCGCATCTCGTAAAGCAGCTGCTCAAAGCGTTTCACGCGGAGCACAGGCTGCGTCACCTCTCCGCGCTCAAAGGCCTTCCACAGCGCCTTGTTGATCTCGCTATAGCGCAGGAGCCACGCATCGTCCTGCGGCAAGTCAAAGGAGCGCATCGCTTCCCGAAAGGCGGCGACTTCCGCCCTGCCGAAATCAAAAATCGTATCGTCCGCGTCGCAAAGCAGCACGCCGTATTTTTTCATGCGCGTAATCTCCTCTTTTATCTTCAGTCATTGTATTGTAACACATCCGCATGCCGCCGGTAAAGCATCCGAACAGGGATTACGGGTTCTGCACAGGTTTTCCACAAACCTCTTTCGTTTTGTGCACATTTGCGCTCGTCTTTTCCACATTTCACGCACAAAGAGATTCTGCACACCGCCTGTGGAATCTGTGGATAAATCCGTGGATTGTCTTATTTCCTTAATATTTTCTTCACATTTCCTGTGGATAAGCTTCCCTAAAAGGTCGGTTTGCGCGATAAGACGGGCGATACCCCGGCGACGAAAGACAACCTGTTCCATCCGGCATCGGAAAAACGGGCTGTCGCCGTTCCTTTCCAAACATCCGTTTCCGCGCGAAAACAGATCGCAAAATCTTTTACAGCAAGGAAAAAAACCCGCCCCATGACAGGGCGGGTCTTTTCATCAAATGCAGTGCACGAGGGGATTACCGACGATGCGCGGCGAAGCACTCGCTGCAGTAGATGGGGCGGTCGTTCTTGGGAATGAAGGGCACACGCGTGGGTGCGCCGCATGCAGCACAGGTCGTTTCGTACATTTCGCGCGCTTCACCGTTGTTGGCGTTTCTGCTGGCCTTGCGGTTCTGACGGCAGCTCTTACAACGGGACGGCTCGTTCTGGAAGCCCTTCTCCGCGTAGAATTCCTGTTCGCCTGCGGTGAACACGAATTCAGCTCCGCAGTCCTTGCATACCAGCGTCTTGTCTTGATACATGGATAGTTTCCCCCCGCAAAAATAGATAGGTATTCGTTCCGCCGGCTGACCTGGTCTTTGACCCCACACTCGCCGCCTGGGCCGTTCGCTCCTACGCCTTGGCGCCCCACTACTAAGCCTCTCGGACATCGCCCGGACGGTCTTACCTCTAAGCCGCACCATGCTCGCCAGCACTTTGGCCGGTTTACGTGGATCGCTTCGCCTGCGACTGGCATCGACTTTCAACCACAGACCCGGTAGATTGAAACCATTGTCATTATAGTCCCTCTTGCTTAAAAAAGCAAGAAGCTTTCATGAAAAACGGAGACATATTTCCTGTTTTTTCATGCGAAATATGGGTTTTCTGCAAACAGGAGGTCTTCTTTCGCGCCGCGGCTGCGCCGGCCTCAAACGCCCTGGCGCAGCCGCTGGCATAGCGCGCTGTATCGCCTGGAAATATAGGCGTTCTCCACCATCGTGCGGATGGCGCTCTCCCGCCCTACGAGCATCACCATGCGCCGGGCGCGCGTCACCGCGGTGTAAAAGAGGTTGCGCGTGAGCAGCATCGGCGGCCCGCCGACCACCGGCAGCACCACGACCGGGAACTCGCTGCCCTGGCTCTTGTGCACCGAAACGCAGTAGGCCAGCTCCAGATCGTCCATCTGCTCGCCCTCGTAGGAGGCGATACGGTCGTCGTCAAAGCAGACGGTCAGCGTGCGCGCCTCCTCGTCCACCTGCTGAACGAATCCCATGTCACCGTTGAACACACCCTGTCCGTTTTCCCAGCCGAAGACGCCCTCCTTCTTCCATTCGAGCTGGTAGTTATTCCGCGTCTGCATCACTTTGTCGCCCTCGCGCAGGGTGACCTCGCCCACCACGCGCTCGTGTTTGCCGGGTCGCGGCGGATTGAAGCAGGATTGCAGCAGGGTGTTAAGCGCCCATACGCCGCATTCGCCCTTCTTCGTAGGGGCGAGCACCTGAATCTGGCGCACCGGATCGACCTTGAGGAAACCCGGAATGCGCCGCGCACACAGCTCCACGACCGTCTGCGCCGCGACGGAGGGCGACTCCCGGCGCTCGAAGAAGAAATCGCTGCCCTTCACGTTCAGGCGCGGCATCTCCCCGCGGTTGATGCGGTGGGCGTTGACGACGATCATGCTGCTCTCGTCCTGGCGGAAGATTTCCGTCAGGCGTACCGAAGGAACCACGCCGCTGTCCAGAATGTCGGAGAGCACGTTGCCCGCCCCGACGCTGGGAAGCTGATCCGCGTCGCCTACCATGATGAGGCGCGTGCCAGGCATCAGCGCGCGCAGGAGGGAGCGCATCAGGAAGATGTCCACCATGGACATCTCGTCTACGATCAGCGTATCGAACTCCAGGGGGTTGTCCGCCCCGCGCGCGAAGCTGCCCTCCTCGCCGCCGTATTCGAGCAGGCGGTGCAGCGTCTTCGCCTCCACGCCCGTCGCCTCGGTCATGCGCTTGGCGGCGCGGCCGGTGGGCGCGGCGAGCGCCACCTCGCCCTCGATGGAGAGCAGGCGGATGATGCAGTTGATGATCGTGGTCTTGCCCGTGCCGGGACCGCCAGTGATGACGGTCATGCCGCTTCTCACCGCCGTCTCAATCGCCAGGCGCTGCTGGCTGTGAAAGGCGATGCCCTCGACGCGCTCCAGCTCCCCGATCTGCGCCTGCACGTCCTCAAACCCGCCGGATGGCATCGCCTCCAGCAGCTCGCGCAGCCGCCGCGCGACCTCCCCCTCTGCGCTGTAATAAGAAGGCAGGTACACCGCCACCACCGGCTCCCCGTCCTGCTCCATTTCACGCGCTACCAGCTCGTGACCGAGGATCAGCGCGTCGATCGCGCGCTCGAGCAGCTCCGGTTCCACTTCGAGCAGCCGGGCGGCACGCTGGAGCAGCACGGGCCTTGGCAGATACGTGTGCCCGCTGCCGCCCGCCGCGTCCTCCAGCGCGTATTTGACGCCCGCGCACAGGCGGGAATCGCTCTCCTTCTCCACGCCCAGCGAAAAGGCGATGCGGTCGGCAGTCTTAAAGCCCACGCCGGTCACGTCCTCCACGAGGCGATAGGGATTCTTGCGGATGACGTCCTGCACGCGCTCTCCATACACCTTGAAGATCTTGACCGCGAGCGAAGGGCTCACGCCGTAGGTCTGCAGGAAGACCATCGCGTCTCGCTGCTGGGCCTGCTCCTGATAGCTTTCCGCGATCATGGCCGCGCGCTTCTTGCCGATGCCCGGCAGCTCCAGCAGCCGCTCCGGCGCGCAGGCCAGCACGTCCAGCGTGTCCTTTCCGAAGTGCTGCACGAGCTGCTTGGCCGTCGCCGGGCCGATGCCGTGCACCAGGCCGGAAGCGAGGTACTTCTCAATGCCGGTGATCGTCGTAGGCTTGACGACCTCGCAGGCGGCGATCTTGATCTGCTTGCCGTAGACCGGGTGCTCGACCCAGTCCCCGTGTATCAGCAGATGCTCGCCCGCTCCAAGCGAGGGCAGCACGCCTACCGCGGACGTACGAGCCTTGCCCACGCGCACCTGAAGGACGCTGTAGCCGTTTTCCTCGTTGCGAAAGACGGTCTCCTCCACGACGGCCTCGAAGTCCTCCACGCAAATCCCCCTTCCGAAACGAAAACGCCGCTTCCCCATGCGAAGTGAAGCGGCAGTTTCCGCGATATGCCTATTATACCAAAGCCGTTCCCCGCTTGCAACCGCGCGGTGGGCCAGCGGGCAAATTCAAAGGCCGCGCGGCAGGAAACTTCTTTCCCGCCGCGCGGCTTCTGTTCCGTTTTACAGCCCGGCCTTTTCGCGCAGCAGCTGCGCCCTGTCGGCGCGCTCCCACGGCAGGTCGACATCCGTGCGGCCGAAATGGCCGTAGGCCGCGGTCTGGCGGTAGATCGGGCGGCGAAGGTCGAGCATCTCGATGATGCCCGCGGGCCGCAGGTCAAACGCCTCCGCGACGATCTGCGCCAGCCGGTCGTCCGGAATCACCCCCGTGCCGAATGTATCCACCAGCAGGCTCACCGGGTGCGCTACGCCGATGGCGTACGCAAGCTCGATCTCACAGCGCTTTGCAAGCCCCGCCGCCACGATGTTTTTGGCGGCGTAACGGCCCGCGTAGGCCGCGCTGCGGTCTACCTTCGTCGGGTCCTTGCCGGAAAACGCGCCGCCGCCGTGGCGGGCGTAGCCGCCGTAGGTATCGACGATGATCTTGCGGCCGGTCAGGCCGGAATCGCCCATCGGGCCGCCGATGACAAAGCGGCCGGTCGGGTTCACGTAAAACTTGGTATTGCCGTCGAGCAGGTCCGCCGGAACGGAGGAACGGATGACCCGCTCGATGATCTCCTCGCGCAGCTCCTCGTAGGCGATGTCGGGATCGTGCTGCGTGGAGACGACCACCGCGTCCACGCGCACGGGCCTGTCGTCCTCGTACTCGACCGTCACCTGGCTTTTGCCGTCCGGGCGCAGCCACGGCAGCGTGCCGTCCTTGCGCAGTTCGGTCAGCTTGCGGGTTATGCGGTGCGCCAGCGCGATGGCCATGGGCATCATCTCCGGTGTTTCGTCGCAGGCGTAGCCGAACATCATCCCCTGATCGCCTGCGCCGATTTCCTTCTCGCCCGCCGCGCGTCCCTCCAGCGCCGCGTTGACGCCTTGGGCAATGTCGGGCGACTGCTCGTGCAGCGCGGTGAGCACCGAGCAGGTGGTGCCGTCAAAGCCGTACTTGGCGCGGTCGTAACCGATGTCGGTGACCACCTTGCGGACGATATCGTCCACCGGCACGTAAGCGGTGGTCGTGATTTCGCCCATCACCATCACAAGGCCGGTCGTCGTGGCCGTCTCGCAGGCGACGTGCGCAGTCGGGTCCTGCGCCAGGATCGCGTCCAGCACCGCGTCGCTGATCTGGTCGCACATTTTGTCGGGATGTCCCTCGGTGACGGATTCGGAAGTAAACAGTCTTCTCACGTACATTCTCCTTTGCTCTTGCGCCTTGCAGCGCCGGTCATAAGAAACGCCTCGTCCTAAGACGAGGCGGATTAGCGGATAACCCACACCTCATCTTTCAGCGGAAAACCGCTGTGGGAATTAGCACCTGAACGTCTCCGTCCGGTTGCCGGGTTTCATCGGGCCCAGTCCCTCCGCCACTCTGGATAAGGTTATTCACTTGTCATCGCTTCGCATTATAACAGGGCGGTCCCTGCCCTGTCAAGTGACAGGTTGCCCCATGTGTCACCGTCCGGCTCAGAAAAACGAAAGCACGCCGGTGGTCAAAAGCGTCATGATCAGGCAGGCGACCAGGTTGCCCAGCACGATCACGATGCCCGCCTGTTTCCGGTTCATCTCAAGCAGCGTTGCGATCGCGGTGCCCGTCCATACGCCCGTGCCCGGCAGGGGAATGGCGACGAACAGGAAAAGACCCAGCAGCCCCTTGGTGTCAACCTCCTTGGACTTGCGCATGGAGCGATTTTCAACCCACGCGGCAAAGCGCTGCAGGGGCCTGATCGGCAGGGAATAGAGCCACTTCAGGATGGGGCGAAGCAGCCACATGATAAACGGCATCGGCAGGGTCGAAAAGACGAACGCCAGCAGGTAGGTGAAGACGACAGGCATGCCGATGGCCAGGCCCACTGAAATCGCGTAACGGCCCTCGAAAGCGGGCACCATGCTGAGCAGCGCCGTCGTAATCACCTTTCCGATGTGCTCGGACCAGATAAACGTATTCTGCGCGGCGGCGGCCAGCGAATAAAGTGCAGGATGCATGCAATTCCTCCCGGTATGATTTTATCGAATCACAACGTTTTTTAGGATAACATTTCTTGCGCCCGGTGTCAATGACTGCTATACTATTCTCCTGACAGATTTCACGGTATGGAAGAGGGGACTGCTATTTGAAGACCGTTCTGGGCTGCATCCGCCGCGCGGACGAAGACTTTTCACTGATCGGGGACGGCGATCGCATCGCTGTGGGCGTGTCCGGCGGCAAGGACAGCCTGCTGCTGCTCTACGCGCTTTCCCTATATCGCAGGTTCAGCCATAAAAACTTCGCGCTTTCAGCAATCACGCTCGACATGGGCCTGCGTCCATTCGACGTCAGCGGCATCCGCGCTCTGTGCGAGCGGATCGAGGTGCCCTACACCGTCGTCGAGACGCAGATCGCGCAGGTGATCTTCGACATTCGCAAAGAGCCCAATCCCTGCGCGCTGTGCGCCAAGATGCGCCGCGGCGCGCTCTACGACGCAGCCGTCGCGCAGGGTGCAAACAAGGTTGCGCTGGGGCATCACCGTGACGACGTCATCGAAACGCTCCTGCTCAGCCTCGTCTTTGAAGCGCGCCTGCACACCTTTCACCCGAATACGTACCTCTCGCGCACGGGCATCACGGCCATCCGGCCGATGGTCTACCTTCCCGAAAAGCACGTCATCCACATGGCGAGGGAGCTCGCCCTGCCCGTCGTGCACAACCCCTGTCCGGCGGACGGCAACACCAAGCGCCAGGAGATGAAGGATTTGCTCGCGACCCTCTCCCATACCTATCCGCACCTGAAGGAATATATGCTCAAGGCCCTGCAAAACAGGGAGCAGTACGGCCTTTGGGACAAGCGGATCGTCGGAAAACCGGAGGAGGCATGAGCGTCCTTTTCTCCCTCACGCAGCAAAGCGCGCAGCACGCGCGGATTCGTCCGCCGCACGCCGCGCGCAATTTTTTATCTTCTCTTCCCCTCGCTGAGCAGGCCGCCCAGCGCATCCTTGTCCTCCAGCATGCGTCCCATGCCGATGGCAACGCACCCTTCGGGGTCCTCCGCCACGCGGCAGGAAACCTTCAAATACTTCGTGATGTACTGGTCGAATCCGAACAGCTGCGATGCTCCGCCGGTCATGGTGATGCCGCGCTCGAAGATATCCGCCGCCAGCTCCGGGGGCGTGCGCTCCAGCAGCGCGTGCACGTTCTCGATGAACTCCTGCAGCGGTTCGTCCAGCGCCTCCACCATCTCGTCCGAACCGAGGCTGATCGTCTTGGGCAGGCCCGTGATCAGGCTGCGCCCCGTCGCCTCCATCGTCAGCTTGTCGCCGCGCGTCATCGCCGCGCCGATGGTGATTTTGAGTTCCTCGGCCGTGCGCTCGCCGATCATCAGGTTGTGCTTGCGCCGCACGTAACGCGTGATCGCCTCGTCGAAGCGGTCGCCCGCGATCTTGACCGTGTTGCCCACGATCACGCGCCCCAGGGAGAGCACCGCCAGATCCGCCGTGCCGCCGCCCACGTCCAGCACCATCGTGCCGTAGGCCTGCGTCACATCCAAGCCCGCGCCCACCGCCGCAGCCAGGGGTTCATCCACGAGCTGCGCCTTGCGCGCGCCCGCGTCCAGCAGGATGTCGACCATCGAACGGCGCTCGAACTCGGTGACGCCGCCCGGCACGCAGACCACCGTGCGCGGCCTGAACAGCGTGCGCTTGCCGACGACCTTGCGCATGAAGTAGCGCAGCATCTTTTCCGTGAGGTCGTAATCCCCGATGACGCCCTCCTTGAGGGGGCGAATCGCCAGAATGCCGGCGGGCGTGCGTCCCAGCATGCGCTGCGCGTCCTCGCCCACCGCGAGGATCCCGCGCGTCGCCTTGTCCACCGCCACCACCGCGGGCTCGCGCAGGACGATTCCCTTCCCCTTGATGACGCACAGCACGCTCGCCGTGCCCAGGTCGATGGCAATATCATCCGATCCAAACATCGTCTTTCTCTCCTTTGGTACGCCTCACGTCTCCGCCGCCCTGCGCTTTTCGATGTACTTTCCCCGCGTCGCTTCCCCGCCGCGCAGGTGACGTTCGGCCTTATTTTTAAGGAGCACCGCCTGAGCGCGCTCGAACAGCTCCGCGTCCAGCTCCGGCAGGCGCTCGTCCAGGTCCTTGTGCACGGTCGATTTGGACACGCGGAAAACCCTGGCCGCCTGCCGGACGGTATCCCCCGTGTCTACGATATACTGCGCCACGCGCAGCACGCGCTCCTCTATATAATCCTTCACCCTGCTCCCCTCCATAGTTGACACTTCGCTGCCAGTCTATGCAGGGGTTCCCTTATTATAGCACGCCGCAGGGGCACAAAGAAAGCCCATGCACGTCCCTAAATCTCTTTTTTGCCCATCCACAGCAGATTGCCGAGGAAATCGATGCAGCCCTCCTCACATCCCTGCGCGCGGGTGAAAGCAGCGACGCCGTCCTGAAACTTTCCGAATGATTCGCAGGGAACGTACCAGACCTCCTGATACCCGCGGTCCAGCGCGCCGACGCCCTCCGCATCGCGATACAGCGCGTAGCCGTAGGCAGAGAATGCGCTCAGCCATTCACAGTGAAACCCAGGCTGCATCAGCCAGTTCCCGTTCGCGTCGATCATCCCCCACAGGCCGTCTGCAGCTCGTACGGCGCGCACGCCCTGATCGTCCGGTAAGCTTACATTAAGCCAACAGGGCTTTACAAGCCAGCCCCCGTTCGCATCGATCAGGCCCCACAGGTCGTCCGCACGCGCGGCGCGGTTGCCCATTCCATCCGGCTCGTGCAAAACGTCCCAGCGGGGTCGTATCAGCCAAAGTCCATCCGCGCCGATCAGCCCCCACTGTCCCCCTGACTGCTTGCACACAAAGCGCCTTCCCTCGGCGTCCGGCTCTGTAATATCCTGCCATTTGGGGCGCTCAATCCAGTTGCCTTCCCTGTCAATCTTTCCTGCCCGGGCGTACTTCTCTGCTCCCGCCTCCCAGGCGCGCGCCACGCCGTCATGGAACGAGGATACCCGCGAAAAGCGCTGCCCGATCGCCCACTTCCCCGTGAGATCGAGATAGCCCATGCGGTAGTCTAGCCTGCCCGCGACGATGAGCCCTTCGCTCGGAAGCTCCAGATACTCGTACTTCGGCTCGATGATCACGCGGCCCGCCAGATCTATGATGCCGCATCCCCAGCGCCCCCGGCCGTTCTCTCTCTCGCTCACCAGAACGTACCCGTCACGAATCTCCCTTACCGCCTCCCACTCGGGCGGCACGACGAACGCGCCCGTCCGGTCGATTACACCCATCCGGTTCCGCGCCTGCTTGGCGGGCGCGTAGCCTTCCTCGCTGAAGTTCCGCGCGAAGAAAAACTGCGGCGCGATGCGCCACGTACCGCTCACGTCTGCGTAGCCCGCTTTGCCCTCCTCCCAGCGCACGCGCCAGAGCTCCGGCCGCTCCGCGATCTGCGCGAGCGCCAAGCCCATGACCTTCTCGTCGCCGGACGCCCGGGCCATGATATACGCCTCGTTGTACGCCCCGCACGCAAGGTACGCCTGCGCGTCCTCGTGCGCAGACACGGCCCGCGGCGCCAGGCTCGCGAGCAGCAACAATATAACGAACAGCCTTTTCCTCATAAAAAAACCTCCCTTTCGCCCTCGTCTTCATCTGTTAGAGCGAATTGGGAGGTAAAAGGTTGGCTATACGTCGAAATACACCGCCGCCTTCTCGTCGTCTCCGTAAAAGACGCGAAGCAGCGTAAGGCCCCTTGCGGGCGCGGTCATGCCCAAATCCAGCCGGTCGCCCGTTTCGATGGCCCGCGAAAGCGCCGCCGGCGGCAGCTTGCCGTTCCCGATGCCGATGAGCGTGCCTGCGAGAATGCGCACCATGTTGTACAGGAAGCCGTCGCCGTGCACCAGCAGGTAGACGCGCTCCGCGTGCCGGTACACCTTCACGCGGTAAATCGTGCGGCGCGTGTCGCGCACCACAGAACCGGCCGCAGCGAACGCCCCGAAGTCGTGATAGCCGACCATGGCCTGCGCGGCCACGTCCATCCGATCTACATTTAGAGGCAGGGGGACATGCGCGTGCGTCAGGCGGTCGACAGCGGGCGCGTGACGCGTATTTTGGATGGCGTAACGGTAGACCTTACCCGTGGCGGAAAACCGCGCGTGAAAGTCTGGCGGCGCGTCCATCGATTCGCGCACGCGGATGTCGTCCGGCAGCAGGGTATTGAGCGCAAAGGCGAATTTGTCGCCCGGGATGCGGGAGGTCGTGTCAAAGTGCACGTTCTGGCACAGCGCATGCACGCCCGCATCCGTACGGCTGGAGCCCGTCACCGACACAGCTTCGCCCAGGAGCCGCGAAAGCTTTTCCTCCAGCGTCTGCTGAACGCTGGGCGCGTTGATCTGCCGCTGCCACCCGGAGTAGCTCGTGCCGTCGTACTCGAGGATCAGGCGGATGCGCCGCGCTTCAGAAGAGGACATGAAGCAGCCTCCCCTGCACGACGATCAGCGCGATGAAGGCGGCCATCACGAAAAGCGCAGCGAAGTCGACGCGCGTATAGCCCAGCTCCTTCATGCGCGTGCGGTTCTCGCCGCCGCGGTAGCAGCGCGCCTCCATTGCCATCGCCAAATCCGTCGCCCGCCGGAACGCGCCCACGAACAGCGGCACCAGCAGGGGAATCATCGCCTTTGCGCGCGTCACCAGATTTCCGCTTTCAAAGTCCGCGCCGCGCGCCATCTGGGCCTTCATGATCTTATCGGCCTCTTCCAGCAGCGTGGGGATGAAGCGCAGGGCGATGGTCATCATCATCGCCAGCTCGTGCGAAGGGAAATGCAGCTTCGAAAGTGGGCGCATCATGCGCTCCAGACCGTCCGTCAGCACGACGGGCGACGTGGTCAGCGTCAGCATCGAGGTGCCCATCACGAGGAACACCAGCCGCAGGGAGAAGAAGACGGCGTTTTGCAGCCCCTCCTGCGTGAGCTTGATAAAGCCCCAGGCAAAGATCACCGTCTCGCCGCTCGAAAACAGCAGGTTGATGATGAACGTAAAGACGATGATGAAGCGCAGCGCCTTGATGCCGCGCATCAGGAACTTCATGTTGATCTGGGCGATGCGGGCCATGCCCAGCAGAAACGCAAAAGCCAGCGCGTAGCCAAGCAGGTCCTTTACGAGGAAGACCGACACGATGTAGGCGATCGTAAGGTAAATCTTCATGCGCGGGTCCATCCGGTGTATCGGGGAATCGCCGGGATAATACTGGCCGAGCGTGATGTTCTTAAGCATGGGCACCTCCTACAATCCGCCGGATGGCCTGCAGCAGCTCTTCGGGCAGATAGGCGTCCTCTGGCACGTCAAAGCCCTTTTCGCGGAGTCTGGCGGCAAGCTGAGCCGCCTCCGGCACGTCCAGCCCCATCGCGCGCAGCTCCTCGCCGCGCTGAAACACCTCGCGCGGCGTGCCGTCCATGGCGATACCGCCCTTGTTCATCACGATCACGCGGTCGACCAGCGCGGCGACGTCGTCCATGCTGTGGGAAACCATGATGACGGTCGTCCCCTTTTCCTCGTGCAGCCGCCGGATGAGCGAGAGGATTTCGTCGCGTCCCTGCGGATCCAGCCCTGCGCAGGGCTCGTCCAGAATCAGGGTTTCCGGCTGCATGGCCAGCACGCCCGCGATCGCAACGCGGCGCATCTGCCCGCCGGACAGCTCGAAGACCGACCGATCCTTAAACGCCTCGTAATCGATCTGCACCTGCCGGCAGGCTTCCTTCACGCGCGCGGCGATTTCCTCTTTGGAAAGGCCGAGATTTTTCGGTCCAAAGGCGATGTCCGCGGCGACGTTCTCTTCAAAGAGCTGGTTTTCCGGGTATTGAAACACGAGCCCCACCTTGCGGCGCACCTCGCGTTTGTCGGTTTCCTTGTCAAACAGGTCCTTGCCGTCCACCAGCACGCGCCCTGACGTGGGGCGCAGCAGGCCGTTGAGGTGCTGAATCAGCGTGGACTTTCCGCTGCCCGTGTGGCCGATCAGGCCGATAAAGGCGCCGTCCTCGATGGTAAGATCGACGTCGTGAATGGCCGTCGCCTGAAACGGACTGTCGGGCATGTACGTATGGGTCAGTTTTTCGATGACAATCGGCATACTTCCTCCACCATTTCCTCTACCGTGAGCACGTCCGCACGCACGCCGACGCCTGCCTCGCGCAAATTTTTCGCCAGCTCCGTCATGGGCGGCACGTCCAGGCGCAGCTCGCGCAGCCGCTCCACCTGCGGGAAGACCTCGCGCGGCGTACCGGACAGGACGATCTTCCCCTCGCTCATCACGATGACGCGGTCGGCCTGCGTCGCCTCGCTCATGTAATGCGTGATCCACACGACCGTGATGCCTTCCTCCCGCTGAAGCCTGCGCACGGTTGAAAGCACCTCACGCCGCCCCGAAGGATCGAGCATCGCCGTCGACTCGTCCAGGATGATGACGTCCGGCTTCATCGCGATGACGCCCGCGATGGCCACGCGCTGCTTTTGCCCGCCGGACAGCATGTGCGGCGCGCTCTTGCGAAAATCCTGCATGTTGACCGCGCGCAGCGCCTCGTCCACGCGGATGCGCATCTGCGCGGGCGGCACGCCCATGTTTTCCATGCCGAAGGCGACGTCCTCTTCCACCACCGTCGCGACGATTTGGTTGTCCGGGTTTTGGAATACCATGCCCGCGTGCTGGCGGATGTCGAAGACGAGGTCGTCGTTTCGCGTGTCGAGGCCCACGACCCACAGATTGCCCTGCGTGGGCACGTACAGCGCGTTCATCAGCTTGGCGAGGGTGGACTTGCCCGAGCCGTTATGCCCCAGCACGGCGAGGAATTCGCCCGCGTGCACGGACATATCCACGCCGCCAAGCGCCGCGCCGTCGGCATCCTGGTACGTATAGTGCACGCCCTCCGCTACGATCTTGTCGCTTTCGCGTCTTTCCATGTCGACTGTATTCTCCTTTGGCCTTGCAGGCATCGCGCCCGCTGCCTGATGATAGCATGCGCCGCGGGCTCAAGCCTTAGCGCCATAAAAGAAACACCCAAAAGGAAATGCCCTTCAGGTGCCTGTTCGCTTCGCGAAAAACGCTCTTCTCCCATCCAGACTTTAACTGTCGGTATTGGAATCACACCAATTCTGCGCGCAGCGCTCGCGGACTTTACCGCCGATCGGGAATTTCACCCTGCCCTGAAGACATTTATTCGGTTGTCCGCGGTTATTATAGCACGATACCTTTCCATGTACAATCCCCTGCGCGAGGAATTTCGCGATCAGGGGTGCGGCGGACTGCCTCCGTCCGCTTCTCCGCTTTACCGAACCTCCGGCAACGCTCCCGTATCCGCCGCCTGCCTCCTCGGCATCACGAAGCCGGCGATCAACGCCGTGAAGGGCGCGACGCTCACCAGGCCAAAGGAACCCACCAACGTCGTCAGCACCTCGCAGGCCACGTACTTGAAGTTCAGGATGTCGACCACGGGCGTCCCCTGCCCCATGAAGTACATCATCATCGAAAGATAGCTGCCGGAGTACGCCAGCATGAGCGTCGTGGTCATCGTGCCAATGACGCTGCGGCCGACCGAAAAGCCCGAGCGGACGAGCTCCCGACGCGTAATCTCCGGATGGTGCACGCACACCTCCTGACAGGACGCGGACACGTCCATCGCCAGATCCATCAGCGACCCCGAATTCGCGATGAAGACCATGGCGAGGAAAATTTCGCGGATGTCGAGCTGCATCGCGCTCTGCGAGAGAAGCGGCACGACGTACGGCAGGTTGCTTCCGTCGAGCTTTAAAAGCGCACCAAAGCCGGTCGCCAGCAGGCAGGTGACGAACGTGCCCAGCAGCGAGCCTATCAGGGCGCACAGCGCCTTTGGAGTAAACCCTGCGACCAGAAACATGATCAGCGCCGTGAGCAGGAGCACCACGCCCAGCGCCACCGGAATGGGCGAATCCCCCTTGAGCAGTGCCGGGATCAGCAGCTTCCACACCACCATCACGCTGGCCACCAGCGAAACGAGCGCCCCCGCGCCCGCTACGCCGCCGAACAGGATCAGCAGTAGACCGAACAGCGCAAAGAGCATGCCTTCGTTGCCCAGTCGGTAATGATCCACCATCGTCGCGCTCGTCGGTCCGTCTTCGTCCGCATGGATGATCGCAAGTCCTTCGTCGCCCGCCGCGAAGAGCTTGTCCTTTTCCAGCGCGGAATTCAGCGTATTCGCCGCGTTCATCTCGCTGCCCTTCCATTTTCCGGATAGAATCTCGATCCCCACCTCCTGCGCGCCGGAGTACACGATGCCCAGAGGGGCCAGGTTGGCGTTGTCGACCGACAGCACCTTGACGCGCTCCCGCGTGGAATTCGCAGGCATGCGCGCAGGGTATCCGCTGGGCAGGTAACCCAGCGCGATACAGAGCAGCCCTACGACGATACAAAAGATCCAGTTGCGGCGCTTGTCCTTGTGCATTTGCAGCTTATTCATGCCGTTTCCTCCCTTTTACCAAAAGCGGGCCGTACCCGCCGCTTTCATCGCGCGCTTCCGTGCGCAGGCGCGGCTTCCAATTTCCTACGAGGTAAAAAGGCCCGGGGACGCGCGGTCCCCGGGCCGCCCGTTCCCGGGCTGTTCTCTTTCTGCTATCGCTTTCCGCCGCAGCTTACTGCGCAAGGCCCATCGCGTTCATGCTGCGCGTAAAGATGTCGCAGTTATCGTATGCGCCTGCGAAGAGCTCGGCGTTCACACCCGTAGCGTAAACCGGGATTTGCAGGCCGGTGTGCGAATAAGAGGTGAAGGCTACGCCCGCTTTGTTGTTCAGGATGTGGCAGACCGCCATGGAAAGCGGCTCATACCCGCCGTAGGCAAGCGCTTCCGCGTCGCCGATCACGCGCTCGTCCTTCGGCAGCATGCTCAGCTCGTACGCGGTCTTGATCTTCGCCAGTTCGTCCGCCGTCAGCGTGAGCTCCTTGTCCGCCGTCTGGGTGAGGCCGTAGTTCTCCTCGATCAGGGTCAGCGCGTCTTCATAGGTCGCCTGATTCTCGCGCAGCTTCGCGATCTCGCCGTCGAAGGCTTCATAAGACATCTTCTGGTTTGCGAGATACTGGAAGTGCGTGTCGTAACCGGTGGTCGCAAAGCCGATCGTAAGTCCGCCGGTTTCGTGGTCGCCGGTAACGATGATCAGGGTTTCGTCCGCGTGCTCCTTAGCAAAGTCGATCGCGACCTGCACCGCGTCGTCAAAGGCGATCGTCTCGTCGATGGCCGTCATGGCGTCGTTGGCGTGGCAGGACCAGTCTACCTTGCCGCCCTCGGTCATCAGGAAGAAGCCGTCGTTACCGTCGAGCACACGGATGCCCGCTTCGACCATCTCCGCCAGGGAGAGAGAGTCGCCGCCGCCCGCCTCGATGTTCCTGCGGTCGATTTCGTACTGCATTGCAGCGTCACCCGCAAGGTCCGGCACGACGGCCAGCACCTTGCCGCTGTCAGCGTTCAGCGCGCGGATGTCCTCGTTGGTGTTGGCGATCGTCCAGCCGTTCTCCTTGGCGACCTCCATCACGTCCTGCTGATCTCCGTCCTTGCCGGCCGGCTGCGCGTAATAACCGCCCGCGAGGTAGTCCAGCGTGGTGCCAGTCAAGCCCTGCACAGCGATGTCGTACATGTCCTTGCGGCTCTTCACCTTGGCGTAATAGGCCGCCGGGGTCGCGTGGTCGAGGGACACGCTCGTCACGACGCCGATTTTCTTGCCCGCTTCCTTCGCGTATTCCGTGATCAGCTTGAAGGGCTCGGTCAGTTCCGTGTTGTAGTTGATGACGCCGGAAAGCGTCTTTTGGCCGCTCGCCATGGACGTGGCCGTGGAGGCGGAGTCCGGGCAGAACGACGTGGCGTCATACGTCGTCATGATCCCCGTATACGGGAACTGCGTGAACGAAAGCGCCTGCGGCGTAGGCATTACCGCTTCCGGATTGGCAAGAGTACCCAGATAGTATTGCGTGGCATTGATCTGCGGCAGGCCCTGGCCGTCCCCGATGAACATGAAGACGTACTTCGGGATGGCTGCCTTCGCCTCTTCCGCGAAGACCGCGCAGGACGCCAGAAGCATTGCTGCGCACAGCAGCAGGGATAAGATCTTTTTCATCATGTTTTATTCCTCCCTCATTTCGGTTCGTTGGGAGTATACCATCGCCGCATGAACCCTGCTTGTGCATCTGGTAAAGCATGGGTTAAATATGGGTCTCTATATGTAAAGGCTGTGCCACGCGCATACACGCCCGTCCGTATCTGCAATTCTCCATAAACTAAAAAAGCGGGCCGTCCGCCTTTTCAGGCGAACGGCCCACAAAATGCCTTACGGCAGAATGATGATGTCGTCCGTGGTGATTTCATCCTCCGGCGTCTCGACCGGATCGCCCAGCCAGGCGTAGAGGATCGCGTCCGCCCACGTCTGGTTCGACGTCGCCGCGTAGTCCTGCAGCTTCGTCGTGTAGAAGTCGAAGTACACGTTGCTGTATAGCGGCACCGCCGGCAGCACGCTGTTCCAGTACTCCTGGAACGCCACCCACTTCTTGCAGTAGCTCAGGTAGTCCCCCACCTCCGTCTGCCGCATGTCCAGCGCCAGCTTCTGCAGGTTCTTGTCCACATAGCCCGTGGTGTTCATCAGCGCTCCGTTGTAGTCCTCGCCCGCGTTGTAGATCGCGTACGGATCGAAGACCAGCACGAAATTCGTCGCCATGTAGAACATGTCGTAGGTGCGCGCATCCTGACGGTAGTAGTGGCGCAGGAGCTGCGAGAACGGCACCTCCTCCGCGAGAATCTCCATGCCGATCGCTGCGAGCGGCTGCACCAGCGCCTCTTCCAGAAGATCAGCAGCCCTGTTGTCCGGCAGCTTCGCCCACTTCAGGCTCAGCCGCATCAGCTCGCCGTCCACGTCCTTGTAGCGCACGGCGTCCGTACCCTTTATAAAGGCTTCGCCCTTCTCGTTGAGCGTCCATCCGTCCGCGACGAGCAGCGCTTCCGCCTTCTCAAGGTCCTTCGTATAGTGCTCCAGCCCTTCCAGTGAAAGCTCATCCCATGCCTGCGTCTGTGCCGCGGTTTCCGTTTCCCCCTCCGCCAGATGCGAGAGCGTCCCGTTCACCATCTGCACCATCCACTGACCGAAGCCATAGTAGCCATCTACCGTCTGGCCGTAATTGCCTGTGAAATCAGCCGTCATCGCGTCCCGATCCAGCGCGTAGGCCACCGCCTTGCGCACCGCCTCGAACTGCGCCGGTCCCTGTTCGCATGCGAAACTGATGAAGCCGAGACCCGAACGCGGGTAGTTCTGCGAGCCCAACGCATCTTGTGCGAATTGCTCCAGCCCCGCCGCAATGACCTCGCTGTCCGTTCCCTTGTTCAGAAGTCCGATCTCGCCGCTTAGTAGCTTGCCGATCGCTTCCTCGTTGCTCACCTGACGGTATTCCAGTTCCGGGATGACCGGCTTCTGGCCCTCGTAATTGCCCAGATAGTATTCGTTAATTTCAAATTGCGCGACGCGCGCCTCTTCGTCGTAGCTTGTCAGCCTGTACGGGCCGCTCGACACCGTGGGGTGCGACACATAGCCCGTTTCCGGCGCGAGGAGCGTCTCTTTCAGCAGTTCCGGCGTGAAGACCGGCTCTGCGACCGCCGCGTCCGCGTTCGTCACGTAAGCGCCGTTTCCGTCGTCCGCTACCGTGCAGCCCGGCGCAATCACGCTGATCGGATAAGGCACGGTGCTGAGCATCGTCAGTTCGTAGAAGAACGGCAGGTATTCCGCCTTGATCGTGATCGAAAAACTGAAGTTATTCAAGAAGCGCACGCCCGAAAAGTACGGGGTTGTCCCGTTTGCGTAGTCGTCGTATCCGAGGATGTGCGACACCCCGCTCGTCTCGCCTCCGATCGCCTTGATCTGCGGCGCACCGCGCAGCAGCAGCGAGAACACGTAGTCCCGCGCCGTGATCGGCGTCGAATCGTTGTACATCAGCCCGCGGCGCAGCTCCATCACGTAGGTGCGGTTGCCCTCGCGGTCGTCCACAACCGTTGCGCTGAGCACGACGGACGGGTTGATCGTGTACATCGCCTCCTGTGTCCACGCCACCACGTCATATCCGTGCAAAAGCGTGCGCACGTCGATGTCCGCCGTATTGTTCCCCCAAATATCCCCTAAAAAGTTTCCGCTCATTTCCGTCGTGGAGCCCACGACCAATTTTGTCATCTCTTCTTGCGCCGCGCCGTCCGGCAGCGCCTCCGGCTGTGCAGCCTCCTTGCCGGCCAGTGGGTTCAAGATCTCATCCTCAGCCAGGCCGGGCAGAACCGGCAGCGCCAGCAGCAGCGCAGTCAGCACCAAAGACAGAAGCCTCTTCACGGACATTCCCTCGCTTTCCTTAAAGGGCCCTCCGACCCGGGCGGAAACCGCCCGGGTCAGGGGGCGCTGTCTCTTGTGGGTTTATTCGAAGCAGTCGCCGACGTTCATGATCGTCCCGCCGAATCCGAGCGGTACCGCCAGTTCGTCGATGTTCAACAGTGTCGCGCCGCCTCCGTTATCCACCGTGTAGTTGTAGATGGCGTTGCCCACAATGGCCGTGTCATATCCTGCGACTTCGTCTTCAGTAACCGTGTAGTTGTACAGCTCGCCCGTCGCGCTATTGTACATCGGCAGACCCGTGAAGGTGTACTGGAGCGTTCCGTTCGGCAGCTCAGCGCTCGCCATCTGGATCCCGTTCTGGTACAGCCTTACGGTGATCGTCGGGTGGTTCGCGTTCGGGTCGTCCACCCAGATCTTGTTCGCCGTGTAGCTGATCGTCTCCTGCGCGATGCGGTTTGTGACGTCGTAGCCGTCGTATTCCGGCGCCCTGTAGCCCTCCACCTGATCCTCGGTGATCGCGTACGTGTAGGCCACACCCGCCTCATCATTCAAGGGCAGTTCGTCAAAGCTATACAGCCACTCGCCGTTCGGGTTCGCGCGCACCGTCTGTGCGGCGTATACCACGCCGTTTTGCAGCAGGTTAATCGTGATCTCCAGCGGACGTGTCAGAGAGTCGTTGTTCCCATCGATCCACGTCTTCCGGCCAGAAACACTCGTTGTAAGATACGCGTTCGTAAAGTTAAGCGCGTCGTAGTTCGCACTCGGCGTTACGCTCAGCGTCCCGTCTCCGTTGTCGGCCACGTTTACTACCACCGTATAGGTTGCCTGATCGTAAGTCACGCTTTCCAGCGTTCCCGCGGTCTCTGCCACCCGGTAGTGATGCGTTCCTACGCCCGTCAGGTCGTACGTGATCGGTGCAAAACCTATCGCTCCGTCCGCCGTATGGCCCGCCGTCTGCGTGTAACCGCCTTCAATTGCGTTGCCCTCTGCGTCCACTTCCGTTACCGTGAACTCAAACTCGTTCGCGTTCAGGTCGCGTCCGTTCAGCCTCTTTTCACCCGAAAGCGTCAGGCTGCCTTCCGCCTCATACTCGTTCGCAAACTCGATCACTTCTGCCGTCTCCGGCTCTCCGCCTTCTCCCGGCTTCGTGATCTTCGTCACGCTCGTCGTCAGGCTTCCATCTCCGGCGTCTGCCACGCTCGCTTCTACCGTGTACATCGTTCCGTCATACGTCACGCCCTGCGTACTTCCTATGACCTCCGTCACCTGGTAGTAATGCGTTCCTACGCCCGCCAGGTCGTACGTGATCGGGCCGAACTCTATCTCCCCGTCCGCCGTATGGCCCGTCGTCTGCGTGTAGCCGCCTTCAATGGCGTTGCCCTCGGCGTCTACTTCCGTTACCGTGAACTCAAACTCGTTCGCGTTCAGGTCGCGTCCGTTCAGCGTCTTTTCGCCCGAAAGCGTCAGGCTGCCTTCCGCCTCGTACCCGTTCGTGAAGTTCAGCGCGTTGTAGTTCGCGCTCGGCGTCACGCTCAGCCTCCCGTCTCCGTTGTCCGTCACGTCCACGTCTACCGTATACGCCGCGTCGGAGTACGTCACGCCTCCCAGCGTTCCCGCGGTCTCTGCCACCCGGTAGTGATGCGTTCCTACGCCCGTCAGGTCGTACACGATCGGTGCAAAACCTATCGCTCCGTCCTCCGTGTGGCCCGCCGTCTGCGTGTAGCCGCCTTCAATGGCGTTGCCCTCGGCGTCTACTTCCGTTACCGTGAACTCAAACTCGTTCGCGTTCAGGTCTCGTCCGTTCAGCGTCTTTTCGCCTAAAAGCGTCAGGCTGCCTTCCGCCTCGTACCCGTTCGTGAAGTTCAGCGCGTTGTAGTTCGCGCTCGGCGTCACACTCAGCCTCCCGTCTCCGTTATCCGTCACGTCCACGTCTACCGTATACGCCGCGTCGGAGTACGTCACGCCGCCCAGCATTCCCGCGGTCTCTGCCACCCGGTAGTGATGCGTTCCTACGCCCGTCAGGTCGTACACGATCGGTGCAAAACCTATCGCTCCGTCCTCCGTGTGGCCCGCCGTCTGCGTGTAGCCGCCTTCAATGGCGTTGCCCTCGGCGTCTACTTCCGTTACCGTGAACTCAAACTCGTTCGCGTTCAGGTCTCGTCCGTTCAGCGTCTTTTCGCCCGAAAGCGTCAGGCTGCCTTCCGCCTCGTACCCGTTCGTGAAGTTCAGCGCGTTGTAGTTCGCGCTCGGCGTCACGCTCAGCCTCCCGTCTCCGTTGTCGCTTACCGTTACCGTCACCGTATAGACCGTCCCGTCTACCGTGATGCCGGCTCTGTTCACGTTCGTTTCTTTCACTTCATACGTGTGCACTCCCGGCTTCGTGTAGGCCAGATCGAAGCGCAGATTCCGGTTCGCTTCTGTCGCCGTCGTCTTCTGCGGGGCGGTCAGCTTATCCGCCACCTCGCCCGACGTCGTCTCTGTCAATGTGAACTCGAATTCGTCTTCTTCTGTCCATTCGCGTCCTGTCAGCGTCTTCGTTCCGCTTAGCTCCAGCGTCGTCTCATCCACACTGTACACATTCTCGAAGTCCGCGCTTCCTATCGCGTTAGCCGTCAGCGTCCCATCTCCGTTGTCGCTTACCGTTACGCTTATCGTCTTCTCGCTCAAGTCGTACGTCGTTCCGTCTTTCCGCGGGTTCCCCGCATTCACGCCATCCGGTACGTTCTCCGTCACCGTATACGTGTGCTCTCCCGCTTCCGTGTACGTGATGCTCGACGGCGTAAATGCTATCGCTCCATTTGCTCTCGCTACGCCCGTCGCCACTTCATTCCCGTTTTCCTTGACGCTAAACGTAAATTCCTCTCCGGGCTTCCACGCTCGCCCTGTCAGCGTCTTCGTTCCGCTTAGCCCTAGCGTCGTCGGGCTTACAGCATACCTGTTTACGACTTCGACCGTATTGGAATCATTTCCGATCTCGATAGTGTTCGAACCGCTTTCGGTCCCTCCATTAATCTTATACCCAACGTTCCATCCGCCATGAAGTATTTCGGTAACCGCAATACGGGTGCCGATCGGTATTCCGTCAATCGTGTTGGATATTGAGTTACCGTTCGCGTCTTGATAAGAAAATCCACCATTTCCTTCATAGACTGCAAACAGACTGCCCGATACAGGTGTGCTTCCATATTGGATTTCAAACTTACTTCCAACCGGCGGCCAATGGATGCTACCGTCGTCATTCTCGCCGATGGTCTTGGTGATCGTCAAACTGCCGGTTTGCTGTGTGTTGATAACGGTATAGCCGCTGTTCTCGCTGCCGCTGACCGCCACCGTATACTTCACACCGTTTACAGTCGCCGCATTTCCAACCACTGCTACCCCGTTTATCGTCAATTCGCTAACGGTATAGGTATAGTTGGTTTTACCATCTGCAGAGGTTGCGGGCAAACTGGACCACGTGGTCGACCAACCACCTGCTTTATTCAGCAATCTGGGCTCTCCCACGCGCGTGTTCGTATTGCGCATCAACTGAACTTGCACATTCAAGTTATTATCCTGCGACAGGCTTTCCGGGATCCACTTCTTCTCGGCCCTCACATCAGCTGTTTTACGCGTATTCGTAAAGGTCACCCTATTTGTTCCCGGTACAATGGCTACAGATGATCCGTTCCTGTTCCCATTTGTACCCTCGACCTTCGAAAGCGTCCAGCCGTTGGGCACGGTCTCTGTAATTTGATAGCTCTGGCCGATCTTGACCAAATGAGTGCTGCTCTGGCCAGACTTCAAATTAATCGGTGTATTGTCGGTCGTAATACCGCTAACTTGGAACTTAAAAGCGATATTGCTGCTATCTTCTCCCGTCGGATCAACGATCTTCTTGGTCAATACAAGCCAAGCATTCGTCAACGTATTGATAATCGTATAGTCCGTCTGATTGTAGGTCGTGGTGTACAGCTTGGTCCACTCTTCCGTGTCCGGACGTACCTCTTTCACCGTATAAATGATCAGCTTGCCATCGTTATCGTATTTCGGCACATCTTCAAATACGAACTTCCACTCATCAGACGCAGTGGCTGTGGTTGTTTTAACGACGCTGCCGCCAGCCAACAGTTGAACCTGAATGGACGCGGGGCGTGCATCTTCGTGATCCGTATCGCCCTCCCATTTTTTCTCTCCGTTGATCGTCGTGAGTTGCACATTGGTAATCGCAAAGCCGTCCGTCGTCTGCTTGATTACCCCCTCTGCATAGCCGTCTACCAGCGGTTCCTCTACGGTATACGTGTACGGGTTCCCGTTTCTGTCTTTAGCCGGAAGTTTATCAAATGTCACCGTCCAGCCACTCGTCGCGTTCATTTTCTGTTCGGAGTATCTTAGGCCATTGCGCAGCAAATAGATGGACAGCTCGCTTGGGCGGTTTGTGCTATCCTCGCCGTCACGCCAAAGCTTCTCTACCTTTACAGTACGGTCGCCATCATATACGCTCTTATTGGTCACACTGGTACCCGAAATATCGGGATCAAGATAGACCGCTTCCCCTTGAGGATTTACATTATCTTCCGATGCGATATAATAATTATACCGCGCTTCGTGGCGCCGCCAATTTCGTAGGTATACCACCTTTCAAGATCGGACACCTTCAGCATCCAAATGTTAGCATTGGAATCAGACGCTTGATCCTTAGAAAGGGTAACTTTCTTAGACCAATCGTCTTTCGGATTTACAGGATCAGAGGTCCTCTTAAGCGTTACGGTTACAGCATCGGGCCGCTTGTTCTGAGCATCGTTTACGTCATCCCAAATCTTCGTTACGGTGATGACCGTATCCTGCTCTTCATGTTCCAAATTCAGCAGCTCAGAAATATCAAGGATTACATCATAGCCCCAGTTATTCGGGCACGCCTCGATCGCCGCAGCCAACTGTGCGCCGTTGAGCGATACGTCAAACGGTTTGTCGATTGCATATTCATCGCCGTTGCTTGTCTTTAGCACGCCGCTTACGTTAAAGTGAAGCGTAATCTTCGTCTTATCTGGATCGATCGCTGTCTTTCGGTCTAAACTCGTCGAAAATTTTGTTTCATATTCCATGATTCCGCCTTTATTGTCTTGCGGTTTCATCGAATCATTGGTAACAAGCTTCTTACCCTCAACTGTAACGTTGAGAACCGGATTGGTGACAGATACTTGGCCGGTATAGATCGTCTTTGTTTCGTCGTCAATATACACCACGTTGCCGTCAAGCCGAACATTGATATGCGTAAGCTTCTGATTCGGCGGCGTAGTCGTCTTTTGGGGGACATACATGGCTGTGTCGGCTACGTCTGCACTTGTTCCGTCAGCACGCACCGCAACCAGTTTAGCCCCGTCCGTACCGTCTTTTACGATTTGGTAATATGCCACTTTTTCCTTGTATGCGCTAACCTGCAGATAATTCGTCAGGTTCGCGCCGTTGCGTTGGCCGTTTATATTGCTGAAACGGCCGATCCATTGTTTTTCTCCCGTGTAGAAAGGCTGGTTCGTCGCATAAACAATTCCTAGCGGGTCTGTCCCCGTCAACTGGCTGGCATAGAATATCTGACCGATATAATTTGCCGGAATCGTGATGCTGCCAGACGAAACGTACTTGGCGATCTCCGCCTCAGTATTCCCTCTCCAGAGCCACGCGCTGCCGTCGTCCTCGGCGTACTGTTGCGGCAATTTGGTCGTCGGAAACTCAAAAGCATACTTATGCTCGACCACCTTGCCGACTGCATAAGAAGATACGTTTCCTTCGCTATCTAAGGGCGCCAGCTTATACGCGTCATTATCCTGAACAACCTGCACCTTTGTGCATGCTCCCTGATAGGCATTCTGCTCGTCGACCAGGATAAAGCTTGAGCCATCCGTCAGATTTGTCAGCGCAAAAGTATCGCCAACTTGACCATAGAGGCTGATTACAACGTCAGAATCATCATAAAGCTGGTAAGCGTCTGTGCTCGTATTATTCGTATAATCGTAAGTTGTGACCCTCGTGAGCTCTCGCAATCCGATCTCAGCAGCTACCACCGTTGGGGTGGTTTGCTCTTCGAGCGCGACCAGATTGTTTCCGCTCAGATCCTGGCCTGCGCTACCTGTAGGAACAACCTCACCGTTTTTTATGGCGAAATACGCAACAGTCCCCACCTGCTGTCCGTCGCTCCTCTGTGCCACAAGCCAATCCATATTTAGATCGCCTGTGTCGGTAACATAAATAGGGGAACCCGGATCAATCTTCTGTCCGTTTACACCGCGCACAGTTACTATTTGGGCATTTGCGGAATCAACGGTATTTTTGTAAATGGTTAATTGTTTTTCTACCGTCACCCCGGCGCCTTTCAGCGCATTCATAATAGCCATGGCACCGCTTGCATCGGCCAATGCACTAACGGGCATGGTGTTCAGCAATAGCATGACCGCCGTCATGATTGCCAGGATTTGCTTTATACGATATTTCATGGATAGCCCTCCTTATCGCGTACTGTAAAGCTTATGAGCAGGGAACCGGCAAAAGCGATTCCTTCGCTTTCGCCTCGATATCCTCTTATTTCAGTTCCTCCGCCACATCAATCCTGACGCGCCAAGCTGTCAGCAAATTGCTTTCAGTCAGTACTACGGTATATTCATCCGCATTCGCTTCAGGCTGATCCTGCCAGTGTCCGGTAATATTTCCGTTCCAATCGGTTGCAGCAAACTGCCATTGCAAAGTATAGCTTGCCTCTTCATATCCGCCAAGAATACACCGCAAGGTGACTGAGTCGCCCAGCCGGAAATCCTGCGGAATGTCCATAACGATATAGGCGCTGCGCTCAGCGCCCGTTTCGTTATGGCCAAGGAACCCTGCTTCCACATAACCGATTAAATCTCCGATAGAAATTTTCGCAAAGTCTCCCTCTACAGAAAGCACCTTTATCGCAGATGCACTCATCAACTGGGCCAGAACTTCGGATTCTACCGCCGGTTCAGCATAGACGTTAACGAAAGCATCTTCCTCCTGCGCTTTAATAATGGCGTCATATCCTTCTAGCTCCTCTGGCGTCGCCGTCGGCTCCAACGTCGCTTCCGGTTCCTGAGTCGCAGCAGGAAGTTCACCTAACTTCACGAACTTCGCGGCCACATAGCCCGTAATCTCTTCGCGTTCGATGCTCATGCCACGCACCCGATACCAGCCGTCCGCTTCGCCCAGCACCTCAATCCCTGTCGTGTCATATATACGGCCAATGAGTGCAGAATCCGAATTGGCCGCCTCGCGCACATTCACGGATGCGCCATTCACAGTGATGCTTCCCAGATATAGAACCTTGTCCGGTTCCACCGTCGCTTCGGGCTCAGCCGTCGCTTCGGGCTCAACCGTCGCTTCAGGCTCCACCGTCGCTTCGGGCTCCACCGTCGCTTCAGGCTCAACCGTCGCTTCCGGTTCCACCGTCGCTTCAGGCCCAGCCGTCGCTTCCGGTTCCGCCGTCGCTTCCGGTTCCGCCGTCGCTTCCGGTTCCGCCGTCGCTTCCGGTTCCGCCGTCGCTTCAGGTTCCGCCGTCGCTTCAGGCTCAATCGTCGCTTCGTTCTTTTCCTCTTCCGTCTTTATCTGGAACGCCTTGTCCGCGAAGAGCACGATGTCCTCGCCCTGGGCGATGCCGTCATAACCGAGGATCTCATAGCGATCGTTCTGCAATCTGAAATCTTGCTTGGCTTCGGAGAGCTTTACGTCGTCCTTCTCTACGCACCACTTCCAGGCGTTGCGCAGGTCGTTTGCTTTCAGGTCGTATTCCTTTAGCATCGCGCGCAGGTCGTCCTTGCTCACATAGCAGACGCCGCCGTCGCGCTCGATGTCCATCTTGCCGATCTCTTCATACTCGCCGTCGATCATCAGCATGAAGATCGCCCGGCCGGTCGGCAGCTCGGGTGCCTCGGTCGGTTCGACCGCCGGTGCTTCGGTGGGTACTGGCGTCGGGGCAGCTTCCGGCGTAGGCTCCGAGGTAGGCTCCGCAGTCGCTGGTGCCGTCGGCGCTTCCGTCGGCTCAGTCACCGGCGCTTCCGTCGCCGGAACATCGGTCGGTTTCACCTCTTCTGCCTGCTGCTTCGCCGCTTCTTCCTCAGCAGCCTTCTTCGCCGCTTCTTCTTCGGCCTTTCTTGCTGCTTCTTCCTCGGCAGCCTTCTTCGCCGCTTCTTCTTCGGCCTTTCTTGCTGCTTCTTCCTCGGCAGCCTTCTTCGCCGCTTCTTCCTCAGCCTTTCTCGCTGCTTCTTCCTCGGCAGCCTTCTTCGCCGCTTCTTCCTCAGCCTTGCGAGCTGCTTCCTCCTCGGCGGCCTTCTTCGCTGCTTCTTCTTCGGCCTTTCTCGCTGCTTCTTCCTCAGCCCTGCGGGCCGCTTCCTCGGCAGCCTTACGCTCGGCCTCTTCCTGCGCTTTACGCGCGGCCTCCTCCTCGGCCCTGCGAGCAGCTTCTTCAGCTTCTCTGCGCGCAGCTTCCTCGGCCTCGCGTGCCGCTTCTTCAGCTGCGCTGTTGTCCACTTCTTCCACCTGACCGTCCTCGTTGGCGTAGATGTGGATCATCTTGTCGATGGCGTCGTTTGAAATCAGGATAAACGCGAGCAGGCCCGCGAGAATCCATCTGAACGCCTTGGTTTCGTAAAACTTCTTGTTTTTCATATTCTGACCATCCTTCCATGCGATCGATTTGTATGTTCTAAAGCGGATTTACGTCTAATCTGTTCTGATCCTTCCGGATACGCTCGTCGAGAAGGAATCGTTTGCCGCCCCTATCTTTTTCTGTGGAGGCTGTCCGCGTGTTGCCGCCTTTCTATTAAAGGCTGGCCGTTCTTCTCTCAAAGTCTGCCCTGCCTGTTCCTCGCTGAGGCTGCCGCAGACAATCGCAGACCTTTTACAGATGCGCCGCTGTCGTTCGTTCCTCATGTTTCGCCCTATCGCGAGGCTATCGCATCGCGGCTGATTTAACAGCCAACACGCCCCTCGCGGAACATGATAAAAGCCAGGACTGCCGCCCGAACAGATGCTCCGAACTGTTCTCGTCGCCATGCATTCCAGCCCGTCTCTGTCTGGCAGGTGAATGCTGCCGATATTTTGGCGAAAGGTGCGCCAATATCCATGGCTTCCGGCCGTTTCTTCACAGAATCGTTTTCCTGTCCCCTTCATCGCCGCACCTCCATCTTCCCCGCATTCCGCTGATCCACGCCAGATATTCGCGTCTTATCAGAAAAAGCATATGTATCGTGTTGATCCGTAAGTCGGGATTGTGAGAAGCAAACTTGCTTCGCATAATTCCGGCTATTTCTTTTTTTACCCATCACAAAACTTATGCTTTTATTGCCAAGCCTCGCTGCGATATTTCGTAGCGCAGCAAGAATGGATGGATTTCAATCCAATCTTATTTTATCCCAACGCTTCCTCACATGTCAATGCTTGGCAGCTTTGCGGAGGTATTAATTTTTACTTAATACTTCACGTTTTTGGCGTTTTATCCCCCCGTTTGCGCAGCAAACAGACCTAAAGTCTATACTAAAATTATCTTTCGTAATCTCCGTTATTTATACGCTTTCCGGCCCTTACGGGTTGTTTTCACAAGCTATCGTCTAAAGCAGTTTGCGCATAAAGACCAGTAGTCTGTATGCGCAGACCAGCGACCAACGATGCCCTATCGACTGCCTTTAAGGACAAAACTGTGTTTAATCTGAAAACATCCGCTTGGACAGAAAGCATTGCGCAGTTCTTCAAGCCGGTTTATGACTATGGATTTACGTCCCTCTTCTGAAGAGATACAAAAAAGCCGCTACGGGATTGCCCCCATAACGGCTCCGTGCGTTTACCCGGCACAGCGATATGATTTATTGCATACAAGAAAAGCGCCCCTCCCAGCGGAAGGACGCTTGACGTATCACACCAGCTCCAGAATGACCATCTCGGCCGCGTCGCCGCGTCGCGGGCCCTTCTTCACGATGCGGGTGTAGCCGCCGGCGCAGTTCTTCTCTTCGTTGCGCTTCTTGTACTTGGGACCGATCTCGGTGAAGAGCTTCTCTACGCAGGGATACTTCACGTCCTTCGTGCGCTCCCGGTACTCCGACTTGCTCTCGTCCGCCTTCTTCTGCTCCTGCATGTTGTACAGGTAAGCCATGATCAGACGGCGGGCATGCAGCTTGGAGGGGCTGTCGTTGCGCACCGTGACGGTGACGGTCTGACCCTTGTCGTTGTTGAAGGTCTTGGTAGCTTCGATATTGTTGTCGCACTCGCGCACGGCCAGCGTGATCAGGCGCTCGGCGGCGGAGCGAACCTCCTTCGCGCGGGCCAGCGTGGTCTCGATGCGGCCGTACCAGATCAGGTTGGTGACCTGGTTGCGCAGCAGCGCCTTCCGCTGGTCGGCGGTCCGGCCCAGTTTGCGTTGATATGCCATGAGTGGAAACCTCCTTCAAATCACAGTGCTTATTCGTCGTTGGCACGCAAGGCCAATCCCAGCGCGGCCAGCTTCTGCTCGACCTCTTCCAGGGACTTCTTGCCCAGATTGCGGACCTTCATCATGTCTTCCTGATTGCGCTGAACCAGTTCAGCCACGGTGTTGATGCCCGCACGCTTCAGACAATTGTAGGCACGGACCGAAAGATCCAGTTCCTCAATGGTCATCTCAAGAACTTTTTCCTTTTTGTCATCTTCCGGCTCGTTAAAGTCGACGGGCATCACATGCTCCGTGAGGTTTACGAACAGCGTCAGATGGCCCGAAAGGATCTTCGCCGCCAGGCTGATGGCTTCGTCCGGCAGAATGCTGCCATCCGTCCATACTTCCAGCGTCAGCTTGTCAAAGTCCGTGATCTGACCCACACGCGTGTCTTCCACCACGTAGTTCACCTTGCGAATGGGGGTGAAGATGGAATCCACCGGAATGACGCCGATGGGCGTATTGGGCTGCTTGTTGCGATCCGCGGAAACGTATCCACGACCCTTTTCAAGCGTCACGTGCATCACCAGATGCGCATCCTCGTTGAGGGTGGCGATGTGCAGGTCCTTGTTGATGACCTCCACCTCGTCGTCCACCTCAAGCGCGGCGGCGGTGAGCTCGCACGGTCCTTTCACGTCGATGCTGATTAGCTTCGTGCCTTCGCTATACAGCCGAGCAGAGAGTTCTTTGAGGTTGAGGATGATCTCGGTCACGTCTTCCTTCACGCCGGGCACAGCCGAAAACTCGTGCTGAATCCCTTCGATGCGGATGCTGGAGACCGCGACGCCCGGAAGCGAAGAGAGCAGCACGCGGCGCAGCGAGTTGCCCAGCGTGTGGCCGAAACCACGTTCCAGGGGCTCGATGACGAATTTACCGTAGCAATTGTTCTCACCGGTTTCCAGTCGTTCGATCCGGGGCTTTTCGATTTCGATCATTCAACAAACCCTCCTCAATATAGCCGTCGTCGAGGGAGAAAGGTAACTCTCATTAACGAGAGTAAAGCTCGACGATGAGGTGCTCTTCGATGGAGAGATCGACATCTTCACGCGTCGGCAGAGCAGTGACGGTAGCCGTCAGGTTCTCGGCATCGAGGGTCAGCCACTTCGGGACGATGCGGCCAGTGCCTTCACGCAGGTTCTTGAAGTGAACCTGCTCCTTGCTGCGGGCACGAACGGTAATCACGTCATTCGCGGACACCAGATAGGAAGGAATATCCACCTTCTTGCCGTTGACCAGAATGTGGCCATGACGGACAAGCTGGCGGGCCTGCGGGCGGGACGCGCCCAGGCCAAGGCGGTACACGACGTTGTCCAGACGGCGCTCCAGCAGCTGCAGGAGGTTGTCGCCGGTGACGCCCTTCATGCTGGCCGCCTTCTCGTAGTAGCGAACGAACTGGCCTTCCAGCACGCCGTATGCGCGGCGGGCCTTCTGCTTCTCGCGAAGCTGCGTGCCATACTCGCTCATCTTCTTCTGACGAGCCTGACCATGCTGGCCGGGAGGGGTGGGACGCGCGCTCACAGCGCACTTCGCGGAGAAGCAGCGCTCGCCCTTCAAGAAGAGCTTCGTACCCTCGCGGCGGCACAGACGGCAAACGGAACCTGTATATCTAGCCATTTTGTCTATACCTCCTAAATTACACTCTTCTGCGCTTGGGCGGACGGCAGCCGTTGTGCGGGATCGGCGTAACGTCCTTGATCATGTTGACCTCCAGACCCGCCGCCTGCAGCGAACGAATCGCCGCTTCGCGTCCGGAGCCCGGGCCCTTGACGTAGACTTCGACGGTCTTCAGACCGTATTCCATCGCGGCCTTCGCGGCCGTCTCGGCAGCCGTCTGGGCGGCAAAGGGCGTCGACTTCTTGGAGCCGCGGAAGCCTAAGCCGCCAGCGGACGCCCAGGACAGGGCGTTGCCCTGCGTGTCGGTCAGCGTGACGATGGTGTTATTGAAAGAGGAGCGGATGTGGGCGGCGCCGCGTTCCACGAGCTTGCGCTCGCGACGCTTGCGGGCCGTCTTCTTCAGCTTCTGCTTAGGTGCCATTGTGAATCCCTCCTATTACTTCGTGGCCTTCTTCTTGCCAGCAATCGTCTTCTTCGGGCCCTTACGGGTACGCGCGTTCTGCTTGGTGTTCTGTCCGCGTACCGGCAGGCCGCGGCGATGACGAACGCCACGATAGCAACCGATTTCCACAAGGCGCTTGATGTTCAGAGACACATCGCGGCGAAGGTCGCCCTCCACCTTGAGGTTGTGCTCGATATACTCACGCAGCTTGCCGACTTCCTGCTCCGTGAGGTCCTTCACGCGGGTATCGGGGTTCACGCCCGTGGCCTTCAGCGTGGCCTGGGCGGTCTTCAGTCCGATACCGAAGATGTAGGTAAGGCCAACTTCAACGCGCTTGTCGCGCGGCAGGTCTACACCCGAAATACGTGCCATGTTCTACATGCACCTCCAGATAGTTCGCTTCTTAAAATACAGTGAAATGTATGAAAAGTCGCATGGAACACAAGCTCATGCTTGCGCAGCCGCCCAAGCGATCCTTCCTGTCATGACCATGCGCCCGCCGCGTGACGGCGAGTGCATCATGTACGCCGCAAAGCAATTCCTCCGGCGTCCGCCGCGGAAATCAGCCCTGCTTCTGCTTGTGCTTGGGGTTCTCGCAGATGACCATCACGCGGCCCTTGCGCTTGATGATCTTGCACTTTTCGCAAATGGGTTTGACCGACGGTCTGACTTTCATGCCAAGATCCTCCTAATCCAATGTGTCAGCCTCAGCCCTTGCTGCGCCAGGTGATGCGTCCCCTGGTCAGATCATAGGGAGAGAGCTCAATGGTTACCTTATCGCCCGGGTAGATGCGGATGAAGTTCATGCGCATTTTTCCCGAGATATGGGCCATGATGCGGTGCCCACCCGGCAGCTCCACTTGGAATACTGCGTTGGGCAGCGCTTCGATGACGGTGCCTTCTACTTCGATATTATCGCTCTTAGCCAACCCTCAGCCCTCCTTACGCGGCGGTAGCGTGTCGGCGTAACCGGCCGCTTCCAGACAGTTGCGCAGCTCGGAGTCAAAGACAATCTTCCCCTCCTGGAGCTTTGCCTGAACGCTGGCAATACATTCCGGTCTTGCCGTTAAATGCTTGATCTTTTTCTTCTTTGGATTGTCTACTTTACGCAGACAGCCGTTTGCAATGGCCACATATTCGCCGTCGATGATCCCCACGACGACGTAGTGACTTCCTGCGTCGCGCCCGGCCTTGGAGTAAACCACGCGACCGATTTCCATCGGGAAAGAGGTCATCGGTTTCCCTCCTTGCCGTACCCGGGAAGCGTCAAGATTTCAGGCTCCCCACCGGTAATGGCGATGGTGTGTTCATAGTGAGCGCAGAGGCTCCCGTCACTGGTCACGACCGTCCAGCCGTCTTTCAGCGTCTTGACCGCCCAGTGACCGGCCGCGATCATCGGCTCCACGGCAAGCGTCATGCCGGCGCGGAGCCTCGGGCCGTGTCCGGGGATGCCGTAATTGGGTACCTCGGGGTCTTCGTGCATTTCCCGGCCGATGCCGTGTCCGCAAAGCGCCCGCACGGCCGAATAGCCGTGTGCTTCCACGAAGGTCTGCACTGCGTGTCCGATATCGCTGATGCGGTTTCCTTCACGCGCCTGCGCGATGCCTTCAAAGAAGCTCCGCTCTGTCACGTCGATCAGGCGCTGCGCTTCTGGGCTGATCTGGCCCACGCCCGCCGTAAAGGCGCTGTCCGCCTGCCAGCCGTCCAGAACCAGTCCGCCGTCGATCGAGATGATCGACCCTTCACGCAGCACGGTATTGCCGGGAATGCCGTGCACCACCTGCTCGTCGACCGACGTGCAGAGGCTCGCGGGATACCCTTCGTAGTGCAGGAAGGACGGAACCGCGCCGTGCCTGCGGATGAGCTGCTCCGCAAAGTGATCCAGCTCTTTCGTCGTGATGCCGGGCTCAATCCGGGCCTTGACCTGTGTGAGAACCTCGTGCAGAAGCGCGCCGGCCTCACGCATTTTTGCGATTTGCGAAGGATTTTTAATGCTGATCATATTACACTCCCAGCGCTTTGAGGATGTCTGCGAAGCAGTCATCCAGCGGCTGCGAACCATCCACGGTCCTCAGCAGACCCTGTTTACCGTAGAAATCGATCAGCGGCGCCGTCTGATCGTGATAGACCTTCAGGCGATTGAGGACGGTCTCCGCCTTATCGTCGTCGCGCTGGATCAGCGCGGCGCCGCACTTGTCGCAGTCCGTCTTGCCGCTCAGGCGGCTTTCGTGGTATGTCGCGCTGCAAGCCGGACATACGCGCCGTCCGGAAAGACGGGCGACCAGCTTGTCGTCGCTGACTTCGATGTCGACCACCGCGTCGATCCTGGCGAAGCCGCTCAGCGCCTGCGCCTGGGGAACGGTGCGCGGGAAGCCGTCCAGTATATATCCGTTTTGGCAATCCGGCATCGCCAGGCGCTCGCGGACGATGTCGATGACGACATCGTCGGGCACGAGCTGTCCCTGGTCGATGAAAGCCTTCGCCTTCAGACCGGTCTCGGTCTGCTCCTTGATCGCTTTACGGAGAATATCGCCCGTGGAAATCTGCGGGATGTTCAGCCGTTCGCACACGCGCACAGCCTGCGTCCCCTTGCCCGCGCCGGGCGGGCCAAGAAATACCACATTCATTGCGGTTCCTCCTTCCGGATACATCTTAGAGGAAGCCCTTGTAGTGACGCATCAGCATCTGGCTCTCAAGCTGGCGCATCGTCTCAATGGCGACGGAAACGGCGATCAGCATGGAAGAAGCCGCAAACGGCACCCGCATGCCTGCCAGATTCGTCATCAGGGTCGGCAGCGTCGCAAGCACAGCCAGGAAGATGGCGCCGAACAGCGTCAGACGGTTGGAGACACGGGAGAGATAATCGCTCGTGGGCTTGCCCTGGCGAATGCCCGGGATCGTACCGCCGTACTGCTGCATGTTCTTGCTGATATCCACCGGATTAAAGGTGATGCTCGTGTAGAAGAAGGTGAAGCCCACGATCAGCAGAGCCAGGACGATCTGATAGAATCCGCCGCTCGTGAAGTTATTCCACCAAATAGAGATGCCCGATTGCGGGAAAAACGCGAAGATGGTTCCGGGGAACTGCATCATCGAGAAGGCGAAGATCAGCGGCAGAACGCCGGTGGAGTTCACCTTCATCGGGATGTGGGTGGACTGACCGCCGTACATCTTGCGGCCGACCATGCGCTTCGCGTACTGAACCGGTACGCGGCGCTCGCCCATGTCCACGAAGGTCACGGCGACGATCATGATGAGCGCGCCGAGGATGATCGCGATGAACACGAACCAGCTGACGGTGCCCTGGAACAGACCGCTGACGCCCGAAACCGACCAGTTAAACAGGTTGGAGACGATGCCGGCGAAGATCAACAGCGAAATGCCGTTGCCGATGCCGTTCTCCGTGATGCGCTCGCCGATCCACATGGCCAGCGAGGTGCCGGCCGCCATGGACAGGCCGATCACGACGTAGGACACGAAGCCGCTCTTGGCGGAAGCGTGCATCGCGTACACCAGGCCGACAGCCTGAATGAAGGCGAGGATGACCGTCGTATAACGGGTATACTCGGTAATCTTCTTGCGGCCTTCCGGGCCTTCCTTGCTCAGCCGCTCCAGGGCCGGGATAGCCACGGTGAGCAGCTGCAGGATGATGGACGCGTTGATGTACGGGGTGATGCCCATTGCCATGACGGACATCTGAGACAGGCTGCCGCCGGTCATCATGTTCATGAAGCCCAGCAGGCTGAACTGCTCGATCGTGGAGGAAACCTTCGTCAGGTCAATGCCCGGAACCGGGATGACGCCGACCAGGCGGTAGATCAAAAGCATCAGCAGGGTGTAGAGGATCTTTTTGCGAAGATCCGGGATCCTCCATGCGTTGCGAAGCGTTTCCAGCATGTCAGATCACCTCAGCTTTCCCGCCGAGAGCCTCGATCTTCTCCTTTGCCGAACCCGTGAACTTCGCAGCCTTAACCGTCAGCTTCTTGGTCAGCTCGCCGTTGCCCAGGATCTTCACGCCGTCGAGCTCCTTCTTGATGAGGCCCGCGTCGATCATCTCCTGCGGTCCGACGACAGCGCCGTCCTCAAAGAGGTCGAGCTTGCTGACGTTCACGATCGCGTATTCCGTAGCAAAAATGTTGGTAAAGCCGCGCTTGGGCAGACGGCGCACCAGAGGCATCTGGCCGCCCTCAAATCCCGGGCCCTTGCCGCCGCCGCTGCGGGCTTTCGAGCCCTTGTGGCCCTTACCGGAGGTTTTGCCCAAACCGGAGCCGATGCCGCGGCCCAAACGCTTGGGCGCGGTTACGGAGCCGAGGGCCGGTTTCAACTCATTCAGCTTCATGGTGAACCTCCTCAGTCCTTAATCTCTACAACGTCAACCAGGTGCTTCACCTTGAAGATCATGCCGCGGATGGCGGGGTTATCTTCGAACACCTTCACCTGACGGATCTTGTGCAGGCCCAGCGCCTCGACGACCTTGATGTGATTCGGCTTGCTGGAGATCGGGGATTTCACGAGCGTTACTTGAAGTTTCATGTCATTCCCCTCCTTAACCCAGCAGTTCTTCGACGGTCTTGCCGCGCAGCTTGGCGACGTCTTCCGCCGTACGCAGCTGAGCAAGACCCGCGATCGTAGCCTTCACCATGTTGATGGGGTTGTTGGTGCCGTAGCTCTTCGTGCGGATATCCTTAATGCCGCACAGTTCGAGCACCGCACGCGCCGGGCCGCCGGCGATAACGCCGGTACCTTCGGGGGCGGGCAGCAGAACCACCTTGCCGGTGCCGAAGTAGCCGGTCGCCTCGTGCGGGATCGTGGTATTCACGCGGGCGACCGTGACTAGATGCTTCTTGGCATCCTCGACCGCCTTGCGAATCGCTTCAGGAATTTCCGTCGCCTTGCCAAGTCCGCAGCCCACGCGGCCGTTCTCGTCGCCGATGACAACCAGCGCTGCAAAGCGGAAGTTGCGGCCACCCTTGACGACCTTGGTAACGCGGTTGACAGAGACGAGTTTTTCTTTGAACTCGCTGACCTGTTCGTTACGCTGCATGCGTTTTTCCTCCCTCATATCAGAAGTCCAGTCCGGCTTCGCGGGCGCCCGCGGCCACTTCGGCCACACGACCGGTGTACACGTAGCCGCCGCGGTCGAAGACTACCTGCTTGATGCCAGCCTGGATCGCACGCTCAGCGACGACCTTGCCCACCAGCTTGGAAGCGCCCTTTTTATCCATCTCCGCGAGCTGACCCTTGATCATCGGATCCAGGGTGGACGCGGACACCAGGGTACGGCCAGCTTCGTCGTCAATCACCTGCGCATACATGTTGTTCAGGCTGCGATACACGCACAGACGCGGCATTTCGGCAGTGCCGCTGATCTTTTTGCGGACGCGCTCATGGCGAATCCTGCGGATTTCATTGCGATCTCTCTTATTGAACATTCGCGGTCACTCCCTTCCTTACTTCTTACCGGTCTTGCCTTCCTTGCGGCGGATGACTTCCGTTTCATACTTGATGCCCTTGCCGAGGTACGGCTCCGGCTTGCGGATGGCGCGGATGTCGGCCGCGAGGTTGCCGACCTGCTGCTTGGAGATGCCCTTCACGACGATCTTCGTCGGGGCGGGCGTCTCAAAGGTGATATTTTCCGGTGCTTCGAGGACGACCGGATGGCTGAAGCCGATGTTGATCGTGAGCGTCTTGCCCTGCGCCTGCGCGCGGTAGCCGGTGCCCACCAGCTCCAGATGCTTGGCATAGCCTTCAGTCACGCCGACGACCATGTTGTTCAGAAGCGAACGGTACAGGCCGTGCATGGACTTGTGCGGCTTATCGTCCGTGGGGCGGGTCAGGACAAGCTGGTTGCCCTCCTGCTTCACGGTGATGTCCTTGTTAACCTGCTGAGACAGCGTACCCTTGGGGCCCTTTACCGTAACGGTATTGTCGGCCGCAATGTCGACCGTGACGCCCGCAGGGATGGTGATCGGAAGCTTTCCGATTCGAGACATGTTCACACCTCCAATTTGCGAGTGTCCGTTACCAGATGTAGGCCAGGACTTCGCCGCCCACTTCATTCTTGCGGGCTTCCTTATCCGTCATGACGCCCCTGGACGTCGAGATGATGGCGATGCCGAGGCCGCCGAGGACCTTCGGGATCTCGCCGCAGCGAGCGTATACGCGCAGGCCGGGCTTGCTGATGCGCTTGAGGCCGACGATCACGCTCTGCTTGTTCTGGGAGTACTTCAGGCCGATCTTGATCTTACCGGCCAGGCCATCGTCGATGAAATCGACGCTCTTGATGTAACCTTCGCTCAGCAGAATCTTCGCGATGGACTTCTTCATATTAGAAGCCGGGATCATCACGGTGTCATGCTTGGCGACTTGAGCATTGCGAATGCGGGTCAGCATATCGGCAATGGGATCGTTTACGAGCATTGTAGCACCTCCTTGCGTTCTTCCCGCTTACCAACTGGCCTTGCGGACACCGGGGATTTGGCCCTTATAAGCCAGTTCACGGAAACAAATGCGGCAGATTCCGTACTTGCGCAGAACGGAGTGCGGACGGCCGCACAGACGGCAGCGGGTATACGCGCGCGTCGAGAACTTCGGCGTCTTCTGCTGCTTTAAAATCATGCTAGTCTTCGCCATGCGATTTGTTCCTCCTTCTTACTGCTGCGCGAACGGCATGCCAAGCAGGCGCAGCAGCTCGCGGGACTCTTCGTCGGTCTTCGCGGTCGTGACGAAGATCATCTCCATGCCGCGGATCTTATCCACCTTGTCGTACTCGATTTCGGGGAAAAGCAGCTGCTCGCGAATGCCCAGCGCGTAGTTGCCGCGACCGTCGAAGGCCTTGGTGGAAACGCCGTGGAAGTCGCGAACGCGCGGCAGCGCGATGTTGACCAGCTTATCGACGAAGTGATACATGCGCTCGCCGCGCAGCGTCACCTTGGCGCCGATGTTCATGCCCTCACGAACCTTGAAGTTCGCGACGGACTTCTTCGCCTTGGTGACCATCGCCTTCTGGCCGGCGATGGTTTCCAGCTCGGCAACCGCCGCATCCATCGCCTTGGGGTTATCCTTGCAATCGCCCAGGCCCATGTTGATGACAACCTTTTCGAGCCTGGGGATCTCGTTGACATTCTTGTAACCGAACTTCTGCTGCAGGGCAGGAATAACTTCGGTCACGTACTTGTCCTTCAGACGTGCTTCCATTTTTCTTCCTCCCTACTCAGTTCTCAAACGCCGCGCCGCACTTCTTGCAGACGCGAACCTTGCTGCCATCTTCGAGCACCTTGTGGGCGTTGCGGGTCGCTTTGCCGCACTTCCCGCAGACGAGCATCACGTTGGACGCGTCGATGGCCGCTTCCTTGTGGATGATTCCACCCGGGGCGCCCTGCTGGCGGGGTTTCTGGTGCTTCGTCGCCATGGCGACGCCTTCGACGATGACCTTTCCGGCCTTCGGAGAGGCGGAAATCACCTTGCCCTTCTTGCCCTTGTCCTTGCCGCTGATCACAACGACAGTATCGTTAGAACGAACATGCATGATCTTGCCACCTCCTTACAGAACTTCGGGAGCGAGCGAGACGATCTTCATGAAGTCCTTCTCGCGAAGCTCGCGGGCCACTGGCCCAAAGATACGGGTACCACGGGGCTGTTTCTGATCGTTGATGATAACGGCAGCGTTATCGTCGAAACGAATGTAGGAACCGTCGGGACGGCGGCGTTCCTTGTGCGTGCGTACGATCACGGCTTTCACGACATCGCCCTTCTTCACAACGCCGCCGGGCGTTGCGCTCTTGACAGAAGCCACGATGATATCGCCGATAGAGCCGGACTGACGGAAGGAACCGCCGAGCACGCGGATGCACATGATTTCCTTGGCGCCGGTATTGTCGGCGACCTTAAGACGCGTTTGCGGCTGAATCATTGAGATTTTTTCCTCCTTTTGCGGCCCTGCATCAGTGGATGCAGAACTTCGGGGCTGCGACATGGCGCCGCCCCCGGCCTGCGCCGGCAGGCCTTACAATCTTACTTCGCCTTCTCGACGATCTCGACAAGGCGCCAGCGCTTGTCGCGGCTAATCGGGCGGGTCTCCATGACGCGGACGGTGTCGCCAATGCCGCACTCGTTCTTCTCGTCATGCACCTTGAATTTGGTGGTCTGGTTCATGATCTTGCCGTAGAGCGGATGACGAACACGGTTCTTCACCGCCACGACAACGGTCTTATCCATCTTATCGCTAACGACCACGCCAACGCGGGTCTTGCGCAGGTTTCTGCTTTCAGACATTGAAGCGGTAGCCTCCCTTCTCATTTACAGTTACGCCTGAGCCTTGAGCTCCAGGCTGCGGAGGACGGTCTTGGCACGGGCGATGTCGCGCTTGACGTTCTTGATCGCCATCGTGTTTTGAAGCTGACCCGTAGCAAGCTGGAAACGAAGGGTGAAGAGCTCAGCTTTCAGTTCCTTCACCTTGTCGCTCAGCTGCTCGGCTGTCATTTCACTGAACTGATTCGCCTTCATTAACCCTCACCACCCACTTCATTGTTCTGAGCCTCACGCTTGAGGAACTTGGTCTTGATGGGCAGCTTGTGCTGCGCCAGACGCAGGGCTTCACGCGCCGCTTCTTCCGGCACGCCCTTGATCTCAAAGAGCACGCGGCCGGGCTTGACGACGGCTACCCAGTATTCGGGAGAACCCTTGCCGGAGCCCATGCGGGTCTCGGCCGGCTTTTCGGTGATCGGCTTGTCCGGGAAGATCTTGATCCATACCTGACCGCCGCGCTTGGTGTAACGGGTCAGCGCAACACGGGCCGCCTCGATCTGGTTGGACGTGATCCAGCCCGGCTCTACGGCCTGAATGCCGTAGTCGCCGTACGCGAGGAAGTTGCCGCGCGTGGCCTTACCCTTCATGCGGCCGCGGAAGACGCGGCGGCGCTTTACTCTCTTGGGCATCAACATGGTTTACTTGCCTCCTTCGGTCTTGGCAGCAGGCGCTTTCTTCGCCTTAGGCAGGATCTGACCCTTGTAGATCCAAACCTTCACGCCGATGCGGCCGTACGTGGTGCGGGCCTCGGCGAAGCCGTAGTCGATGTTCGCGCGCAGGGTCTGCAGCGGGATGGAACCTTCGTGATAGCCCTCGCTGCGTGCGATATCCGCGCCGCCCAGACGGCCGGACACGGAGGTCTTGATGCCCTTGGCGCCGGCCTTCATCGCGCGGCCCAGGCACTGCTTCATCGCACGGCGGAAGCTGATGCGCTTTTCGAGCTGCTGGGCGATGTTTTCGGCGACCAGCTGCGCGTCCGCATCGGGATTCTTGATCTCCATGATGTTCAGGGAGACCGCCTTGCCGACGAAGGCTTCGATGTCCTTTTTCAGCTGCTCCACGCCCGCGCCGCCTCGGCCGATCACCACGCCGGGCTTGGCGGTGAAGATGTTCACGGTAACCTTGTTGGCGCTGCGCTCAATGTCGACCTTGGAGATACCGGCTCCATTGAGGCGCGTCTTCAGCATTTCGCGCAGCTTGAAGTCCTCTTCAAGGTTGGCGGCGAAATCCTTTTTATTCGCATACCAGCGAGTGCTCCAGTCCATGATTACGCCCACGCGGGCGCCATGGGGATTAACTTTCTGACCCATCCGATTCCCTCCTTACTTCTGATCGAGCACGACCGTGATGTGGCTGGTCCGCTTGAGCATCGGCGATGCGCTGCCGCGGGAGCGGGCGACGTAACGCTTGAGCGTCGGGCCGGGGTTGGCGTAAACCTCCGCCACATACAGCGAGCCGCGGTCCATGCTGAGGTTGTTCTCGGCGTTGGCAATGGCAGAAAGCAGCAGCTTTTCCACGACGGGAGCAGCCGCCTTGGGGGTATACATCAGGATCGCCAGGGCTTCGTCTACCTTCTTGCCGCGAATCAGATCGATGACGATCTGAACCTTGCGGGAAGAAATACGGACGTAACGAGCGATGGCACGGGGCCGCTTGTCGCAATTCGCCTTGCGCGCAGCAGCCTTTTCACGGGTTCTGGTGGCCATGCGGTTTCACTCCTTTTACTTGCGCGCGGACGCCTTCTCACCGGCGTGACCCCTGAAGGTACGCGTGGGGGCGAATTCGCCGAGCTTGTGTCCAACCATCTCTTCGACAATGTAAACCGGGACGTGCTTGCGGCCGTCATGCACGGCGATCGTGTGGCCGACCATCTCCGGGAAGATGGTGGACGCGCGCGACCAGGTCTTGAGCACGCTCTTCTTGCCGGTATTGTTCATTTCGACGATCTTCGCCAGGAGTCGTTCGCTGACGAAAGGTCCCTTCTTGACCGATCTGCTCATAGAGCTTTTAGCCTCCTTCCATAGGGCGTTTGGGTCTTACTTCTTGCCCGCACGCTTGACGATAAACTTGTCGGAATACTTCTTGTGCTTGCGGGTCTTCAGGCCCAGCGCAGGCTTGCCCCACGGGGTGACAGGCGCGGGCATGCCGACCGGGGATTTGCCTTCGCCGCCGCCGTGCGGGTGGTCGTTCGGGTTCATGACGACGCCGCGGACGGAGGGACGAATGCCCATGTGGCGGGTCTTACCGGCCTTGCCGACGCGGACGTTGCTGTGGTCGCTGTTGCCGACGGTGCCGATGGTGGCCTTCGCCTCCATCGAGATCATGCGAACCTCGCCGGAGGGCAGGCGAACCTGCGCGTAAGCGCCTTCCTTAGCCATCAGCTGCGCCGCGTTGCCCGCGCTGCGCACAAGCTGGCCGCCCTTGCCGGGCTTCAGCTCGATGTTGTGGATCAGCGTGCCGACCGGAATATGCTTGATGGGAAGGGCGTTGCCCGGCTTGATGTCGGCCTCGTCTCCGCTCGTCACGGTGTCGCCCACCTTCAGGCCGATCGGCGCGAGGATGTAGCGCTTTTCGCCGTCCGCGTAGTTCAGCAGCGCGATGAACGCGGTGCGGTTCGGATCGTACTCGATGGACGCAACCTTCGCGGGGATGTTGTCCTTGTTGCGCTTAAAGTCGATCACGCGGTACTTGATCTTGTTGCCGCCGCCCTGATGACGGACGGTGATCTTGCCCTGCTTGTTGCGGCCGGCGTTCTTCTTGAGGTACTCGACCAGGGAGCGCTCGGGCGCCTTCTTGGTGAGCTCTTCGTACGTCAGCACCGACATAAAGCGGCGGGCCGGGGAAGTCGGCTTATAAACTCTGATTCCCATTTGCTGTTCCTCCCTCTTACTGGGCCATGCCTTCGAAGAACTCGATGGTCTTGGAGTCTTTCTTGAGCGTCACATAGGCCTTCTTGATTTCGGGGGTGCGCCCGGACGTACGGCCCTGACGCTTTACCTTGCCGAGCGTGCGCAGGGTGTTGACCGTGTCGACCTTGACGCCGTCGAAGACGGCCTCGATCGCCTGCTTGATCTCGGTCTTGTTGGCGCTGATCGCCACTTCAAACACATAACGCTTGTCCTCGAAGCCGTCGTACGCCTTTTCAGTCAGTACGGGGCGCAGGATGATATCGTGGGGATTCTTCATTACGCGTACACCTCCTCGACGAGCTTCACAGCGTCCTGCGTGATGACGAACTTGTCGTGCGCGAGGATGTCCAGCACGTTGATCGTGTTGACGTAGGCGCACGTGACGCCCGGAATGTTGTGGGCGGCGCGGGTGACGGAGTCATCCTTGCCGGGCAGCACCAGCAGCGTCTTCTTCTCGCAGCCGAGCTTCTTGAGCATCGCGGCGACGAGCTTGGTCTTCGGGGCGTCGAGGGCGATCTTGTCCAGGACGATCATCTCGCCCTCGTTCACCTTCGAGGTCAGCGCGCCCTTGAGCGCCAGGCGCTTCACCTTGCGCGGAACGCTGATGACGTAATCGCGGGGCTTGGGCGCGAACACGACGCCGCCGTGCGTGAACTGGGGAGCACGGTTGGAATGATGGCGCGCGTTGCCGGTGCCCTTCTGACGGTAGATCTTGCGGCCGCCGCCACGGACCTCGCCGCGGGTCTTAGCCGACTGGGTTCCCTGGCGCTTGGCAGCCAGCTGGCTGCGCACGACCAGGTGAATGGCCGCTTCGTTGACGTCGGCCGCGAAGATCTCTTCGCTCAGCTCGATTTCGCCGACGGAAGCGCCTTCCTGATTCATGAGAGCAATCTTAGGCATGAACGGTTTCCTCCTTCTCCCGGTTTAGGCCTTGACGGAATCGCGGATCACGAGGTAACCGCCATTCGGGCCGGGGACTGCGCCGCGGACCAGCAGCAGGTTGCGCTCGGCGTCGACGCGAACCACGGACAGGTTCTGAATCGTCACCTTTTCCACGCCGTAATGGCCGGCCATATGCTTGTTCTTGAACACGCGGGACGGGGTGGAGTTAGCACCCAGCGAGCCCACGCCGCGATGGTACTTGGAGCCGTGCGCCATGGGGCCGGTGTGCTGCGACCAGCGGTAGATCGCGCCGGTGTAGCCGTGGCCCTTGCTCGTGCCCGTGATGTCCACCTTGTCGCCTTCGGCGAAGACATCGGCCTTGATCTGAGCGCCCACTTCCAGGGCGGAGCAATCCTCCAGGCGCAGCTCCTTGAGCTTGCGGGTCGGGGCGGCGCCCGCCTTCTTGAAGTGGCCGGTCTCAGGCTTGTTGACCAGCTTCTTGGCGCGCGCTTCGGGATACTCGTCGAAGCCAACCTGAACCGCCTCATAGCCGTCCTTTTCTGCGGTCTTCTTCTGAACGACCGTGCAGGGGCCAGCCTCGATGACCGTAACCGGAAGCAGGCGGCCGTCCGGGGTGAAGACCTGCGTCATGCCGATCTTTTTACCGACGATAGCTTTTTTCATTGTTTTGCACCTCCTGATCCTTGTTACAGTTTGATTTCAATTTCGACGCCAGCCGGCAGATCAAGCTTCATCATCGCGTCCACGGTGCGGGGGGTGGGGTTGTGGATGTCGATGAGGCGCTTATGCGTGCGCTGTTCGAACTGCTCGCGCGAATCCTTGTACTTGTGGGGCGCGCGCAGAATGGTCACAACTTCCTTCTCGGTCGGCAGCGGAATCGGACCGGAAACCTTCGCGCCCGTGCGCTTTGCGGTCTCCACGATGCGCTCAGCGGACTGATCGATGAGGTTGTGCTCATACGCCTTGAGCTTGATGCGAATTTTCTGATTGGCCATTTTCAATCCTCCTTGTTCGTACTCAAACGTCGCTTACGTGTGTCTGACGCGGCGGTGCTTGAGCCCGTCGCCCGATAGCCGGACATGGTCCATGATAGTTCCCCACAGGCCAGTGGCAATCTATCACTTCATCCCGAATCGTAGACAACTGCTACATTATAGCGGATAAACCCCTGTTTGACAAGGGGTTTAAATAAACTTTTTCCGATTATTTCAGGTTTTTTCTTCCTCAGGCAAAAACGCCGTAATGCTTGCCCCATCTCGCTTTTTACGCTGCGCGCTCCTGCCATATCCTGCGCATTTCATTTACACGCTTCCGGGTGTATCATGTGTCCTTCAACCTGCACACGACACCGGGCGTATCATCCTTGATTTTGCTGCCTGACCCGCCGTTTTTAGCGCCTTTCTCCAACCTCGCCCCATTTCTTTGTGCAGCTTGTACGCGTTAACGTTCACGCGTGTTTTTCCATTCGCCCCGGCGGCGGCAAAAGAGGGGCACAAAGCAGGCTGTAAAACGGTCGCTTGGGCGGCCCGCCCGCGCCTTCCCTGCGTGCGAGTCCGGGCCGCCCAATCTTAAAGGGATATACTAAAGAAAGGACCGGAAAACAGCATGCTGCTTTCCGGTCCCTGAATTGTGCAATTACTCGATGACCTTGGTGACGACGCCGGAGCCAACCGTGCGGCCGCCCTCGCGGATAGCGAAACGCAGCTTCTCCTCGATCGCGATCGGGGTGATCAGCGTGCACTCCATCGTCACGTTGTCGCCAGGCATCACCATCTCCACGCCGTCCGGAAGCTTGATGTTGCCCGTAACGTCCGTCGTACGGAAGTAGAACTGCGGACGGTAGCCGTTGAAGAACGGCGTATGACGGCCGCCCTCTTCCTTCGTCAGCACGTATACCTCGCCCATGTAGTGCGTGTGCGGATGAATCGTGCCCGGCTTCGCCAGTACCTGGCCGCGCTCGATCTCATTGCGCTGCACGCCGCGCAGCAGCACGCCGATGTTGTCGCCCGCTTCCGCCTGATCCAGCAGCTTGCGGAACATCTCGACGCCCGTGACAACCGTGGAACGCGGCTTGTCCATCAGGCCGACGATCTCGACGGTGTCCTGCACCTTGACCACGCCGCGCTCCACACGGCCGGTCGCAACCGTGCCGCGGCCCGTGATGGAGAACACGTCCTCTACAGGCATCAGGAACGGCTCGTCCGTCGCGCGCTTCGGAGACGGGATGTACTCGTCCACAGCGTCCATCAGCTCGAAGATGCACTGGCACTCCGGCGCGTTCTTCGGGTCGGTGCCGCCGTTCTGCACGTACTCCAGCGCCTTGAGCGCGGAGCCCTTGATGATCGGGATGTCGTCGCCCGGGAACTGGTACGCGCTCAGCAGCTCGCGGATCTCCATTTCGACCAGCTCGAGCAGCTCCTCGTCGTCCATCATGTCCGTCTTGTTCATGAACACGACGATGTAGTGCACACCCACCTGACGCGCCAGCAGGATGTGCTCGCGGGTCTGCGGCATCGGGCCGTCCGGAGAGGACACGACCAGGATCGCGCCGTCCATCTGCGCCGCGCCCGTGATCATGTTCTTGACGTAGTCGGCGTGCCCAGGGCAGTCGACGTGCGCGTAGTGGCGCTTCTCCGTCTCGTACTCCACATGCGACGTGTTGATCGTAATTCCGCGCGCCTTTTCTTCCGGCGCCTTGTCGATTTCGTCGTAGCGCATCGCCTGCGCGTCGCCCATCGTCGACAGAACCATCGTGATCGCCGCCGTCAGCGTCGTCTTGCCGTGGTCAACGTGGCCGATGGTGCCAATGTTTACGTGCGGCTTGTTGCGCTCAAACTTTTGCTTCGCCATTGAGTTGTCCTCCTTGCTAATCCATTGTCATGCTGGGGTTTATCGGGCAGCCGAAAGGCGCGGAAGGCTTACGCCTTCGACGCGCGCTCTCCGACAACCTTTTCCGTGATGGACTTGGGCGCCGGCTCGTAATGTGCAAACTGCATCGTATGCACGCCGCGGCCCTGCGTGCGCGAACGCAGCGCGGTCGCGTAGCCGAACATCTCGCCCAGCGGAACCATCGCGTGAATTTCCTGGGTGTTGCCGATCGTATCCATGCCTTCGATACGTCCGCGGCGGCTGTTCAGGTCGCCGATGACGTCGCCCATGTAGTCGTCCGGCACGGTCACGTCGACCTTCATCACCGGCTCGAGCAGGCAGGGATCGGCCTTCTTCAGGCACTCCTTGAACGCCATGGAGCCGGCGATCTTGAACGCCATTTCAGAGGAGTCGACCTCGTGATAGGAGCCGTCGTACACGATGGCGCGGAAATCGACGACCTCGAAGCCGCCCAGCGAGCCGTTCTTGGAGGCCTCGCGGATGCCGGCGTCGATCGGGGCGATGTATTCCTTCGGAATCGCGCCGCCCACGACGTTGTTGACGAATTCGTACCCGGCGCCCGGCTCCAGGGGCTGCAGCTCAACCCAGCAGTCGCCGTACTGGCCGTTGCCGCCGGACTGACGCACGAAGCGGCCCTCGGCCTTCGCGGCCTTGCGGATCGTCTCGCGGTAAGCAACCTGCGGCGCGCCGACGGTCGCCTCGACCTTGAACTCGCGCAGCAGACGGTCGACGATGATCTCCAGATGGAGCTCGCCCATGCCCGCGATGATCGTCTGACCCGTTTCCTGATCGGTATAGGTCTTAAAGGTCGGGTCTTCCTCCGCCAGGCGCAGCAGGGCGAGGATCATCTTGTCCTGGCCGGCCTTGGTCTTCGGCTCGATGGCGACCTGAATGACCGGGTCAGGGAACTCCATGTTCTCCAGAATGACCTGCGCCTTGTCGTCGCACAGCGTATCGCCGGTGGTCGTGTCCTTGAAGCCCACGACGCCCGCGATGTCGCCCGCGTAGACCGCGTCGAGCTCCTTGCGCTCGTTGGCGTGCATCTGCACGATACGGCCCATGCGCTCGCGCTTGCCCTTCGTGGAGTTCAGCACATAGGAGCCGGAGCTGATATGGCCGGAATACACGCGGATGAAGGCGAGCTTGCCGACGAACGGATCGGTCATGATCTTAAACGCCAGCGCGGAGAAGGGCTCGTCGTCGGACGCGTGACGCTCGACTTCCTCGTCCGTCTTCGGGTTAACGCCCTTGATGGCCGGGATGTCGATAGGCGAAGGCATGTATTCGACGACGTTGTCCAGCATGGGCTGCACGCCCTTGTTGCGGTAAGAGGTGCCGCAGGTCACGGGGAAGAACTTGCAGGCGATGGTGCCCTTGCGAATCGCCGCGCGCAGCTCCTCGATCGTGGGCTCCTCGCCCATGAGGAACTTCTCGGCCAGGTCGTCGTCGAGCTCGCACACGGCTTCGACCATCTTCTCGTGATACTCCTGCGCCAGGTCCATCATGTCGGCGGGGATCTCCTCGTCGCGGATGTCCTTGCCCAGGTCGTCGTAATAGACCTCGGCGCGCATGGTGAGCAGGTCGATGATGCCGCGGAAATCGGCTTCAGCGCCGATCGGCAGCTGAATCGGCACCGCGTTCGCGTGCAGGCGATCCCTCAGCATCTGCACCACGCGGAAGAAATTGGCGCCCATGATGTCCATCTTGTTAACGTACACCATGCGGGGAACGCCGTACTTTTCAGCCTGACGCCAAACGGTCTCAGACTGCGGCTCGACGCCGCCCTTTGCGCAGAAAACGGCTACAGCACCATCGAGAACGCGCAGAGAACGTTCGACTTCGACGGTAAAATCGACGTGGCCGGGGGTGTCAATGATGTTGATACGGTGGCCTTTCCAATAGCAGGTGGTCGCAGCAGAGGTAATCGTGATTCCACGCTCCTGCTCCTGCGCCATCCAGTCCATGGTCGCGGAACCTTCATGCGTCTCACCGATCTTGTGATTGATACCGGTGTAGAAAAGGATGCGTTCCGTCGTGGTCGTCTTACCAGCGTCGATGTGGGCCATGATGCCGATATTGCGAACCTTATCCAAAGGATGGTTTCTAGGCATAGTCGTTCATCCTCCTTCCCGATGTTCTGGGAGTGATATAGATCGTGTTTTTCATCTCGAGATGCCTTACCAGCGATAGTGCGCGAACGCCTTGTTGGCCTCCGCCATGCGGTGCATTTCTTCCTTGCGCTTCACGGCGTTGCCCGCGTTGTTGGAAGCGTCCAGGATCTCGGCGGCCAGGCGCTCGGCCATGGTCTTTTCGCCGCGCTTGCGGGAAAACTCGACCAACCAGCGCAGGGCCAGCGTCTGACGGCGCTCCGGACGGATCTCGACCGGAACCTGATAGGTCGCGCCGCCGACGCGGCGGGCCTTGACCTCCAAGGACGGCAGGATGTTGTTCAGGCCGGCCTGGAACACCTCCATCGCGTCCTTGCCGGACTTTTCGGCGATCGCGGAGAAAGCATCGTAGCAAACGGCCTGCGCGACGCCGCGCTTGCCGTCGAGCATCACCTGATTGATGAGCTTGGTCACGAGGGTCGTTCCGTATACCGGATCCGGCAGCACCTCGCGCTTGGGAATAAATCCACGTCTGGGCATTGTAATACCTCCCTATAACGAGTCACAAAATACTCTGAAAGTTGCGTGCGATCCGGACGCCCGGCACGCAAAACGCCTCAGCATGACGCTTTGTGCGCGGGATTGCGCTCCCCGGCCCGTGAAGGCTTCAGCCCTCCGCCGTTCCTTGCGGAAAGCCTTCCTTTCGCCGCCCTGAAAGGCAACTGTCTTCTTTACGCGTCTGCGCCTTCGCGCAGAGCCTGCGTGACCGCGGTCCGAGCCGTAAGGCCCGGATTACTTCTTCGGGCGTTTTGCGCCGTACAGAGAACGGGACTGCATACGCTTGGCGACGCCGGCCGCGTCCAGCGCGCCACGGATGATGTGGTAGCGCACGCCAGGCAGGTCACGCACACGGCCGCCGCGAATCAACACGACGCTGTGCTCCTGCAGGTTGTGACCGATACCCGGAATATAGCAGGTGCCCTCGATGGAGTTCGTCAGACGAACACGAGCGATTTTACGCAGAGCCGAATTCGGCTTTTTCGGCGTGGTGGTCTTGACCGAGAGGCAGACACCGCGCTTCTGCGGGCACTTCTGCAAGATAGGCGCGGTCGACTTGTTGACGACCTTTTCTCTTCCCTTGCGGATCAACTGATTGATCGTAGGCATGGAAGCACCTCCTTGATTTCTTCAAACTTAAAATGAAAAACATCTATCTATAAAAATCCGCGCAACCCTCGCGAACCTTATAGCGGACACAGGCCCTTAAGACCGCAGAAAACCCGGGCACAGCCAAAGAGGCTGTCCCAGGAAAGGGCACGTTTTACCTGCGCTGAACGCCAGCGGCGGCCGCGCCGACGTCGATGCCGCATGCCTGACCGAGCACCTTCATGGATTCGATCTCCTGACAGGGGATGTTCATGTCATAGCAACGGTCCATCACCCGCTTCGTCAGAAACGGGTCCGCGTCGCGCGCCACATACGCGCGGGCTACATTGCCCGCATCCAGCGCGCGCAGGAGCTGTTTGGTGCCGACGATTCGTCTGTCGGCATCGCTTAGCTCTGAAAGCATGATGACCTTCCTTTCGTTTTGCACAGCAGCATATAGACAGGCTGCGCAATAAACCATTATATGATACCATCGCGCGCACTGACTGTCAATGCAATTCCCTTTATTTTTCTAAAAAAGCGCTGTGCGGGGCACTTTGACCGATGAAATGCGCCTCGCACATACACTTGTCATATTATAACCTGTCCTTCCGCCGATTTCAAGCGCATCCCCGGCGGATTCCACGTTATTTTTTTCGCACCCGCCCGAAAACTCATCCCACGTCGTCCTCCGGGTGCAGATCGAGGAAGGCGATTTCCCGTTGGAAGAGCGAATAGCCGACGCGCCCGTCCACGCCGCTCCCCTCCTGGGCGAAGTCCAGCACGACAAAAATATCCGTATCCGTCTTTTCGTAGCGGTTGTTCGCAAAGAGCGTCCCATACGGCAAGATCTCACCATACGGCACGTCCGTACGCTTTAAAAAATCCTCGGCAGCCGCCCGGATATCCTGCATGCGCATCTCATACGCCCCGGCATCCCCCGTGCCCGCGCTGTCTATGAGATTTCCCATGCCCCCGACCGGCTCGTCCGCGCCCAGCACCCACGCAAAATCCCACTTTTGGGCGTAAGCGACCATGTCGGGAATGCCCGTCTCCTGCCAGAAGTCCCGCTCGCCCGTGTGCACCCGGTGCACCCGGCGCACGCCCTCTTCGTTCAGTTCCACACGGTAGAGCAGCCCGCTCCCGTCCTGCGGGACGTATTCTACGGTCGTCCACGCCCTTCGCGTTCCGTCTGTCTGGTAAGCTCACTCCGTTTCGCGCGCCGTAAACTGTGCCTCCGCCTCCGGCGTCACGTCGAAAAATCGCTGCAGGGCTTCCCTCGCCTGATCGATTGCGGCGCCGGCAGGCTTTAATTGCTCCTCTGACGCTTCGTCCGGTAATCCCGCTTTTGTCCCCCGGCATCTTCGGCAAATGCCCAGGACGCCGTCGTGAGAATCACCAAAAGGCCTATGACGACCCCATATATCTTTCTCATCCTGTCATCCGTTTGAGTCCACGTTCAAATCCACATAAGCGATCCGGCGCTGATAGAGCGAATAGCCCACCTGAATATATCCGCCGGACGAGTATAGCGTCCCTTCCGGTTTCTCGTAAGAAAACACAAGATAAACGTCCGTGTCCTTTCCGGCTATAACCTCCTGGCTATAAGTCAGCAGCGCGCCGACCGCCCAGTCGCCGCTCCAGGCTTTATGTGGGATGCCCTGCTTTTGCAGGTATTCAGATATCCCCTCTTCTACCTCTCGGATGCGCTGTACGTCCTCCAATGCCCACTGCGCATCCCAGGCGTAAAGCATCTCTTCCCGATCTGCATCGTCGATCGGGTTCGCTCCGCTCAGCCCTGTGTATGCGCGCTGGACGCGCCGGACGCCGTCCGCGTTCAATTCCACGCGATACAGCCATTCTCCGCCGTCCTGCGGCGTCAGTTCGACCGTCTTCCAGGTCCAGACGGGGTATTGCGCGTTCATGTGGTATTGCGAAGCCGTATCGATGGCGACGGCTGCCTCCGCATCGACGGTTTCGCCCAGATAGCGCTGAATCGCCGCCCGGGCCTGCCGCTCGTACCACGCGTTTTCCTCTGCCTGTGTCTGGCAGCCGGAAGGCGCCTGCTCGGACCACATGACGCAGCGCACCTCGCCCGTGCGCGGAATCACCTTTACCCTCGCTTCCTCGCCGCCTGGGAACCAAAGCAGAACCTCGTGCCCGTATTCTGCGTTCTCGAGGTTCGATTCCGCCTTGGGGTAGACACAAATCTCGACGATCTGCGCTTCCTGCCAGCCTACGTCCGCCAGCCATGCGCGCATAAACGCACGCGTCGTTTCCGTATCGTCGAGCGTCCAGGACGCCGCCGACGCAAAGGACGGCCCTTCGCAGACCAGCCGGTAAACCGTTCCGTCCGGCTGCGCATAGGCTGTATAGGTGCGTTCAATCACACCACCCCATGTAGCTGTCCAACGGTATTCATTGCCGGTGCGTACAAAGACGGCGTCCGGAGCCTTCGAACTCGGGTGATCGCGGCGCTCCACGCCCTTTTCCTCCTCGTAGCGCTCCTTCGACGGCGTCTCCCGCGCGCTTTTGAAGAAGCGTGCGCACGCCCTGAGCATCTCCTCCTGTGCGTTTTGTTCCGGCAGCACAAGCCCCTGCGCCCGTCCCCCAATCAGCGCCGGTTCGGCATGCGCTACGCCAAAAAGCAGCGGCAGCGCCAGCAGCAGCGCGGCAAAGATGCGCTTTCTCATTTTCAATCGTTCCCCTTCCGTCCCTCTTTGCCTATATAGACGAAAAAGCCGCCCAGAACCTTCCAGCTCTGAACGGCTTTGATAAACTTAGTACGCTTCGTGGATCTCTATGTTCTTGTAGCGCTTCATGCCTGTACCGGCAGGGATGAGCTTGCCGATGATGACGTTTTCCTTCAGGCCCACCAGCGGATCGACCTTGCCCTTGATGGCGGCCTCGGTCAGCACGCGCGTAGTCTCCTGGAAGGACGCGGCGGACAGGAAGGACTCCGTCGCCAGCGACGCCTTCGTGATGCCCAGCAGAATGCGCTTGGCGACCGCGGGACGTCCGCCCCTCATCAGCGTCGCCTCGTTTTCCTTCTCGAAATGGAAGATGTCCACCAGGCTGCCCGGCAGCAGTTCGGTATCGCCCGCATCCTCAACGCGCACCTTGCGCAGCATCTGATGCACGATGACCTCGATGTGCTTATCGGCAATGCCGACGCCCTGCAGGCGGTAAACCATGAGGACTTCCTTGAGCAGGTGTTCCTGCACGGCCTTGACGCCCAGGATGCGCAACAGATCGTGCGGGTTGACGGAGCCCTCGGTGAGCTCGTCGCCCGCCCTCACGCGGTCGCCGTCCTTCACCTTCAGGCGGCTGCCGTAGGTGATTGGGTAGGTCTTAACCTCGCCCTCCGCGCTTGTGATGACGATTTCGCGGCGCTTCTTGGCCTCGCTCAGCTTGATTTCGCCGTCGATTTCCGCCAGCGTCGCCTCACGCTTGGGCTTGCGCGCCTCGAACAGCTCCTCGACGCGCGGAAGGCCCTGCGTGATGTCCTTTTCGGAAGCCACGCCGCCGGTGTGGAAGGTACGCATCGTCAGCTGCGTGCCCGGCTCGCCGATGGCCTGCGCCGCGACGATGCCGACTGCTTCGCCGATGTCCACGTAGCCGCCGTGCGCGAGGTTCGCGCCGTAGCACTTGACACACACGCCCGTCTCGTTGCGACAGGTCAGCACGGAACGGATCTGGCAGGTCTTGATGCCCGCGTCCACGATCTCCTTGCCCTTTTCAAAGGTAATGAGCTCGTTGAGCGGCACGATGATCTCGCCCGTGGCGGGATTCACGATGTCCTCCGCCGCGACGCGGCCGACGATGCGGTCCATCAGCGACTCGATCGGATCCTGCTCGGAGCCGATGGCGGAAACCGTGATACCGCGCACCTTCTCGCCGCGCGCCGCGAAGCAGTCGTCCTCGCGGACGATGACCTCCTGCGAAACGTCGACGAGACGGCGGGTCAGGTAGCCAGAGTCGGCGGTACGAAGCGCCGTATCGGACAGCGCCTTGCGGCTGCCGTGGGAGGACTGGAAGAATTCCAGAACCGTCAGGCCTTCGCGGAAGTTCGCCTTAACGGGCATTTCCAGCGGCTTGCCGGTCGGAGACGCCATCATGCCGCGCATGCCGGCGAGCTGCGAAACCTGCGAAATTGAGCCGCGGGCGCCGGAGTCGGTCATCATGCGCACGGGGTTGAAGTCGTCCATGTGCTTCATGATGGTGCCCTTGACGTCGTCCGTCGTCTTGGACCAGACGGCCACGACGCGGTCGTAGCGCTCCTCGTCCGTGAGCAGGCCGCGGCGGAAGAGCTTTTCGATCTTCTTGACCTGCTCCTCTGCGTCGGCCAGGATGGTCTTCTTCTCCGGCGGGACGATGATGTCCGAAACGGAGACGGTGACCGCGCCGCGCGTCGAGTACTTGTAGCCCATGGCCTTGATGTTGTCGAGCACCTCGGCGGTCTTGTTCACGCCGTGGGCGCGGAAGCACATGTCGACGATCTTGCCGATCTGCTTCTTGCCGACGCGCTCGTCGACCTCCAGCACGAACATGTCGTCCAGGGTGTTGCGCGGCTTGAAGCCCATGTCCTGCGGAATGGCGTTGTTGAAGATCAGCTTGCCCAGCGTGGTCTCGATCACGCGCCGGTAGGTTTCGCCCTGCCACTTGCGCGCGATGCGCACGTGAATCTTCGCCTGCAGGTGCAGCTGCTGCGTCTGATAGGCCATCATGGCCTCGTCCTCAGAGCAGAAGTAGCCGCCCTCGCCCAGCGCGCCGGGACGCACACAGGTGAGGTAGTAGCAGCCGATGACCATGTCCTGCGTGGGCGAGATGACCGGCTTGCCGTCCTGCGGCTTCAAAATGTTGTTCGCGGCCAGCATCAGGAAACGGGCTTCTGCCTGCGCCTCCATGGAAAGCGGCACGTGCACGGCCATCTGATCGCCGTCGAAGTCCGCGTTGAAGGCCGTACAGACCAGCGGGTGCAGCTTGATGGCCTTGCCCTCCACCAGCACCGGCTCGAACGCCTGAATGCCCAGGCGGTGCAGCGTCGGCGCGCGGTTGAGCAGCACGGGATGCTCGCGGATGACGCCCTCCAGGATATCCCATACGCGGGTTTCCGCGCGTTCCACCATGCGCTTGGCGCTCTTGACGTTGTGCGCGATGCCGGTAGAAACCAGGCGCTCCATAACGAAGGGCTTGAACAGCTCCAGCGCCATGCCCTTGGGCAGGCCGCACTGGTGCAGCTTGAGCTCCGGGCCGACGACGATGACCGAACGGCCCGAGTAGTCCACGCGCTTGCCCAGCAGGTTCTGACGGAAGCGTCCCTGCTTGCCGCGCAGCAGATCCGAAAGGCTCTTGAGCGGGCGGTTGCCGGGGCCCGTCACAGGACGGCCGCGGCGGCCGTTGTCGATCAGGGCGTCCACCGCCTCCTGCAGCATGCGCTTTTCGTTGCGCACGATGATGTCGGGCGCGCCCAGCTCGAGCAGGCGCTTCAGGCGGTTGTTGCGGTTGATGACGCGGCGGTACAGGTCGTTCAGGTCGCTGGTCGCAAACCGGCCGCCGTCCAGCTGCACCATCGGGCGCAGGTCCGGCGGGATGACCGGCACCACATCCAGAATCATCCATTCCGGCTTGTTGCCGCTCTGGCGGAAGGCCTCGACGACCTCCAGGCGCTTGACGGCGCGGGCGCGCTTCTGCCCCTCGGTCTCGCGCTCGCGCTCCTTGATGGTCAGTTCGTTGATCTCGTTTCGGAGCGATACGCTGAGCGACTCCAGGTCGATCTTCTGCAGCAGCTCCTTGACCGCCTCCGCGCCCATGCCGACGCGGAAGGCGTCCCGGCCGTATTCGTCGACCAGCTCGCGGTACTTCTGGTCGGTAATCAGCTCGTTCTGCTTGAGCTTCGTCTTGCCGGGGTCCAGCACGATGAAGGAGGCAAAGTAGAGCACCTTTTCCAGCGCGCGGGGCGAGATGTCCAGCAGCATGCCCATGCGGCTGGGGATGCCCTTGAAGTACCAGATGTGGCTCACGGGCGCGGCCAGCTGAATGTGGCCCATGCGCTCGCGGCGCACCTTCGCACGGGTGACCTCTACGCCGCACTTGTCGCAGACGACGCCCTTGTAGCGCACGCGCTTGTACTTGCCGCAGTTGCACTCCCAGTCCTTCTGCGGCCCGAAGATGCGCTCGCAGAACAGGCCGTCGCGCTCCGGCTTGAGCGTGCGGTAGTTGATGGTTTCCGGCTTGCAGACCTCTCCGTGGGACCACTCGAGGATCTTCTCCGGCGAAGCCATGCCGATTTGAATCGAATCGAGGTTCGACAGTTCAAACAAAGGGTAGACACTCCCTTCCAATTCCTACACAGGGTTCGCTTACAGGTCGTCGTCGTCCAGCGAGATGTCCTCCAGATCGGGAACGTCCTCCACGTCGAAGTCGTCCAGCTCCTCCAGCGAGATGTCGGCGTCCAGATCGCCTTCCGGATAGCTTCCGGCGGACGGCGCCTCCTCGACCAGCGAAAGGTCGGCCTCCGGGCGCTCCGTCTCTTCCTCGTCCTCGTCGTCGATCTCTCTGATGATGATCTCCTGCTTGTCGGCGGAGAGCACCTTGATGTCCAGCGACAGCGCCTGCAGCTCCTTGATGAGCACCTTGAACGACTCAGGAACGCCCGGATCGGGGATATTCTTGCCCTTGACGATCGCCTCGTAGGTCTTTACACGACCGACCGTGTCGTCCGACTTGACCGTGAGGATCTCCTGCAGGGTGTTGGCGGCGCCGTACGCTTCCAGCGCCCAGACCTCCATCTCGCCGAAGCGCTGGCCGCCGAACTGGGCCTTGCCGCCCAGGGGCTGCTGCGTGACCAGCGAGTAGGGGCCGGTCGAGCGCGCGTGCATCTTGTCGTCTACGAGGTGATGCAGCTTGAGCATGTACATGTAGCCGACGGTGACCGGATTTTCAAACTGATCGCCCGTGCGCCCGTCGTAGAGCAGGGTCTTGCCGTCGCGGCGGCGCCCGGCCTTCTCCATCAGCTCCTCGATGTCCTCCTCGGTCGCGCCGTCGAACACGGGCGTGGCGACGTGCCAGCCCAGGGACTTGGCGACCATGCCCAGGTGCACTTCCAGCACCTGGCCCAGGTTCATACGGGAGGGAACGCCCAGGGGGTTGAGCACGATCTGCAGGGGCGTTCCATCCGGCAGGAACGGCATGTCCTCCTCGCGCATGATGCGCGAGACGACGCCCTTGTTGCCGTGGCGGCCCGCCATCTTGTCGCCGACCGAGATCTTGCGCTTCTGCGCGATGTAGACGCGCACCATCTGGTTGACGCCCGGCGAAAGCTCGTCGTGGTTCTCGCGGGTGAAGATCTTGACGTCGACGATGATGCCTTCCTCGCCGTGCGGCACGCGAAGGCTGGTATCGCGCACCTCGCGCGCCTTCTCGCCGAAGATCGCGCGCAGCAGCCGCTCCTCCGCCGTCAGCTCGGTTTCGCCCTTGGGCGTGACCTTGCCGACCAGGATGTCGCCGGAATGCACCTCCGCGCCCACGCGGATGATGCCCTCTTCGTCCAGATCGCGCAGCGCGTCGTCGCCGACGTTGGGGATGTCGCGGGTGATCTCCTCCGGCCCCAGCTTGGTGTCTCGCGCCTCGCACTCGTATTCCTCAAGGTGGATGGACGTATACACGTCCTCCTTCACGAGCCGCTCGGAGAGCAGGATGGCGTCCTCGTAGTTGTAGCCTTCCCAGGTCATGAACGCCATCAGGACGTTTCTGCCCAGGCTGATCTCGCCCATGTCCGTGGAGGGGCCGTCCGCGATGACCTGGCCCTTCTCGATGACCTCGCCGGCGTCCACGATCGGGCGCTGGTTGATGCAGGTGGACTGGTTGGAGCGCGCAAACTTGGTGAGCTTGTAGGTGTGCAGGCTGTGATCCTTCGCGCGGATGTCGATGCGATCCGCGCAGACCTTTTCGACCACGCCGTCTTCCTTGGCGGTGATGGCCACGCCCGAGTCGCAGGCGGCCTTGTACTCGATGCCGGTGGCTACGTAAGCGGCCTCGGGCTTGAGCAGCGGCACCGCCTGGCGCTGCATGTTCGAGCCCATCAGCGCGCGGTTCGCGTCGTCGTTTTCAAGGAAGGGGATCATCGCCGTCGCGACGGAGACGACCTGGCGCGGGGAGACGTCGACGTAGTCGACCTTGTCCGGCGCCACGGCCACGACGTCCGCGCACACGCGGGTGGTCACGCGCTCGTTTGCGAACGTGCCGTCCGGATTGATCGGCTCCTTTGCCTGCGCGATGTGGCAGCCGTCCTCCTCGTCCGCCGTGAGGTAGACGATTTCGTCCGTCACGCGCGTCACGCCGTCCTCGTGCGTCACGATGCGGTACGGCGCTTCGATGAAGCCGTATTCGTTGATGCGCGCGTAGGTCGCAAGCGAGCCGATCAGGCCGATGTTCGGTCCTTCAGGCGTCTCGATCGGGCAGATGCGCGCGTAGTGGGAGTAATGAACGTCGCGCACTTCAAAGGAAGCGCGGTCGCGGTTGAGACCGCCCGGGCCCAGGGCCGACAGGCGGCGCTTGTGCGTCAGTTCCGCGAGGGGGTTGGGCTGATCCATGAACTGCGAAAGCTGGGAGGAGCCAAAGAACTCCTTGATCGCCGCGCTCACGGGGCGGATGTTGATGAGATCCTGCGGACGCACCTCGCTCGCGTTCTGAATCGCCATGCGTTCGCGCACCACGCGCTCCAGACGCGAAAGGCCGATGCGGATCTGGTTTTGCAGCAGCTCGCCCACCGAGCGCAGGCGGCGGTTGCCCAGATGGTCGATGTCGTCTGTCTTGCCCACGCCGTAGGGCAGTCCGATCAGGTAACTGACGGAGGAGACGATGTCGTCGATGAGGATGTGCTTGGGGCACAGATGCGCGAGATTTTCACGCACCGCTTCCTTCAGATCCTCCGGCGCGACCTGGCCGATGATCTCCTTGAGGGTGGGCAGGTGAACCTTTTCGTTGATGCCCACCTCCGCCGGATCGAACGGCAGCCACGCGCCGGCGTCCACGAAGTTGTTGCCGATGACGCGCACGGTGTGCCCGTCGGCGGAAAGATGCACGACGCCCACGCCCGCGTTCTGAATCTCGAGCGCCATCGTCTTGCTGATCGTTTCACCCTCGGAAACCATCACCTCGCCCGTCTCGGGGTTGACGACGTCCTCCGCGGCCACGTGATCGGCGATGCGCGCCGCGAGCGCCAGCTTCTTGTTGAACTTATAGCGGCCCACCCGCATGAGGTCGTAGCGCTTGGGGTCGAAGAACAGGCTGCGCAGCAGGCTGCGGGCGGAATCCGCCGTGAGCAGCTCACCCGGGCGCAGTCGCTTGTAGATTTCCAGCAGGCCGTCCTCGACGGACTGCGCGGCCTCGTCGCGCGCGAGGGTAGCGGTCAGCTTTTCGTCCTCGCCCAGCAAATCCAGGATTTCCTGGTTGGTGCCGTAGCCCAGGGCGCGCAGAAGCGACGTCACCGGCAGCTTGCGCGCGCGATCCACGCGCACCCACATGACGTCGTTGGAGTCGATTTCATATTCGAGCCATGCGCCGCGGTTGGGGATCACCTGGGTATCGTACAGGTGCTTGCCCGCCTTGTCGATGGACTCGCGATAATAGACGCCCGGCGAACGGACGAGCTGGCTGACGATGACGCGCTCGGCGCCGTTGATGATGAACGTGCCGTGGTCGGTCATGAGCGGAAAGTCGCCCATGAAAACGTCCGATTCCTTGATTTCGCCGGTCTCCTTGTTTTTCAGGCGCACAAAAACCTTAAGCGCCGTCGCATACGTCATATCGCGTTCGCGGCAGCGTTCCTGGCTGTTTTTGGGTGTCTCGTCAAGCGAATAATCCACGAATTCAAGCACGAGATTTTCGCTGTAGTCCGTGATCGGTGAAACATCGTTCAAGACCTCGCGCAGGTCTTCCTTGAGAAAACGCTCATAGGAGTTCTTTTGCACTTCGATCAGATCGGGCATTTCCAAGACCTCATCGATGCGGGAAAAGCTCATCCTGGTGCGTCGCTTTCCCATTTTTACCTCGTGAACCATGAATGCCATCACCCCTAACTGTGTTGGAACCTAACCGTATGGCGCAAAACAAATGTTTTTTCGCTTCTTTCATTTTCCCGTTGCAAACGGTGCGTACGTGGTGTACAATAGCAACACAGGAACAATGCAAGAGGATAGAACACCTATTTTGACATACTGATGCAATATAGTATTGTATCACGCAATGGAATAGGTGTCAATCGTTTTGCGTTTGTTTTTTTTCGTTTTGGGCATTTTTTTGAAAAATGCGGGCTTGCGCGTGCGGCATGGCGCTCAGCATGCGGCTGCCTGGGCCGCGTGTTTTTCATAATTAAGAAATTTTTTCGGCTTTCCCGCAAAGATAGGCCCGCCGCCCGCGCGGCGCCCGCCTCGCGCGTCCGGCCTTTCGGACGCGCCTTTTTCCGCCGGATTGCGTCAGCTTTGTGAACGGGGGCGTTCTTTTTGGTGACGCTTTGCCCCGCCTCATTGACCCTTATTTTTTTGCATGATACAATAGCCGCATAAGGAACAATCTGGTTATACGCCGGCCTGCTGCCGGCCCGGAAAGGGAGCCTGCCGATATGAAAAAGAGAGTCCTGTCCATTCTTACGGCCCTTTCGCTCGCGTGCTTCACCCTGCCCTGGGGCGAAGCCGCCGCGGATGTGGCGACGCCCTCGCCCGCCCCGGCCGCGACCCCCGCGCCCTCCGCAGACGACGCGCAGGAGGCGGCTAAGGCCGCCTTAACGGCGGAGCAGCGCGGCGCGGTCGCCAGCGCCCTCACCGCCCTCTCGGGCGTCAAGTCGGTCCTCGACGCCCCGGTGATCGGGTTCCGCGAGCCGGAAACCGGCATCCTGCTGACCGTCAGCGCGTCCGGCGCGCCAAGCCTTTACTGTGTGCAGGATCATACCGGCGTCACCTGCACCTGTGGCCTGACCAGCACCGCCCAGACGCTCAGTATCGGCGGGGAGATGTTTGAAATCTGGCTAAACAAGAGCGCCGCCGTACCCAAAAAACACGTAAAGCCCGACAGCATCAACGTGCGCAGCGGGCCGGGAACCGATTATGAAAAGACGTATACGCTTTTGCAGGACCGCGTGGCCTACGTCTACGCAACCTTCGAGGGCTGGTCGCTCGTCGTGTACGGCGAGAGCAACGTGGGCTTCGTCAGTTCCGGCCTGCTCACCGTAAAGCCGAGCGCGAGCAAATCGCCGAAGCCTGTAAAGGACGACGACGAGGACGACGATGGCCCCGGGCCGGGCGGACGTCCCGGCGGCAGACGGTAAAGCAAAGACAGCGCGCGGCGGAAGGGCGGGACGCATCTCCCCTTCCGCCGCGCGTTTCATATTGTCCCCCCAAGTATCTCTCCGTCCTTACCACAGCCGCACGACCTGGACGTCCTGAAAATAGTGCGTCACGATCTCCCGCGCGCTCTTCCCGCTCTTCGCCATCGCGTAGGCTCCCCATTGGCTCATTCCGACGCCGTGGCCATAGCCCCGGCCGCTGATGACGACCTTGCCGTCCGAAAAGGTCAGCGAGTCGATGAGCGTGGAGCGCATCTGCGTCGAGCCCAGGGCGATGCGAAACGCCGCCGCGCTCACGCTCTTGCCGTTGATCGCAATCTTCGTCGCCCGGCCGGATGCCCCCCGCTCGCTAACGGCGATTTCCGCGAGCTGGTTGCCGGTTGCGCCGACCTGCTGCGCCGCCTTCATCACCTCCGCTGCGGGGAACGAGACCTCCCACTGAGCCGCCTCTTCGTCCGCCTCGTCGCTCTCCATGCCCTCGACGGATTGCGTATAGGGGGGTTCCTCCTTCTGATAATCGAGGCCCTCCTTCGCCAGCGCGGTCTTCCCGCCCGAGTGCGCGTGGAACCACGCGTAGGGCAGTTCTCCCCCGCTGGAGAGCACCAGCCCGTCCGTCTCCGCCACCGCCTGGCGGATGTTGTCGTTGACGGCGGCCGGCTCATAGGCCTGCGCCTCCTCGATGTCCGTGGAGATGTTGGCGCCGGGGTAGCGGCTTTCCTTGTCCTGCACGAACTTGAGCACGAAGGTGCGCGCAAGGATCGCCTGTGCCTTCAGGGCCTCCAGCGGCCAGTCCCCGTGCATCTCCCCCGCGAGTACGCCCAGCAGGTAGTCCTCGATGGGCATCGTCACGACCTGCGAGCGCTTCACGTCGTACACGCTGAGCACCGGCTGCCCGTCCTTGCCGACCTCCAGCTTTCCCGGAATTTCGGGCTTTTCCCCGCCCGAGGGCTGCAGCACCGCGCCCGGCGTCTGCTCCGGCACGGCGGTCGCCAGCGGCCGCGCGTCCGCTGCGCAGCCGGAAAGCGCAAGGCATGCCGCCAGCGCTGCCAGCAATCTCTTCTTTTTCTGCAAATTCAAACATCCCTTCCCGCATCATGGCTCTTTGTCCATCATACGGAAAGGGATGTTCGTTTATGCCATCAGCGGATCGATACCTGTCTTCCGTCCGCGTGCAGCACCACGCGGTAGGGATGCTCGCTGTCCGTCTCCACCTGCACGCCGTCCGCCGTACGCGTCACGGCGAAGGCAGCCGCGGTCGCGCCGGAAAGGTCGGGCACGGTCACGAACGTCGTCTCCCCCTCCTCAAGCTCGTACACGTGCAGCGTCACGCCGTCCGCGTAGTCGTAGTCCGGCCGCTCGCAATTCACGCCGACCGGCAGCACCGCTCCCTCGCGCACCATCAGCGGGAGGGTCAGAAAGCCATGCGTCTCCCTTTGCCAGCGCCCGCCCTGCACGGTTTCGTCCGTAAGCAGGTTCGTCCATGCGCCCTCCGGCAGGTAATAGTCCACGTGCCCGTCCGCGTGCATCACCGGCGCGATCAGCAGGTCGCCGCCCAGCATGTACTGCCGGTCCAGCGTGTCGCAGGCCGGGTCGTCCGGGTATTCCATGAACATGGGACGCAGCATCGGCGTACCAGCCTCGTGCGCTTGCACCGCCAGCCCGTACAGGTAGGGCATCAGGCAGCACTTGAGCTTCGTAAAGCGGCGAACGACCTCCACCGCCTCGTCCCCAAAGAGCCACGGTACGCGGTAGCTCGAGGAGCCGTGCAGCCGGCTGTGGCTGGATAGCAGCCCAAACGCCGCCCAGCGCTTGTACACATCCGCAGGCGCGGTCTGTTCAAAGCCGGAGATGTCGTGGCTCCAAAAGCCGAACCCACAGCAGGCGAGCGAGAGTCCGGCGCGCAGCGTCTCCGCCATCGAAGGGTAGCAGGCGCTGTTGTCGCCGCCCCAATGCGCAGGAAACCGCTGGCCGCCCGCCGTGGCGCTCCGTGCAAAGAGCACCGCCTCTCCCTCGCCGCGCTTTTGCTCGAGCAGCTCAAACACCATCTGATTGTATAGATGCGTGTAATAGTTGTGCATACGCATCGGCTCGCTGCCGTCGCTGTATCGGACGCCGCGCACGGGGATGCGCTCGCCGAAGTCGGTCTTAAAGCAGTCCACGCCCATGTCGAGCAATCGCGCAAGATAGGCGCAGTACCAGTCCCGCGCCCGTGGGTTCGTCACGTCCACGATGCCCATGCCCGCCTGCCAGAGGTCGGTCTGCCAGACGCCCCCGTCCTCCTTTTGAAGCAGGTAGCCTTCCCGCATCCCCTCCTCAAATAGCGGGCTCTCCTGGGCGATGTAGGGATTGATCCACACGCAGATGCGCAGCCCGCGCGCCTTATAACGCGCGATCATGCCAGACGGGTCGGGAAACGTCTCCGGATCCCAGGTAAAGTCGCACCAGTTATAGCCCCGCATCCAGAAGCAGTCGAAGTGAAACACGTGCAGCGGGATGCCCCTGTCCGCCATGCCCTGAATGAACGAGGAGGTCGTCCCCTCGTCGTAGCTGGTGGTGAAGCTCGTCGTAAGCCACAGACCAAACGACCACGCGGGCGGCAGGGCGGGCCTGCCCGTCAGGCGTGTGTACCGCTCCAGAATTTCCTTGGGCGTCGGGCCGTAAATGACGTAATAGCGCAAGCGTTCGCCCTCCGTGGAGAACTGCACGCGCTCCACCTTTTCGCTCGCCACCTCGAACGACACGTCGCCCGTATCCGCGACGAACACGCCGTAGCCGCGGTTGGTCATGTAAAAGGGCACGTTCTTATAGGCCTGCTCGCTGGCGGTGCCGCCGTCCGCGTTCCACATGTCCACGCTCTGGCCGTTCTTGACGAACGGACCGAAGCGCTCCCCCAGGCCGTACACGCACTCGCCTACGTCCAGCATCAGCGAATCGCTCATGTAGCAGCGGCCCGTCTCCCTGTTGCGCGCATGCGCCATGCCGTGGTAGCCGCTCGTGGTAAGCGTCCTGCCATCGGCTTCGTATCGCACCTCCCAGCTTCCGGACGCCTTGACGACCCGCGCTGCGAGCTGTCCGCTGATGAAATACGCCTCTGCCTCGTCCTCGCCCACCTCCACGCAGGGGCGTTCGTCCACCGTCTCAAATGCCGGGGCATGCCGCGCCTCCCCGGCAAAGTGGACGATCTCGGTCAGGATCACGCCCTCCATCGGGGAGGTGAATGTGACGGTGAGCGCCGTGCTGTTCAGCGTGTCCCCCCGGCTCGCCACGCGCCGCGTCGGGGCGAGCACGGACAGGCAGCCCTCCGTTCGCCGCGTGCGGTGCCACTCGGTCGCATAGTTCATCTCAAATTCGGGGCGCGTAAGCCAATATCCGTCTGTAAAGCGCATGGCCCTCCTCCTTTTTCTCGCGTTTCTGGCTCCATTATAGCGCATCATGCCGCCGGAATAAAGTCTGATCTGATCCGCGCGCCCCTAAAACGCAGAGGACGCGGACGTTTTTTCGTCCGCGCCATAATGTGGTTATTCGTCTTCTTCCTGCGTTCCTTCCGGCGGCAGCTCCGGAACCCGGTTGAGGATTTCCATGAACTCGTCGCCCGTGATCGTTTCTTTGTCCAGCAGGTACTTCGCCAGCTCGTGCAGCTTGGGCTTGTTGTCCTCCAGAATCCGCTTGGCCTGCGCGTGTGCGTTCCGGATGATCGAAACGACCTCCGCGTCCACTTTCGCCGCGGTATCCGCCGAGCACATCAGCGCCGCGTCACCGCCCAGATACGGGTTGTTCACCGTCTCCAGCGCGGTCATGTCAAACGAGTCGCTCATGCCCAGGCGCGTGATCATCGCGCGCGCCAGCTTGGTCGCCTGCTCGATGTCGTTGGAGGCCCCGGAGGTGACGGAGCCGAAGATCAGCTCTTCCGCCGCGCGCCCGCCGGTGAACGTGGTAATCTTGTCGAGGATCTGCTCGCGCGTCATCAACACCTGATCCTGATCGTCCACCTGCATGGTATAGCCGAGCGCGCCCGAAGTGCGCGGCACGATGGTGATCTTGTGCACCGGCGCGGAATGGTTCAGCTTAGCGGCGACCAGCGCGTGGCCGACCTCATGATAGGAAACCGTCAGCTTGTCCTTCATGGAGATCACGGCGTTCTTGCGCTGATAGCCCGCGATGACCGTCTCCACCGCTTCCTCGAGATCCTGCTGCTCGACCAGCGCACGTCCCGCCTTGACGGCGGCCAGCGCGCCTTCATTGATGATGTTGGCCAGCTCTGCGCCCGACGCGCCCGACGTAGCCCGCGCGATGGCGGTAAAGTTGACGTCTTTGCTCATCTTGACGGCGCGGGCATGCACCCGCAGGATCGCCTCGCGCCCCTGCAGGTCCGGCAGTTCGACAGGCACGCGCCGGTCGAAGCGGCCCGGCCGCAGCAGCGCCTTATCCAGGGATTCCGGACGGTTGGTCGCCGCGAGAATGACGACGCCCTTGCCCGCGTCAAAGCCGTCCATCTCGGTCAGAAGCTGGTTGAGCGTCTGCTCGCGCTCGTCGTTGCCGCCCATGGGGCCGGAATCGCGCTTTTTGCCGATGGCGTCGATCTCGTCGATGAAGACGATGCAGGGCGCCTTTTCGCCCGCCTGCTTGAACAGGTCGCGCACGCGCGCCGCGCCCATGCCGACGAACATTTCCACGAATTCAGAGCCGGAAATCGAGAAGAAGGGCACCTTCGCTTCGCCCGCGACCGCCTGCGCCAGCAGCGTCTTGCCTGTGCCCGGAGGGCCCACCAGCAGCGCGCCCTTGGGCAGCTTCGCGCCGATATCCTTGTATTTTTCGGGCTGGTGCAGGAAATCGACGATCTCGGTGAGCGCCTCCTTGGCCTCGTCCTGGCCCGCCACGTCGTTAAACGTCTTGCCCGTCTGGGCGGCGACGTAGACCTTGGCGTTGGACTTGCCGAAGCTCATGGTGTTTCCGCCCATACGCTTGGACATCTGCTTGAACAGGAACTGCCCCAGTACCCAGAAAATCAGGATCGGGAACACCCACGAGAGCAGGAAGCTCAATAGCGGAGACATTTCCTCCTGCACGACGCGTCCGTACCGGACGTTCGCGTCGTTTAGGCGGTCGACGAGTTTCTCATCCTCCATTCGTCCCGTCACGTAGATCTTGCGGCTCGTCTCATCCGAGGAGGAGAAAGCGATCTGCGTCTCATCGACCTGCACCTCGCCGACCTTTCCGTCCTGCAGCATCGTGAGGAAGGTAGAGTAGTCCACCTGTTCGATGTTGCGCTGGGAGAGCATCGGCACCAGCGTGGCGTTGAGGAGCATGATGACGACGAGAACGATCAGGTAATAGTAAATCAGGGGTTTTTTAGGGTTTTTGACGTCGTTCATGCGATGTATCACCCTTTCTGCGGCATAGCCGCCGTGCATTCTTCGCTCGTATGGGTGTTATTATAGTAGAAGCAGCGCCGCGCGTCAATCGGCGCTGCTCCAAATGTCGATTTCTCTACACACAATGTCGAATCGTTCACTTGTAAACGGGTATAAACAGCTCCTGTCCGACGTAGATCAGATGGACGTCCCGGATGTGGTTCAGATCCGCAATCGCCCGGACGCTCGTGTCGTAGCGCGCAGCGATGCGGGACAGCGTATCGCCACGGCGCACGATGTAGGAAACCGTGTGCATCGGGACGCAGGTACACGTATAGGAAGGCCCCGGCGTGCGCGTCGGCCGAGGCGTCGCGGTCGGGCCGGGCGTCGTCGTGGGGCACGGCGTCGCGGTCGGTTCCGGCGTTCTACTGGGCACGGGCGTCGCGGTCGGCTCCGGTTCGTTCAAGAACATCAGGGGCGTAAAGTGGTCCAGGTCGACGTTTCCGGAAATACCGGCAATCTGCCCGCGATCCGAATACTGCCAGCCCGCCCATACGTCCCACTTGCCGTTCGGCTCCGGGGAATCGACGCCATAATTGGCGACCCAGAGCGGATACCTTGTAAGCCGCTCGTCCCACAGCGAACGCGCCGCCCATGCGTCCGAATAAATCACCATTTCCTTCCCGGTCAGCCGCTCCGTCTCCTCCAGGAACGCGAGCACGATGTCGTTCGCCTCGCGGTCGCTCAGTCCGCTCGCGCGCTCAAAGTCCACGGCCAGCCTGCAATCGGGCTGCGTGCCTTCGATCGTCTCCGCGAAAAAGCGCGCCTGTTCCCGCGCCTCCGCCTGCGAACGGGCGGTCATGAAGTGGTAAAACCCGATCTTGAAGCCCTGCGCCTTGAACCCGGCATAGTTTCGCCGAAAACGCGTGTCAATAACCGTGCTTCCTTCGCTGGAACGGATATAAACGACCTGTACGTCGGATTCGCGTACCCTTGCGAAGTCGATTTCCCCCTGCCACACGCTGACGTCGATGCCGGGCAGGATTTCCCCCGCGGGCGGAAAGACGTCCGCGGCGCCTAGGCAGGGACAGATCGCCAGCGTCAGGAGCAGCCATAGCGCCCCGATTTTCTTCATCAATGCAAAGCACCCCCTCACCCGCAGCGTATGCTAAGGGCGAGCGTGGGGTGCGGCCGGTCACAGGATGTTTGAAGCCAGGTTCAGGAGCAGCAGTGCAAGCACGATCAGCAGCATCACGCGCACCACGCGCTCCCCGCCGCGGATCGCCAGATGCGCGCCCGCGAGGTTGCCGAGCAGGCCGAACGCAGCCGCGGGCAGTCCGAGCAGGAAGAGGATGTTGCCCGCGACGATCTGCGTCGCGAGCGAGGCGACGTTGCTCGCGAGATTCACGACCTTCGCGGTGCCGCTGGCGGTTACGGCCTCCATGCCCACGACCAGGGTAAAGAGCAGAATCAAAAACGTACCCGTTCCCGGACCGACTAGCCCGTCGTACAGGCCGACGGCGAAGCCGATACCCCCGCAGACCGGAAGACGCCAGCGTTTCGGCAGCGCAAAACGCGCGCGGAGCTCTCCCCTTCTGAGGAGCACTACTGCCGCGACGATCGGGATGACCACGACCATCATGCGCACGACGAAGCCGTCCGGCAGCGCGTTGAAGGCCTTCGTGCCCAGCCAGGAACCCGGCAGGGCCAGCGCTGCGGAGACGAGCGCGCAGGGCACGTCCATCCGTCCGCATCGCTTATAGCGCGCCGTCGCCGCGGCCGTTCCGATGGCGGCGGACAGCTTGTTGGTCCCGATGGCGACGTGCGCGGGCAGGCCGGTCGCGAGATATGCCGGAATTGAAATCAGCCCGCCCCCGCCGGCGACGGAGTCGATGAGGCCCGCCAGGAAGCACAGCGGGCAGACGATCAGCAGCATCATGGGCGTGACGTTCAAGAAACCGCCCTTCTTTCTTCTTTTGCATTTAAAAAGGAGAAGCGGGAGGCCTCCGCCCCCCGCACAAATCGTTCCGGCGTCTTCCGGTCAGGCACGTTCCCTGTCCGCGTCCGTCACGAACGCGCGGTAAATGGCGCGCACCGCGTTTTCAAAGTCCAGATTATCCACGCCCACGATGATGTTCAGCTCGCTGGAGCCCTGATCGATCATGCGCACGTTGATGCCCGCGCGCTGGAGCGCATTGAACAGCTTGGCCGACGTGCCCTTCGAGCGAACCATGCCGCGGCCCACCGTCGCGATGAGCGCCAGACCGGAATGAATTTCCACGGAATCCGGATCCGTCAATTCGTAAATGCGGTGCACCAGCTGATCGCGCTTGCCGTCGAGCATGCGCTCGTGGCAGACGACGCACATCGTGTCGATGCCCGTCGGCAGGTGTTCAAAGGAAATGCCGTTCTCCTCCACCGCCTGCAGCACGCGGCGTCCAAAGCCCAGCTCCGCGTTCATCATCGCCTTCTCGACGGCGACGATCGCAAAGTCCTTGTGGCCCGCGATGCCGGTGATCACGTAGTCGTTGTCCATGTCTTCCGCGTCGTGCGAAATCAGCGTACCCGGTTCGTCCGGCGCGTTGGTGTTGCGGATATTCGTGGGAATGCCTGCCATGCGCACGGGGAAAATCGCGTCCTCGTGCAATACGCTCGCACCCATGTACGAGAGCTCCCGCAATTCCCTGTACGTCACGTGCCGGATCGGCCTCGGGTTTCTGACGATGCGCGGATCGGCCATCAGGCAGCCCGAAACGTCCGTCCAGTTCTCGTACAGATCCGCGTGCACCGCCCGCGCGACGATCGCGCCCGAGATGTCGCTGCCTCCGCGCGAAAAGGTGTGCACCGTCCCGTCGGGCATGCGCCCGTAAAAGCCCGGCACCACCGCATAGGGGTGCGCCCTCAGCAGCTTGGACAGCGCGTCCTGCGTGGCGTTCTGGTCGAGCCTGCCCTCCTCGTCGAAGAGGATGCCGTCCGCCGCGTCCACGAAGTCCCACCCCAGATAATCCGCGAGCAGAATGCCGTTTAAGTATTCGCCGCGGCTGGCCGCGTAGTCCGGCTGCGCGCTCGTGCGGATGCCCTCGCGAACCTCCAGCAGGCGATCCTCCAGCGGCGTATCCAGGGAAAGCTCCTGCGCGATGCCGCGGTACCTGCCCGCAATCGTCTCAAACAATTCGTCAAAGTCCTCGCCCGAACGCGCAAGGCGGTGGCATTCGTACAGCATATCGGTGATCTTCTTGTCCCGCGGCATGCGCTTGCCCGGCGCGGAGGGCACGACGTAGTGGCGCGCCGGATCGCTCAAGAGGATTTCTTTCACCTTGGAAAACTGGCCCGCATCGGCCAGGGAACTGCCGCCAAATTTGGATACCTTAATCTCCATACGGAATCCCTCCGTTATTCCATAATGCCAACCCCGACTAATGCACCATTGTAATGGAACAAAGCGCAAAAATCAATACAATGCCGCATATCCAGCGCAAAAAACGGCGAATTTCTGCGAAACACGCCGTCTTTTTAGACGCTTTGGGCAGACATCGTTCGCTTCATCGTATGCCGCTTCGGGGATGGGGGTGCGCTTCCCACTCCTCTCTCAAGACGGCCATGCGCAGGATGTCGCGGTAGGCGCCGCGCGAAAACTCCTGTGCGCGAAGCACGCCCTCCCGCACGAATCCGCAGGCCTCGTAGCAGCGGACGGCCCGCTCGTTTTCCGCGAACACCTCCAGGCCTACCCTGTGCAGATTCAGGCTTTCAAAGCCAAAGCCCAGCATGAGCGAAAGCGCCTCCCGCCCGTAGCCCTGGCCGCGCTCCGCCGCCCTCGCCAGCACCATGCCCAGCTCCGCGTAACGGTTGACAGGATGCACGAACAGGAAATCGATCTGGCCAAGATACGCGCCGTCCTCCCGCCTTGCGACGATAAAATGATAGCCGTCCGCCTTTCCCGCCAGGATGTTTTGCATGTACTGCTCGGTTTGCAGCGCCGTATGCGGCGCGAGGAACGCGCCCGACAGGTAGCGCGTCGTCTCGGGATCGTTCACCCATGCGCGGATCGCCGGGAAGTCCTCCTCGCGGTATTCGCGCAGCATCACCCGCTCGCCCAGAATGTGCGGCATCGCTCCACCAACTTTCATTCGCTTCACCCGCGGATTAGTCTTGTCCTTCCAGCTGCGATTCATCCGCACGGTTTTGAGCATCATAACACGGCGAGCCGTCCGGCGCAAGGCCGGACGGCACAAAAAATGAAGGGCTTCCGTTTTCAGGAAACCCTTCGTTTTTTGATTGTTTACTTGACGTCCGACGTGATGGAATGCAGCGCCACCTGAAGCGCTTCCTTGACCTCGGCGTCCGCCTCGATGGACATCTGATGGCTCACGTGCATGCGCGTGCGCGGGTCCTTCATCTCGCCCATCGCCTTGGCCGTCGCCAGGCGAATCTGCTTGTCAGGCGAATGCAGCATCGAAACCAGCGCGTTTACCGCCGCCTCGCCGCCGACCTTGCCCAAGCCGCCGATGGCCGCCACCGCCGTCTCCAGATGCTTGTCTTCCGCGAGCTGTGCCAGCTTCTCCGCGTTTTTCTTCTCGACGAGATGCTCTACCTTGTTTGCACTGTTGCCAAACATTTTAAAGACCTCCACATGCTCAATTTAGCGCGATCTCCGCGTTGTCCTGTTAGTTAGATTGTATTCCAAAGCAACTAATTCGTCAACGCCCATCTTCTGCCGGTCAGTCGCATTAATCGTAGTGCAGCGCCTCGATCGGGCGCAGCTTGGAGGCCTTGCTCGCCGGATACAGGCCGAAGATGATGCCGACCGCCATCGAGAAGCCCACGGCCAGCTGCACCACGCCTGGAGACATGGCGAGCGTCATGGAAAGCACGCCCTCCAATACGTCCATCAGCAGCGCGCCAAACAGGAGGCCAAGCAGACCGCCGAGGCCGGAAATGACGATCGCCTCGATCAGGAACTGGAGCAGAATGTTCCGCCGCTTGGCCCCGATGGCCTTGCGAATGCCGATTTCGCGCGTGCGCTCGGTGACGGAAACGAGCATGATGTTCATGATGCCGATGCCGCCCACCAGCAGCGAAATGCCCGCGATGCCGCCCAGCATGAGCGTGAGCGTGCTCGTCGTCTCGTCTACCGCGGAGAGCATCTCGCTCTGGTTCATGACCGAATAGGAGCTCTCGTTCTGATAGCGCTTATACAGGTAGCTTTCGATGTACTCCTGTGCCGCGTCCACGGTCGTGGCATCCGTCGCAGAGATGCTGATAGAGGAAATGCTGGTGCTCTCCAGCAGGCGCTGGGCCAGCGTAAAGGGGATGACGACCACCTCGTCCGATGAGGAACCGCCGGAGCTCCCCTTGCTTTCCAGCACGCCGACGATCTTGAACTGCCGGCCGCTGATGGACATCGTGTTGCCCACCACGTTCGTCGTGCCGAAGAGGTCCTCCGCGATGTCCACGCCCACGACGCATACCGCGCTTCGGTTGTCCACGTCCGCCTGGATGATGTAGCGGCCCTCCGCTACGCCCTGATTGCGGATGTCCTTATAGGAGGGCAACACGCCCATGATGGAGGTGGTGGTATTGTTGCTGCCCGCCTTCACCGTGAGGTTCCCGGTGACCGTCGGGGAAACGGAAGCGATCGCCGCGCTGTCCTCCCAGGAAAGCACGTCGTCCATCTTGAGGATGACCGTGCCGCGCTGTGAGCTGCCGCCGCCAAAGCCGGGGAATCCGCCGAAGCCTCCCCGCCTGCCGGTGGAGCGGGTCTGAATGGAAACCGTCAGCAGGTTTGTGCCCATGCTCTGGATCGATTCGCTGACTGCGGCGGTGGTGCCCTGTCCGATGGCAATGAGCACGACCACCGACATGACGCCGATGATGACGCCGAGCATCGTCAGGCAGGCACGGACCTTGTTGGCCTTGATGGCCTTGAAAGCCATGGAGATGGTTTGTACGAACATCATATGACCACCTCGCTTTCATGCGCGGGCTCGAGCACCCGCCCGTCGTGGATATGAATGCTGCGCGGGGCCTGCGAGGCGATGGCCGGATCGTGTGTGATGAGCACGATGGTATTGCCCGCCGCGTGCAGCTCGTGAAACATGCGCATGATTTCCGTGCCCGTCTTGGAATCGAGGTTGCCCGTAGGTTCGTCGGCGAGGATCAGCGAGGGCTTCGTCACGAGTGCGCGGGCGATGGCCACGCGCTGCTGCTGACCGCCGGAGAGCTCCGTCGGCTTGTGATCCATGCGTTCCAGAAGCCCCACGCGGTCCAGCACCTCCTCGCTCAGCCTGTGCCGTCTGCCCGCGCTCATGCCCTGGTACACGAGCGGCAGCTCCACATTTTCCTGTGCCGTCATTTTGGACAGCAGATTGAACTGCTGAAAGACGAAACCGATCTTCCTGCCCCGGATGACCGCGAGCTCATCCTCCGTATAATCGTTGATTTCCTGTCCATCGAACAGGTAGGTACCCTCGTCGGCCATGTCCAGGCAGCCGATGATGTTCATCAGCGTCGATTTGCCGGAACCGGACGGACCGATGATGGAGACGAACTCGTGCGGCCGGATGGAGATGTCCACGCCGTCCAGGGCATTCACGACGTTGTCGCCCATCCGATACTCCTTTCGCACGCCACGCATCTGGATCATGTTACATTTCTCCTCTCATCAAAACCCGCCCGGCATGCCGGCGGGCATACCGTCGGGCATGCCGCCGTTGCTCCTGCTCCGGCTGCTGCTATCTCCGCCCCGGTTACCGCCTGTGGAACCGCCGGTCATCATCGTCATGCCGCCGAGATTCACCGTCATGCTGCCGGAGGAAGAAGAGCTCGTGCTCTCGTAGAGCACGGCCTGCCCTTCGTTCAGGCCTGAGAGGATTTCCGCGTAGTCGTCGTTCATGAGGCCTACCTCGACCGTCTGATAGCTGCCCGTCGAGCCGCCGGAGGACGTCAGCACGCAATACTGGTCGTTGATCGTCATCAGCGCCTCGACCGGGATGTAAAGCGCGTCGTCCACATGCGCGACCTGCACCTCACCCGTCGCGTTCATGCCCGCCTTGATGCCCGTGCCCGCCGCGTCGAAGGAGAGCTTCACGTCGTAGGTGGTGACGCCGCTCTCGCCGGAGCCGACCGGAGCGACCTTTTGGACGACGCCCTCGACCTCGAGATCGGTCAGCGCGTCCACGGTGATGATGACCTTCTGCCCCGGCTCGACGGAGACGACGTCCAGCTCGTCGACCGCGATGGTCAGCGTCATGTCCTCGCCCTGCAGGATCGAAAGCAGCGCGGAACCCGAGGTCACGTCGTCGCCGACGTCGATCTCCTCAATGGAGGCGATCACGCCGTCGCAGGGCGCCAGCACGATGAGGTTCTCGCGGTTTTCCTTGGCCGTAGCCAGTTCCCCGGCCGCCGTCTCCCGCTGAATGCGCAGGTTCTCCTGCGTCAGCGTCAGCGGCGAATCATCCAGCGCGTAGATCACGTCCTTGCGGTTGATCTCGTCGCCCACGTTTACGCGGATCTGGCGAATGGTTCCGCCATAGGCCGAGACGGCCATAGGCTTGTTGATCTGAAGCGCGCCCGTGCCGACCACGTCGCCGAGGCCGTTTGAAACCGTCACCTGGGCGTCCATGGGCAGCGTGTCGTCGTTCACGGTAACGACCGCCTTGGTGCCCTGCATGTACAGGTCGGTCACCTCACCCTCCACGGAGAACGTGGAGCCCACGACCGAACCGCTACCGCCGACGAAGAGCGTATCGCCCAGCTGCACGCTCGTGCCCGCCGCCACGTCGAATTCAACCTTCATCCGCCCGTCCGTCGAGAGAAGCGCGACCGCGCCGTAGCGGCGGTAAACGGCCAGCGCGTCGTCGCCCACCTGGCCATAAAGCTTCATTACGCGGCCAGCGATCGGGGATTTGACCGCCGCCACCGTGGCCCCGGGCGACGTGCCCATGATTTCATCGTCGAGCTCCCAAAGGGCGTATTCCAAATCCTGAATTTCAGCGTCGAGATCGTCATTTTGAAGCACTGCGAGGATGTCTCCCTGCTTGACCTCGTCGCCGATGTCTACGCGAAGCTCCGCGAGCTTTCCATCCGTCTGAACGGTGACGGTAGGCTGATTGGCCGCCTGAATCATGCCCGTACCGTAGATCGACTTGTCCAGCGAACCGCGCATGGCGCTTGCCGACACGTAAGAGGTCGCAGAGGCCGCCGTGTTTTCCGTGGTCTTATCCAAATAATATCGGTAGCCAAAAAATGCGGCTACCGCCAGGATTGCTATCCAGACGACCCACTTCACAATGCGTTTGACCGTGCGCTTCACGCGGCGCGCATTCCTCTTTTTCTTCGGGGGAACCGATGGGGTTTGCTGAACCTGCTCGCTCATATTCCTAAAGCCTCCTTCGCTTGATGAGCAAAGTGTAAAGGAAAAATACGGCTGAAATATGGCGCAAAACGGAAGAAAGGCAAACGACTTTCGCCGTTTGCCCTTCAAACGCTCATATTCGATCTCTCTGCTTGAATCGTCCTGCCAGAAAGGTCAGCGCGCAGACAGCCGCGCCCAATGCAGATAAGCACAGTCCCAGCCCAAGGCCTTGTGGCCTGTAGGAAAAGCGGATGCTGTGTTCTCCCTCCGACACATTCACGCCTAAAAACATCCCAAGTATTTTTCTGGCCGTCGCCGGTTTACCGTCGATGTACAGCGAGAAGCCCGAGTCAAAAGGCAGCGTGAAGAGGAGCACTCCGTCTCGCTTCGCGGTAAAGCAGCCCACCCCGCCATCCTGCGTGAAGCGTTCCCATTCAACACCCCCGGCAGCGAGCTCCTCGGAAACCCGCGCGAGCGCTTTTGTCTCCTCATAGTAAAGCTGCGCGGGACGCATTTTCACCCGCCCACCCATCAGCCGCAGACGTATCTCCACCCTTTCCCCTGCCGCGAACGTCCCCAAATACCGCGTTGAAAAGCATCCCTCCGATTGATACGCGTCCTTCGTCACACCATTAACCACCAGTCCGATCTCACAGTCGTACCCGTCCAGCGGGACGTAAAGGTACAGCGGCGCCTCCTCTTGCGCGATGAGGGTGAAGATCACATCGCTGTACGCCGCGCCGTATGCCGCAGCGTACACCCCCTCTTCCAGCTCCAAGGCGCCGTCCAAATGCGTCTCTACTACGCCATCATGGCGCGTGAAGACAGCCTTGCTTTCCGAAGCAAACGCCCCATAGATTTCGTTCAACCGCCTGAACGGCTCGCTGTCTGAGGACGCCAACGCATCCGGCGCCTCGCACGCAAAGGCCAAAGGCAAAGCATAAGGATTCCGCCAGACGTCTCCAAAGCTCGTCTTCTGCTGCCCCTCGTACAACGGCTCTTCCGCGAGGACGTACCGGATGCCGAGCAACGCGTCGGCTGCCAGGCTCGCCCCCTGCGCATATTGGGCAAAGATACCATTGTCCCGGTAGCCCAATGTGCGCAGAAAAAAGCGCACGTCATACCGAAGCATCGAACTGTAATGGGTAATCCCTGCGTACCCGTGAAGAAGCGGATCGTTTACGTTTAAAGCCCTTGCGTTCTCCATTCGGTAAAGCTCCGGATCCATCTCCGTCACGGCACGCACGGTTCGCTCCGTTTCGGCCTGTTCGTCACAAAAAGCGACCGTCGCTCCTGTCGGCAACAACTTCTGCAGGGTCTTCACCGTGTTCCCGCCCACGGAGAGCACGACCGCCAGCGCCAGTATGCCAACCTGAATCCGACGCATTCCCCGCAGGGAAAGGCCAACTGCGCATAGCAGCAGCAGGCAGGCATCCCAAAGAAATCCTTTCAAGCTTACGTCGGGCATGAGCAGGGCGCAGCTTCCGTAGGCAGCAATAATCACGCCCGCAACAATGCCGATCGTTCTGCATTCCAGCTCCTTCGCCGCCTTTATTTCTTCCTGTGCGCCGAGCACAAGAACAAAGCTGAGCAAAAAGGAAAAACGGTAGGGAAACCAGGTCGGCTCGTTGAGCCCGTGCATCAGGGTGCAAAGGAAGTTTTCGCAAAGAAAGAGGAGAAGCGATAAAAAAAGCAGCAAGATATGAACCCGTTCCCTGCGATCCCTTTTCCTGTGGATCACAAAGAGCGGGAAGAGCAGTACTGTAAGCATACCGCAGAATAAATTAGGCGGGCCGTAAGTGATGCCGGCAAGCGAAAAGGCGTCTGTGCGCAGTTGAAGCAGCGCATCCAAGGGAGCCAACCGCAGGCCGATCGCAGGCCATTGAAAGGCCGCCTTGCCTCCCCGCAGCGAAAACAGGGCCGGAACCCAGACGAACGCGCTCAGGCTTCCGGCCAACAAAGAAGCCGCCGCAAAATGCGCGAAGGACTTCCGTTTTCCCGTTATGAATGGAAGAGCAGACACGAACACGAGCACCGAAAAAATACAGAGCATGTATCCGATATAGTAACAAGATATGATGGCCGCCGCCAAAGAGACGACGTACAGCGTCATTCCACGTCCCTCAAGGATGCGCCGTATGCCCGCGTAAATGACCGGAGCGAGTAGGATGCCGTCCAGCCACATCAAATTATGAAAAAAGACCGCCACATATCCGCACAGGGCATATGAAAGCGACAGCAGCGGCGTTTCGGGTGTCTCACATCCCCGATCCCGCGCACAAAGGCAAAACGCAAGCCCGCAAAGGCCTATTTTCAAGCCGGTGACGAGAGTGACCGCTACATCCAGGCTTTGAATCGGAAAGAGCAAAAAGATCAAGTTCAGCGGGCTGAGCAGATAATACGCGGCAAGACCTGCGGTCGAAGAGCCAAGCTGCATGCCAAGCGCGTAATAGATACCCTGCCCACTGGTAAGCGCATGCTTCAGCGCGCCGTAAAAGCTCACGTACTGCGAACGCATATCGTATAGGAGCAGCGTCGCCGACCCAAAGGGTGCCACGCGCAGCCCGGCGCATACCGCAAGGAACATCCCCGCCGGCAGCAGAAACGCCGCCGCGCCGCGTCCCAGGGCACAGCGCCGTGTTTGCCTTCGCCCCGTCATGATTCATCCGCCGTGCCGTGCAGCACGCCCTCCCGGCAAAAACGTCTTGAGAGCGTCAGCACCTCGGCCATATCGCCCGCCAGCGCGTCCGCCTCCATCAGTTCTCCCACGCCGCCCGTTCCATACGTTACGCCTAAAGCCAGCGCGCCGGCCGCATGCGCCGCGCGCACGTCCGTTTCCCGGTCGCCGACACTCAGGGATCGGCACGCGCAAAGTTCCTTTTGCCAGCGGCAGATCCAGTCCGCCTTCGTCATACCCCGCGCAAACGCAGCCTTGCGGACGAAGAGATGCGCCATGCCGAACTTCTGCAGCGTCTGGCTCATATAGGAAGCGCTTCCGTTCGTCAACAGGCAGAGCGAAGCGTCCCCTTCGAGCGCGCGAAGCGTCTCCATCGCGCCGAAAAAGGGCCTCGCAAAGCGGCGAACGGCCTCATCCTCCGCTTTTGCCCAAAATGCCTCGAACTGCGACCGCCGTTCCGGGCCGATCCCCATCGCGCGGCAAACCTCGTCCGCACTGAGCCCGTTGAACGATTCGATCACATCCAAGGGCAGCGCCGGAAGGCCCATTCGTCCGAACACCTGCCTGCAAGCCTGAATCGACAGTTGATAGCTGTCCGATATCGTCCCGTCCAGGTTGAAGACGATCATCGGCAGCCCGTCCTCCGCTTCGCGCTCGGTCGGGGCGTAGACCATTCGGGGCGGTCTGGCAGGCCCCTGCGCCGCCTGGCCGGGCTTCGACTGTTTTTCCTGCGGCATCTCTTCTCCCCCTTCGCGCGCGTTCGTTTTTTCGCGCTCCACAGCCCGTATTATATGGTTTTTTCGCGTTTTATGCAAGCGCGGGGTAAAATTGTGCTCCGGTTCGACAGCATTCGACAAAGAAAGTGTTTATTCGCTCTTGAAATTCCCCCAAAATAATACTATTCTTAAGCCATTCCAATACACGATATAGTATCTTTCACAGGAGGAGACAACAGCATGAAGAGCAATGTATTGACCAAAAGAATTGACCAAACACGTCAAAAGATGGAGGACGCCTGCCTCAAAGGCGGCTGCGGCGCGGCGCTTGAGCTCAGCCAGCAGATGGGAACGCTGATCTATTACCACGCGCTCATCTCCACGGGACGATTCGGACGCCGGCGCCTGCATGCGCGCCGCCCGGCATGCCGCTTTTCGAGGGTGATCTGAGATTGACAATGCCTGTCCTTCTATAGTAAAATAAGCAAATCGATCCGATATTTTCCCTGTACGGGGGTATACTTGAAAACAGGATCGCAGTTTTTTCAAGGAGGACATGCCCTGTGGCCAGCGCATCAAAGAACGTGGATTCTCAGCGCCGCGAGGAAAACGGCGTCGTATATTTTGACCGCGGCATTCTAACCGGTCGGGACGGCAGGCGTTACCAGCGCTTCGCCATTCAGACGCACTTTGTGCAGCGTCGCGAGTCGCAGGCCGACCTCGTTCGCCGCTATGTTCTGCCGCTCTATCAGGAGGGGGACGTGCTGTCCTTCGGAGCGAAGGTCATGGCCATGTGCACGGACTCGGTCAAAACCAAGGCGGACGTGCACCCCGGCTTTGTCGCGCGCACGGCTTCCCGCTTCGCGGGCATCAACTCCACCGGTGTGGGCATGCACGAGCCCTACAAGCTTCAGCTCGTCATCGACATGTGCGGCCTGCCGCGCGTGCTGCTCGCCTCCGCCGTGTCGGCGGTCACGCGTCCCTTCGGCGTCAAGGGGCTGTTCTACAAGATCTGCGGCAACGGCGTGGCGGGCATCGACGGCTTTTATTTCCGCTCGTCTTTCGACGTGTACAAAGAAATGGCGCTCATCAACCCCGACCATCCGGTCGAGCTGTGCGACGCGCTTCAAGAGGAAACGGGCGTGCCGACCGTCCTGATGGACGCCAACGACATCGACCAAAATCAGCTGGGCAAGTCCCACGACTTCCCGCTGACGGACGACCAGATTCAGGACGCGCTCAAAGATAACCCCTCCGGGCAGGGCGACGAGCTCACGCCGCTCATCCTGATTCGTCCGCTTTGAATGAAGGAAAGCAGCCATGCGGCTGCTTTTCGTATGTATGACATCGAACGTACCTGAATAAGAAAAAAGAGGGTGTCTCCTCCATGAATGCTGCAAGTGAAGTTTTTACGCTCTTCGCCGTGGTGCTCGTCGGCTACTTCGTGACGCGCATCGGTTATTTCGACGACCGCACCATCCGCGGCGTCACCCAGCTCGTCGTCAATATCGCCCTGCCTGCGCTCACCATCGCCAAAATGCAGCGCGACTTCTCCATGGAAATTCTGACCGGATTTCTGATTGTGCTTGCCGCCTCGGCCGTGCTGATGCTGCTGTTCGTCGCGCTGGGGCTGCTGCTTTTCAGAAAACGCGAAAGCCGCCGCCGGGCGGTCATGACGCACCTGCTGACGTTTTCCAACTGCGGTTTCATGGGGTATCCGCTGCTCGTCGCGATCAATCCGGACTGGCTGATCTACGGCGTGGCCTACAACATTTCCTTCAACATTCTGTGCTGGACGGTCGGCGCCGCGATTTACCGCGGTCGCGAAAACATGAACCTGAAAAAGGCGCTGATCTCGCCCGTGGTCATCTCCTCCGTGCTCGGCTTTCTGCTGTTCGTCCTGCGCATCCGCATTCCCGCGCTGCCCCTCTCCGTGCTGGAGCTCGTCGGCGGCCTCACGACGCCGCTTTCGATGCTGCTCATCGGCACCCGGGTGGTGGGCCTGCGCCTTCGCGACTTCAAGGACCCGGATTATCACCTCGCGGCGTTTCTACGTCTCGTCGCGGCGCCGCTGCTGTCCCTTGCGCTCATGCGCCTTTGCCGCCTGCCGGAGCTGCCCGTCGTCGTCACCTATATCCTGATGGCGATGCCCGCCGCCTCGACCATCTCCATGCAGGCGGAGCTCTACGATGGAGACAGGCGCTTCTCCGCCAGTGGCGTCGCCTACACGACGCTTTGGGCGCTCGTAAGCATTCCGCTCATGCTGATGCTGGTCCTATAAAACCGGCATGAAGCCATTCAGGAGGTTTCATGAGAAAAAAGCGCGGCTGTCTTTCCCGGCTGATCCGAAAGCTCGTGCGTTTTTGCGTGGTGCTGCTCCTTCTGTGCTATCCGTTCATCGAACCGTATCTGCTCCGCGTCGAGCAGAAGACGCTTGCCTTCTCGGAGCTTCCACAGGGCTTTGACGGGCTGCGCGTGGCTTTCCTTTCGGACATCCACTATGGTCCGTTTTTTTCCGCAGACCGCCTGGACGCGCTCGTCTCGCGCGTGAACGCCCTGCGCCCGGACCTCGTCCTGCTGGGCGGCGACTACGCGAACGACTCGGACGGCGCCGTCGCCTTCTTTCAGATGCGGCCCGCTTTCTCCGCACGCCTTGGCGTATACGCCGTTCCGGGAAATCATGACCGCGTGATGCCCGAATCCAACCGGGATTTGCTCGAAGGCGCTATGAGCGCGGCCGGCATCGTGCCGCTCTTCAACCGCACGGTGCCGCTCACGCTCTCAAGCGGCGAAACGATCTACCTCTCCGGCATCGACGACTACGGCAACGGTCATCCCGACGCTGTTCAGGCCGCCCGCTCCGTCCGCCGGGACGACTTTCTCATCTTCCTCACCCACAACCCCGATGCCATTCCCTCCTTTCAGGAGATCCCGGCGCTGGACGGTTCGACGGATTGGGCGGATCTGATCCTCTGCGGGCACACGCACGGCGGGCAGGTTACGCTCTTCGGGCAAAAGGCGCTCTTTTCCGTTACTTCTTACGGCGAACGCTATCGCACAGGCTGGAAGGAGGAAAACGGGGCCCAGATTCTCATCTCCAACGGCGTAGGCACCTCCGTCGTCCCAATGCGCTTTTTCGCCCCGCCCCAAATTCATCTGCTCACGCTGACGCGGCAATAGACGCCAGGATGAATATAGAAAGCTCCCCATGCAGACCCCCGACTGCATGAGGAGCTTTTGTCATTCCGCCTTTTCTGCTCAAATCGTCAGGCAGGGGAAGCGCATGGAGAGGGTCGTGCCCTTATCGCTTTCGATTTGCATGCCGCAATCTTCCCCGAAGGTAAGGCAAAGCCGCTTGTTGCAGCTGTACAGCCCGATGTGTCCGTCGTCCGAATGCGAATGCAGCCGGGACTTAATCCGCGCAAGGCGCTCCGGGTCGATGCCCACGCCGTCATCGTGCATCGTAACCTCGATGAAATCGCCCTTCCTCTCCAACGTAATCGAGATGTGCAGCGTCTCCTTTGCGTTCCAGCTCATGCCGTGCATAATCGCATTTTCGATGAGCGGCTGAAAGAGGAGCTTTACGGTATAATACTTTTCCAGCTCCGGTTCATAGCGCCACGCGACCTTGAATCGATCCTTGTAGCGCATGTGCTGAATCTGCACGTATGCCTTGGAATTGCGAATCTCGTCTCCCAGGCTGGCCAGATCGTCGGAGGCGTCCAGGCTGTACTCCAGAATCTCGGTCATATCCTCGATCATCCGGCTGACGTCGTTAGGACCGCCGGTGAGCCCAAAGCTCATCCAGTAGATCGACTTGAGCGTATTGAAGAGGAAATGCGGATTGATCTGGGCGCGCAGGGCGTTCAGCTCCATTTCGCGCATATCCCGCTGCTTTTGCTCAAGCTGATAGCGCAGCCTGTTTCTCTCCGCGTAGTTGCGCACGATGCGCTCCGTCACCATGCCGTAGAAGTCCTCCTTCTGCGCCTGCGGCAAAGACAGGTCTACCTCATGGCGCTCCGCCGCCTCCAGGGTGCTTACGATGCGCAGGGCGTTGTCGCAGGATCTTTTCGCGTGTCTCCAGGCGAAGACCGCGCACAGAATCAGCGCAGGCAGCAGACTCAATGCGAGCAGCTCCACGATGTTCCGGGCGAAGGCGTGTATCTCCTCCAAGGGCGTCAGGGAGAGGTAGATCCAGTTATAGCGGTTGCCGGAGGGAAGGCGCGTGACGAAATAGGAAGCGTCCTTGACTCGATATTCCTTCAGGACATCGTCGCGGGCCGTGCATAGCTTTACCAGATCTTCGGCAGAAAACGAAACCGCGGGCTCGCTCTGCATGAGCACCTCGTCCTCCTCGTTCACCACGAGCAAAACCTGTGAACCGGACGTGCTCTGGCTTTTCAGCAGGTCGTCAAAGTAGTTCTGGTATAAATTCAGCACGATGACGCCCTCGCTCAGGTACAATCGCCTGTAGAGCGTGATAAAGCGCTGCGGCGCAGCCTCAAACCCGTAGTTTTTAAACTCGCGCCGTTCGGCAAAGTAGGTCTTCCCCTCCGCCCTCATCTGCTCATAGGTTTCAAGCCACGCCGCGTCCTCGTATTCGGACGCGAGGGTCGGTCCCGTCGCGCTGGACAAAAAGATGTTCTGCGAATTGGGTGTGTACACGTAAAGGGAATGAATGTAGTCGTGCGCCGCTACCGTGGGGATCATGTAGTGCTTGCAGATGCTCTTGAGCGAGCTCATGGCCTGCGCGTCGTTCAGCGAAAAGGCGCGCGCAAAGGTGCTCGTAATCTCCGTATTGACGCTGAACGTCAGGTTCAGCGCATCCAGCTCCTTGACCACAAAATTCATCTGGGCCTGTACATATTCCATATGCGCCCGATCCTCCGCCTCGGTTTTGGCCGTCATCTGGTGGCTGATCACGATAAAAACCATAGCGCCGAACAGCAGCACGGGAATCAGCGTGAAGCATAAAAGCCGCGCCAGCTCGTCGCGCAGCAGCCGCATGGCGATGCCCGGCATGGCGGGCAGGTCACAGAAGCTTCCGGTATTCCGCCGGTCCGACGCCGAAGTACTTTTTGAACGCCCGCGAAAAGTTCTTTTCATTGCTGTAGCCCACCGCCTCGCTGATCTGGATCATGGACTGGCTGGGGATGCGCAGCAATTCCACCGCACGCCGCATCCTTTCCTGAATGATGAAGCTGATGAAATTGATCCCCGCCTTTTCCTTAAAGAGCCGGCTCAGGTAGATGGGACTGTAATTCACGTAATCCGCCGTGGATTGCAGGGTAGCCGAGGCAATGTTCTCCCGAATATATCCCTTGATCCGGTCCAGCACCTCGCCGCTCATCTCCAGCGGCTCCAGGCTGGCGCGAATCTCCACGCCGCTTCGCCCATTCTTGAGGTTCTCGTGGATCGTCTCAAAGACCTGAACCAGCTCGTCGTACTTGGTTGATTTTACAATGTAGTTGGAAACGCCCAGCTCTATGGCCTTCTGCGCGTAATCGAAATCCCGAAAAGCGCTGAGAATCACCACATAGGCGTCCAGGTTTTCAAGGCGCATCTTCTCCAGCATTTGAAGCCCATCCATCACCGGCATGCGCACATCCGTCAAGATCACGTCCACCGGATGGAGGCGCACGTACTCCAGCGCCTGCAGGCCGTTTTCAAAGCAGGCCTGTAGGGAAAAACCCAGCTGTTCCCAGGGAAAAAAGCGGCTCAGCCCATTGCGAATCTGGTCATCGTCCTCCGCGAAGATCAGGCGATACAGCATGTCGCATCCCTCCCCTAATAGAGATGATTAAATCACAGATTCTAAAAAAATGAAACCGTTTTGTGAAAAGTCATTAAAAATTGAAACCCATATGAAAAAAAGATACGCAATGAGGTAAAGTTTTCAAGTTCCCCGTTGATTCGGCGCGTGTTATGCTGGCTTCAGCAAGTGCGAAGAGCACAAAAAACAGACAGGAGGGTTCCCACATGAAGCGTTTTTTGGCAATCCTGATGGCCGTAACCTTGGTTCTCACCTCTGGTATCGCGCTGGCCGAAAGGGACAGCGTGCAGCTCCGCTTTTCCTGGTGGGGCGGCGACGAGCGTCATGAGGCGACGCTGAACACCCTGAAGCTGTACGAGGCTTCCCATCCCGGGATCACGCTGGTCGGCGAGTACAGCGGCTTTGACGGTTACCTCGAAAAGCTGGTCACACAGCTGGCGGGCGGCACCGCGCCCGACATCATCCAGATCGACTATGCCTACCTGGAGACGCTCTGGAGCGTTCAGGATAACTTCGTAAACTTCCGCGACCAATCCGTCGTAGACATCAGCGGCATCTCCCAAGGCCTGCTGGAGGGCGTCACCTCCCCCAGCGGCGTGCTGATCGGGCTGCCCACAGGCCTCAACTTTTCCGTCATCTACGTGAACAAAGCCCTGGCCGACGCCGCAGGCATAGAGCTTGGGCACTGGACCTGGGACGACCTGTTTGATAACGCGAAAAAACTGCGCGCGCACAACCCCGACGCCTACCTCGCGATGGGCGGCACGAACCCGAACCGCTCCTTCTTTGAGCCCTACCTGCTGAACCTCAGCGGCGAAAAGCTGGTGAACGAAGACTACACGCTGGGTTTCACGGAGGAGCAAGCCGCTGAAACCTTCCGCTTTTTACAACGCTGCTACGCCGAAGGCGTGCTCTACCCCCTGGAAAATGAGGCCGTCGGCACGTATGGAAATTATCAGGCGTTTGACTGGCTCAACGGCAACGTACTCTGCCTGCCGGATTACTCCAGCGGCGAGGCGGCCGCAAAGGGCTCCATGGATGGCGTGGCCGCCATGCCCATGTGGGGCGACTGCGATGCCGCCAACACCGGCATCATGATGCGCCCCACCAACATGCTGGCCGTCAACGCCAAGTCCGCTAACGTGGAAGAGGCGCTTCGGTTCGTCGATTATTTCTTCAACGATTCGGAAGCGATCGACCCCCTCAAGCTGGTGCGTTCCATCCCCGCCACAGAGCTCGCCATCGCCCGCATGAACGAGCAGGGGCTCATCGATTCGGACACCATGGACGCCGCCACGTGGGCGGCTGAGCACAAGGGCGGCGCAGGGCAGAACATCATCTCCACCAACGAACAGCTCGAGCAGATCGAAAGCGATTTCATCAGCGCCGTCTATTACGGCGATTACACGCCGGAAGCCGCGGCCAAAGCCTTTGTGGAGGCCATGCAGAACTGCGTGGACGAGCTCAAAGCCACGGCGCAGAAGGACGCGAAGTAACCGCAGCGTCAGGGCCGACGGCAGCGCATGCGCCCGGCGGCCCTTCCTTTTTCTGTTTTCTTTCTGCCTTCATCGAAAGGAGGATGCGGCGTTCATGCTGAAAACCCTTCCGCGCAGACGCGCGCGCCGTGGATACGTCGGCCTCGCCTACATTGCGCCCTGGTTTCTGGGCCTGCTCATCTTCCAGGCCTATCCCTTTCTCTATTCGCTGGTCCTTTCCTTCACCAACAAGACGCTCTCCGACAACACCGGCTTTATCGGGCTTAGCAACTACGTCCGCCTCTTCACCCGCGACCGCGATTTCTACAAGGTCTGCGAGGTCACGTTCAAATACGTGCTCTTCGCCGTGCCGGGACGTGTGCTGTTCGCCCTGCTCATCGCGCTGCTGATGAACACCGATCACCGGGGCGTCAACCTCTTTCGCACGCTGTACTATCTGCCCTCCATCTTCGGCGGCAGCGTCGCCATCGCGGTCGTTTGGCGGCTGATGTTTCAAAATAACGGCGTCGTCAACGCGATGCTCGGTACGCTCGGCATGGAGCCCGTCAAGTGGTTGGGGCATCCCAAGGTGGCGCTGGGCACCATCACCATCATCCCCATCTGGCAGTTCGGCTCCTCGATGGTGCTGTTCCTGGCGGCGCTCAAAAACGTGCCGCAGGAGCTGTACGAAGCCGGGCGCATCGACGGGTGCAAACCGGTGGGCATGTTCCTTCGCATCACCTTGCCCATGATCTCCCCGATCCTGCTCTTCAACCTCATGATGCAGATGATCTCCTGCTTTCAGGAGTTTTCCATCGCCTTTGTCATGACCGGCGGCGGCCCCAACCGCGCCACCTATCTATACGGAATCAAGCTCTACAACGAGGCGTTCACCAACTTTAACATGGGCTACGCCAGCGCGCTCAGCTGGATCATGTTCGCGGCCATCATGGGCGTTACGCTGCTCATCCAGCTCAGCTCCCGCTACTGGGTCTTTTACAGCGATGGAGGGCAGTAAAATGACGACGACAAGAAGGATCCGCCGCGCCTGTAACACTACGCTCTATTATCTTGTGCTCGTTGCCCTAGGAATCGTCATGGTTTTTCCGCTTCTCTACATGCTGCTTGCTTCCTTTAAGACGAACGCCGAAATCTTCGGGCAGCCCCTGAAGCTGCTGCCGGACTCCTTTTCCCCGGACGGCTACGTGAACGGCTGGCGTGGCGTGGGAAACTATACGTTCGGCACCTATATGGCGAATTCTTTTCTGCTCACGCTCCCCTCGACCCTTCTGACCATCGCCTCCAGCCTGCTGGTCGCTTACGGATTTGCTCGCTTTGAGTTTCCGTGCAAGAAGCTGCTGTTCAGCGTGATGTACGGCCTCATGCTTCTGCCTGCCTCGGTGCTGATCATTCCCCGCTACCTGGTCTTTGCCAAGCTGAATTGGGTGGACACCTATCTTCCTTTCTGGATTCCCGCCGCCATGGCTACTTCCTCCTTCTTCATCTACATGTTCATCCAGTTCTTCCGCGGTCTTCCGCGGGAGCTGGACGAAGCGGCCATGATCGACGGCTGTTCCTCCTTCGGCATTCTAAGGCACATTCTCTTCCCGCTCTGCACCCCCGCCATCATCTCCGCGGCAATCTTTTCCTTCATCTGGACCTGGAACGACTTCATGTCCCAGTTCATCTACATCTCGTCTGTGCCCAAGTACACCGCCGCGCTCGGCCTGCGCATGAGCATCGAGGGAACGGCCAACATCAACTGGGCCAACGTGCTGGCGATGTCCATCGTTTCCATCATCCCCAGCATGCTGGTGTACCTCTTCCTGCAAAAATACTTCGTCGAGGGCATCGCCACGAGCGGCCTGAAGGGTTGAAAAGGAGTGAATATCTTGAACGAACAGGAACGGAAAACGCTGTCACAGCATCGTATCGCGGAGATCCGCTTCAAAGAATTTCGCGCCCGTTATCCCCGCCTTCACGGAAAAAACGCCGTCAAAACCTATCACGGTTTCGGCGGCAGCGTGCGCGTGGCGCAGCTCGTCACCGATCAGGGCGCAACCGGTTGGGGGGCCCTGTGCGGCGGCCTGTCTGCGGCCCAAAGCGCGCTTGCGTTGGCGACCGGCCGCAGGGTCGGCGATCTCTTCGCGCCGGAGTCCGGCATCCTGGATGACCGCCTCTTCCCTTTCGACATCGCCCTGCACGACCTGGCGGGCGTCATCCTGAACGTCTCCGTCGCCCGCATGATAAACCCGGCTGCCGCGCCCTTCGCGCGAATTTACGACGGGGCGATCTACATGAACGACATCGTTCCGGAGGAAAAGCCGCAGGGCATCGACGCCATTTTGAGGGACTGCGCGGAGGATTGGGCGCTCGGCCACCGCATGTTCAAAATCAAGATCGGCCGCGGCCATCGCTGGATGGAGCACGACGCCGGCATGGAACGGGACGTGGAAATCCTACGCAGGGTTCATGCCCAATACCCGGGCGCCTCGCTCATGGTGGACGCCAACAACGGCTACAGCGTGGAGGACGCGCTGCTCTTCCTGCGCCGCATCGAGGGCATTCCGCTGTACTGGTTTGAGGAGCCCTTTGCGGAGGACGAAAAAAACGACGCCGTCCTTCACCGTTTCCTCGATCAAAACCGCCCGGGCACGCTGATTGCCGACGGCGAATCGGAGCCAGACATCCCGCAGCTGCTTCACTTGGCGTCGCAGGGGCTGGTAGACGTGCTGCAGCCCGACGTGTGCGGGTTCGGCTTTACGGCCTGGCGGCGGCTGATGCCGCAGATCGTCGCGAACGGATACCTCGCCTCGCCCCACGCCTGGGGAGACGTCGTCAAGACGTATTACTGCGCTCACCTTGCGGCTGCCTATCCGCATCACATTCCCTGCGTGGAGGCCGTTCTCGGTTGCTCCGAGGGCGTAGACGACTCCGCCTATTCTCTTTCGGAAAGCATGTTGACCGTGCCCGACAGGCCCGGCTTTGGCATGGAGCTGATCTGGGCGTCGGAAATCTGCTGACAATCCATCTGCCGGTTCCGGGGCGGGGCTAAGCCCCCGCTTTTTGCGCTTTCCTAAACGAAAAAAGGAGCGTTGCCGGACAATGCCGGCCGCCCCATGCGCCATCGCGCCGTTTCCCATTACGTCAGATGAAAGATCACCGTGCCGTAGACGTTAAAGCAGATGCCAAGGATCATGACTGCTCCCTCGAGAAAGCGAATCGGCTTGTCTCGCCGGAGCATGAGCAGGCCCAGCATGGGCAGAAGATCGATCAGGTAGCGGGTGCCGAACTGCCAGGCGCCGAACGACTTATGCAGCAGGAACAGGAAGAAGTGCGCACAAGCCGTGCCCACGAGCAGCCAATCCTCCGCGTGCATCGAGCGGCAGCGCGCACCCTCGATTGCCCGGAACGCGGCGATCAGGTACAAGGGGTTCGCGAGGTAAAACGCAAACCCGTATCCGTGCGGAAAGTTCAGCTGATTTTGCAGCATGTAGGGCAGGCGCAGGATGTTCTTGACGTTCTTGCCCACGTAAGCGAGCGAAAACTGTCCGTCCTTGGCCTCCACGAACTCCGGCAGGTAATTGTGCCCGAACTCGAAGATGTCGTCAAAGCGAACGTAGTTATAGCAGCCGTAGGCGGCGGCGATCAGGGCAGGCGCCGCGACGTAGGGTGCCATGTGCAAAAGCGTATCCCATACGCTCCCCATGCGCTCGCGCCTGACCGACCGGTAGAGCCAAAGCAGGATAAAGGGCACGTACACCGCCTGAAAAGGCCGGCAGCCGACCGCGCAGGCGATGCAGATGGGCGATGCATAGCGCCAGGCGCGCGTATCCGCGACCGTTCCGTACGCCGCGAGCATCGTCAGGAAAAACGACATGCCCTGTGCGATGTTCCAAACGCCGCCATAGAGCGATACCTCCAACAGGTTGCAGCCGCTTACCCAAAAGGCAGCGATGAAAGCCGCCTCCGGCGCGGGGCGCTTCAGCCTGCGCGCGATGCAATACCCCACCGCGTACGACCCCAGAAACAGGCAGAAGTTTACGAGCATGCTGGGGGTGTTCGCGCCGAAGAGAAACGTCAGCAGCAGCATCGGCACCGTCGGGAACGGCGGAAAGCTGACGTAGATGCCGCCGTCGTAATAGGCGAGCTCCAGCCAGTCGTAATCCTCCGCGAGGGCGATGTGCCCTTCCCGCCAGCGCATCGCCTGCAGGGTATAGGAGTCGTGCACGCTGTGCTCCAGAAGGTTCAGCGAAAGGCCGTTTGCCATAAAGAAGTAAACCGCCGCGACGAACAGCAGCCCCCAGCCGAACGCCCGCCGCGCTGCCGCGTCCTTCCCCCGACGCGGCGCCGCCTCAAGCATCGCCATCCTCCCAGCTTTCAAAGAAGTGCGTGAGCTGTTCCAGGGCGCTCGTAAGCGTCTCCTGCTCCTCGTCGGACAATTCCTTCATTACCCGCTCTACCATCAGGCGGTGAAACCGCGCGTGGTGTTCGTTCGCGCGAATCGCCTTTTCCGTCATCTCCACGCGCACGACGCGCCGGTCGGTAGAGGCGCGCTCCGTGGTCAGGTAGCCCTTGCGGCAGAGCGTCTGCACGGAGACGGTCAGCGTGCCGGTCGTCACCTTCAGACGCTGGGCGATCGCGGACATGTTGTTTTCCTCGCCCGCGTTGCCGACGGCCTCCAGCACGTGCATCTCCTTCACCGAGAGATCCTTAAAGTCCCCCGTACAAAGCGCGCGTTCTTCGATCATCAGGATGTCGTTAAACAGGCGCACGAGCACGTGGTTGAGCGCCTGCACTGTCTTTTCCATGCGTTTTCCCCTTTCAACCGAATTGCTTTGTATAACATACCATTCCCGGCCTGGCTTGTCAAGGCGCGCGGGTATTGACGCGCGCGCTTCAATTTGCTATGATGAAGCGGTATATATACGTTCTTATCCCATACATAGGATCGGATGCAGAAAGGGCTGTCGTCATGAAAAAAGACTGGGTTCGCACGCTGCTAACGGACTGCATTACCCGCCGCAGTCCCATCGAAATTCTGCGCAAAAAGCTGGACGTCCCCCCGCTGTGCTGCGTTCCGCTGCTGATGAGCGAAAAGCTGGTGCTCGTCGTCCCCTACGTCGACTTTCAGCCGGACGGCTATGAGGTCATCCGTCTGCGCGACATTTCCAGCATCCGCGCGGACGAGCGCGCCGCGTTTCACGGGCACATCATGATGAGCGAGGGCGTGCTGGAATCCCTTTGCCTTCCGCCCGTGTCGCTGGAGAGCTTCAGCGCCCTCCTGACCGACCTGTTCGCGCAGGGCGAGCCGGTCATCGTCTCCGGCAAGGAAGACCTGCTGCTGGGCACCATCGAAAAGGCGGGCAAGAAGAAGCTGCAGGTGCGCTACATCGACGGCATGGGCCGGGTGGACGAGGATCTAACCCGCCTGCCCTACGACGACATCACCTCCGTCGCGTTCGGCAACCGCTACTTGAAGCTCGTCGTGCAGTACGCGGAGGGCGCTCCGGAAGAGGAATAAGCTGCTTTCAGCCAAACGAAAAAACGAGGGAATCCCGAAGAGGGGTTCCCTCGCCTTGTGTTCACTCAGCCATTGACCGGCACCTGCGCCTCCTTGGCGCGCCGCGCTTCCTCGCTCAGGTATTCATAGGAGACGAGGCAGCCGCTCGCAGCCTCAATTTGAACGCTTGCACCCGTTCCGTCCGCATAGACGACGTCGAAGAAGAGGATGCCGCTGCCGTAGTCCCCGTTGCGCACGATGCGTTCCACTTCGCCCGTTTTCAGATAAGGCGCCGAAAGATATGTTTTCACGATTTCCATCCAGTGGAGATCATCTGGGTTCACCGCCTGCCAATAGGCCGACGTCAGGCAGCCCAAGATCGGGTTGCTTTCATTGAAATTCACGTAGAAGTTTCCCCACCACCTCAGCTTTTTCACCTTTCCGCTATACAGGTCCAGGGTTATCGAGTATCCACTCCAGCTCCCCCCTTCGGGCCGCTGTGACTCCAAATCCACCAACCATTCCGTCGCGTTCTCGTAATCGAGCTCCTGGCAATCCTCACGGTCGTTCAATGGGCCGCGTGATACGCGCATGCCCGAAAAGCCATAATCCTCCTGAATCAGTTCCAGCGCCTGCTCCGCCGTGATGCTGCCTTCCGGCAGCGGATTCGGAGCGCCCCGCAACTGCATCTCGTTTTCCCATGCTGCCCTGTATGCCGCGATGCGCTGGCCGCGAACGTCGCACATGGCAAGAAACTCTTCATCGCTGACCGCGCGATCCTCCGGATAATGATAGACCGTCTCGCCCCCGCCGTTATAGCCCAGGATGTACACGCCGTCGACCGGCTTACTCGTGAGCCCGTTTGCGGGCCGAAAGCTCGAATCGCTCTCGTAGCGCGCCTCGATCTCCGCATAGCGAAGGTTTTCCTTTCGCGTCAGCGGTCGATTGGGGTACACCTCTCCGCCTGCGTTCTCCGTAAGCGTCCATTCATCCACATACGGCATCAGCAGCGCGCAGGCGTCGTCCAGCTCGATGAGCTGAAGCAGTTCTTCGTCCGTCAGTTCCCGCTGCGGCATTCTCACAAACGGCAACACGGCGCTCTCGCGATAGTAATCGTCGTATTGAAGCACGCCGCGCTCGTCGCGATTGACCGAGGCCACGTAAGCCTCCGCCGTCGTGGAAAGGGAGAGCGCGTCGCTCGGCCCGCCTACCGGGATGGGGGTCTGGGCCCGAAGGTCGTATTTGTCGTAGAAGTAGCACAGGTCGTTCAGCCGTTTTACCTCGTTGGGCGTCAAGACCCGCGTGGTCATCTCCGGCCGCGTCAGAGAAGCTTTGACGTACCCCGTCTGCAGGGTATACGGATCGCCCACCCACTCCGGACGTTCATGGAGCGTCCAAACCGCATGTGTGTCCACGGCGTCCGCCGCTTCACCCTGCGCGCCGGAAACCGCCGGCGCCGCCTCAGGCGCGACTGCCAGCACGCCGCCCGAGAGCAGCGTCAGCGAAAGTGCCAGCGCGACGAGCGCCCCGCCCTGCCGCTTTTTCGAGCGATCGAACATCGAATAAAACCGTTTTTTCATATCCTTTCTCCCTTCATAGAAGTAGGTAGAAAGCGCGACGTGCCGCCTGCGTTGACGCTGAACGACGCCCAAAATCGTCTCCCCATAGCGCTTGCGCTGCGACAGCTCCGCATTGGCCAACACGAGGGCGTCGCAGGACATCTCACAGTCCGCCGCGATGGCGCGCGCCATCCGGTACACAAGCGGATTGAACCAATGGACGCACAGCGCGCAGAGCACCAGCGCCTTATACCACAAATCCCGGCGTTTATAGTGCGTCAACTCATGGCGCACGATGAACGAAAGTTCCTCGTCGGAAAGCTCGAGCTCCGGCAAAAGCAGCATCGGCCGCAGGAGCCCCGCTACCATCGGGCTGCTCACGCATGCGCAGCGCACGGTGCGCACCGTTCCCCGCAGTCTCAGCCGCTCTCCCTCCCGCAGCACCGTCGTCACCTGCCGCGCGGCCGGCGGCTGCGCCCAGCGGCGTATCATGCGAAAGAAGCGCATGTGCCGCACGCTCTGCACTGCAGCAGCCGCCGCAAATCCAATGAGCCAGACGATGCCCGCCAGCGTCAGTGGATCCGGCATCTGCAGGCGAAAGCGCGGCGCGAGCGTGTCTTCGGCGACACTTTCCGTCCGTGGTTCCCGCCACGCCGTTACCTTTTGATCGGTCGGCCTCCGCACAGTCTCGCCCACGACGCGCTCGCCCGGGACCGAATCTTGCCGCACGGGCACGATCACCGCACGCGTCTGCGGCGCGCTTACCGTCACCGCCGCGCGCGGCAGCGTCGGCCGGTACGGAATCAGCAGCCCTAGAACGACCAACAGCCAGGCCGCGTACCGCCCCGCAGGCGCGACGCGCCGCTCCAGCCAGGGGCGCGCGACCAGTAGCGTCAGGATGACAGCCGACATGCCAAGGCTGGTCCGCAAAAGCCCTGTAAACCACATCAAATGCCTCACCTCTTATTGTCCACGTCATTCAGCCAGGCCTTCAGTTCGTCGATGTCCGCGTCCGTCATCTGATGCCCCTCGTACAGCGTGCTTACCAGGCTACGGAAGGAGCCCTTGTGAAACTTCTCCATAAAGCTGCCCGATTCAAAGGCCACATACGCTTCCTGCGTCACAAGCGGGGTGTAGATGCGTTCCTTGCCCATGCGCTCGCTTTTTAAAAAGCCTCGCTCGATCAGGCGGGTCAACAGCGTCAACACGGTCTGCGGCTTCCAACTGTTGTGCAAATGTGAAATAATCTGGTTCGTCGAAATCGGTGTGGGATTCTGCCAAACGATCTGCATCAGTTCAAACTCGGCATCCGGCAGCCTGCGCATGTCCGTCATAAAGGATACCTCCATTCATTCTACATTTGTCGTTTTTCTGTTTATATTCTACATCCGTAGAACGTAATTGTCAACCCAATATTCTACGTTTGTAGAATATTTAAAAAAGAAATGGACCGCAGGTGCTCTGCGGTCCATCTTCGCTCCGTTACGGCTTCAGCGTAAAGCGGAGCAGTACGGGGTTATGGTCGCTGTAGGCGAAGTCCGTGTCGATGTTTTCCGCCGTTGCCTCGACATTCGCCGAGACGAGGAAGCCGTCAACGACCGTCACGAAGTTGACGCCCTTTTCATACGGAATTTCCGCAGCCCGGCAGGTGGGTACCTCCAGCTGGTTCTCCGCCTTCTGAATGCGGATTCCCTCCGGCAGGTCCCGCTCGTCCAGAATGGCGACCCAGGCCGGGAACTCCTGCTGGGACTCAAACGCCTCGGCCGCCTCGGTGCCCAGGGCATGGTTGAAGTCTCCGCCGACGATGACGTAGTTTCCTTTCGCGTATTCATCCGACATCATCCCGGCGAGCATGTCCATCTGCTGCTGACGGTACACGCCGCCCTCGTCGTAGGCGGACATGTGGCTGTTGATCAGCACGAGCTCGCCGCCGCCCTCGACAGGAAGACGGTTCACGGCAAAGCAGCGGTCCAGGTCGAAGAACTTGTCCGGGAACGCCTCCGAGATCGGATAGCTCCGGCGCACGCTCTCGTCGATCCGGTAGCGGCTGAGCACGCCCAAGCCCGCCGTCGTCGCCCCATGCGGGTCGTGAAAGGGATACGCCAGAAAGGGCGTATGGAAGTTCACCGCGAACACGCTGCCGTACCCAGGCAGCGTCTTTCGCAGGTTCTCCCACTGATTCAGGTGATAGCTGCGATCCGCGTCCAGATCGACCTCCTGCAGAAGCACGAAGTCCGGCGAGAGCGCGGCGATCGTCTCCGCCGCGCCGCGCGTATGCTGCGCGACCGATTCAGCGCTGATCGCCTTGCCGTAGCGTCCGCTGACAGCCTCGCCGCTCTTCATCACACCCGTATCCATGAAAAAGCTGTAATCCGGCCCGTACGCGCCAAAGCCGATGTTGTACGTCGCCGCCGTGTACTCCCTGCCGGGCTCGAGCGCCGCCTCCTGCGGGTTTTCGACCGTGAGCTTCTCCCCATCCGGGATGCGGTTGTACTGCACGGCCACGTAGCCCACATAGAGACCAACGGCCGCCCCCAGGACGAGCACGGCGAGCACAAGCCCCCATAAAATCCTCTTGACCATGCGGCCTTTCATAATCCGCACCCCTTTCGCTTTCCTATCGTCCCCCAAAGCTTACCACATACCGGGCCAAAGCGCAATGCGCATAAGGGCGCGTCCGGGTTCATCGGTTCATTTCGCTCTTGCTGCCCGTCTGATGATCGCAGATGATCCGCTCGATCTCTCCCGGGCTGCTGTCCGGCAGGTCGCCGGGCACGGTATTCTTGATCGCGGACATCGCGTTGCCGTAGCGCAGGGCGCGTTCAAAGTCGCCGGAGGAGAGCAGGCCATACAGCACGCCCGCGACATAAGCGTCGCCGCTGCCGATGCGGTCGATGACCTCGATGTTGCGGTAGGGCTCCTCGGTGAAAAAAGCGTTTCGCTCCGCGCTGTAGATGGTCGAGGTGAAGGTATGCTTGCGCGGGCTGATGATCGTGCGCGCGGTGGAGGCGACGGCGGATATGCCGAACTGGTCGCAGTAACCGCGCATGATCTCCTCCATGGTGCCCGTGCGGGCCATCATGCGACGGCTCGTCTCTTCGGAGACGAAGAGGATGTCCACCATCGGCAAAATGCCCTGGATGACCTCCCGCGCGCGGTCCTCATCCCAGAGGTTGGCGCGGTAATTGCAGTCAAACGAGATGACCGCGCCCGCTTCATGAAAACGCTTGATCATCTCTACCCCCGTAGCGCAGGTGTGCCCGGTCAGCGCGAGCGTAATGCCGCTGGTATGGAAGAGCCGGGTCGACGCATACATGCTCTCCGGCAGCTCGCTGAGCTCCAGCGTGGTGAAGGCCGAGCCCGCCCGGTCATACACCACGCTGGACTTTCTGGGGTAAGCGCCGCCTTCGTAGTAGTAGATGCCGAGGCGCGCCCCGCGCTCCGCGTCGTAGATCAGGTAGTCGTCGCTGACGCCGCAAAAACGGATGCGATTCTTGATGAAGCTGCCGATCTCGTTGTGCGGCAGCTTGGTGATGACGCCCGTGCGCAGGCCCAGCAGCGATATGCCGGAAACGACGTTCAATTCCGAGCCGCCCGCGCGCTTTTCAAACACGTCCCCCTGGCCGATGCGCTCGTGGTTCACGGGCGAAAGCCGCAGCATGACCTCGCCGAGCCCCAGCGCGTCAAACGCCCTCGCGGTTTTCAGCCTTTCCATCATCGTCATACATTCCACCTCCGGTTGATTTTTCTGTTCCGGGGCCTCTTTTTCTCCATTATCCCCCAGAACGCGTTCCGCTGTCAAGCGCGCATATCCTCCGGCGCCGCCTATTTTCGTCCATTTTGCGCATAGCGGACGCGGCAAGCCGTATGCTACAATGCCTGCATCAGATCAAAAAGGCAGGCGCATCCCCGTGAAGGAAAAGGAAATCAAGACAAACGCCATGCGCGCGCTGGAACGCGCGCAGGTCGCCTACACCCCCCACGAATACGACCCGGAGGGCGGCATCGACGGCGTGCACGTAGCCTCCGTGCTCGGCGTCGACCCGGCCCGCGTCTTCAAGACGCTCGTGACGCAGGGAAAGAGCCGCGCTTACTTCGTCTTCGTGATTCCCGTCGCGGAAGAACTGGACCTCAAAAAGGCCGCGCGCGCGGCGGGCGAAAAGGCCATCGAGATGCTGCCCGTAAAGGACCTGCTCTCGGTCACCGGATACATCCGGGGCGGTTGCAGCCCCGTAGGCATGAAAAAAGTTTTTCCTACCTTCATACACGAGAGCGCCCTTTCGCAGCAGCGCATCCTCGTGAGCGCGGGCAAGATCGGCCATCAGGTGGAGGTGGAGCCGCGGGCGCTCGCCGCGCTCGTCCGCGCGCGGTTCGAGGATTTGACCTCCGCGAGGGGATAGGAACGGGCTTTTTAACGGCGAAGGAGCCGGCGCGCAGGCTGTGCCAAATTGAAGCGCGAACGCCGGGCGCAGCGCCCCCAACGCCTCCTTCATCTTCTTCCGCCGTGCCTTTTCCTGTACGTCAGACGGCTTTGTGCCGCGCTTTATTCCGATAAAACGCCCCGATCAGAAAATTTCGACAACTTTCTGATCGGGGCGTTTTTCGATAAACGGATCTCCTATACGAATTGATTCTGCGCTTCGCTGTAGCGATAGCTGATGTTTTCAAGCTTTTCGCGCAGCGCGCCCTCTTCCCAGCCGAGGTCTTCGCACAACGCCTGAAGCGTCGTATAGCGGTCGCGCAGGCGCATATTGACCAGGCTGAGCAGCATCACGGGGTCGTTGGGCATCCTCTCCATCGTCCATCCTCCTCAAATTGCCCGCATGCCCATCCACTTGCCGCTGCGGTAACGCAGGACAAAGCAGACGATGCGGCAGCACCAATCTACGATCATCGCGATCCACACGCCGACAGCGCCAAGGCCCAGCCCGATGCCGAGCACGACGCTAAGCACGATGCGGAAGACGACCATCGAGGCGATGGACACGACCATCGGAAAACGCACGTCGCCCGCCGCGCGCAGGGCATTTGGCAGCGTAAAGGACAGCGGCCACATCAGGATCGCCAGCCCGTCGTGAATCCATACCAGCGTGCGGGTGAGCTTGAGCGTCTCCGACGACAGGTTGCCGTAGGCCTTTAAGATCAGCGGAAGCAGCAGCAGAATGCCCGCGTTGATGGCAAGCGTTCCCAGATAGGAGAGCTTCAGCAGCTTCTTCGTGTAATGCTTTGCCTGCTCCGCATCGCCCGCGCCCACGCATTGGCCGATGACGGTAATCATCGCCAGGTTGACCGCCTTGCCGGGGATCGTGCCCAGGCCGTCCAGCGTATTGGCGACCGCGTTGGCGGCGATCTGCGTGGTGCCGAACGTCGCGATGATGGCAACCACCAGCACGCGTCCGAGCTCGAACAGGCCGTTTTCCAGCCCATTGGGCACGCCAATGTGCAGGATGCGGCGAATCATCTCGCCGTCGGGTCGAAAGCCTCTCAGCGTTCGGACGCAGACGGGGTTGCGGACGTCCCCGAGCAGGCGCATCATCATCGCCGCAGCGACCACGCGCGAAACGAGCGTCGCGACGGCCACGCCCGCCACCGGGATATGAAACAGGAAGATAAACAGCGCGTTGAGGACGATGTTGACCGCGTTCATCACCAACGAAACCAGCATGGAGATGCGCGAGTTGCCCATCGCCCGGTACAGGGCAGCGCCCGCGTTGTACACCGCGAGGAACGGATAGGAAACGGCGGTGATGCGGAAGTACACGAGCGCCGCCTCGAATACGTCCGCCTCGATAGAGCCGAAGAAGAGGCGGATGATCGGCGCGGCCAGCAGGAGCGTTATGGCCATGATGCATGCGCCGATGGCCGTGGAGATGAAGAGCAGCTGCTCCGCGGACCTGCAGGCGAGCCCACGGTCGCGTCGGCCCAGATACTGCGCGCAAACGACCGCGCCGCCCGTCGCCAGCGCGGAAAAGACGTTGATGAGCACGACTGCGACCATATCCACCAGCGAGACGCCGGAAACGGCGGCCTCGCCCGCGTAGGATACCATCATCACGTCGATCATGCCGACCGCGATGGCGAGCACCTGTTCGACGAAGAGCGGCAGGATCAGCCGCTTGAGGTCCTGATTGCTGAACACGAGGCGAATTTCCTCTTTTCTTCCGAAGTAACCGTCTCATTTTACGCCCGATCCCGCCAAAAAGCAAGGGTGCGTCAGCGCAGGAACATGCGGATCATCTTGTCCTTCCATCCCTTATAGGGGTGATAGCGCATCGGCAGGTCCAGCCAGTTGGCCTTTTTGACGATGGAACGCATGTGGCTGAAGGTTTCAAAGCTGCGCCTGCCGTGGTAGCTGCCCATACCGCTGTTTCCGACGCCGCCAAAGCCCATGTGCGTCGTCGCCAGGTGGATAATCGTATCGTTTACGCAGCCGCCGCCGAAAGACAGGCTGTCCAGAATGCGCCTCTGCACGGCCTTGTCGGTCGTAAACAGGTAGAGCGCCAACGGCTTTTCGCCCTCCCGTACGAAGTCGATCACCTCGCCGACGTCCTCAAAGGTCATCACCGGCAGGATCGGTCCAAAGATTTCCTCCTGCATGATGGGGCTCTCCCGCGTCACGCCGGTCAGAATCGTCGGAGCCATGCGCAGCCCCTGCGTCTCGCCGCCGCAGACGACCTGTTCGCCTTCGATGAGCCCCTTCAGCCGCGCCATGTGCTTTTCGTTCACGATGCGCGGCAGGTTTTCACAATCGAGCGGACGTTCGCCGAAAAAGCTGCGAATCTCCTTTTGAATGCCTGAAAGCAGCGCGTCCCTGACGGACGCGTGCACCAGAAGGTAGTCCGGCGCCACGCAGGTCTGCCCCGCGTTCAGGTACTTTCCAAAGGCGATGCGCCGGGCGGCCACAGCGATATCCGCCGTGCTGTCCACGATGCACGGGCTCTTGCCGCCCAGCTCCAGCGTCACCGGGATCAGGTGCTTCGCGGCGGATTCCATCACGAGCTTCCCCACCGTCACCCCGCCCGTGAAGAAGATCGTGTCGAAGCGCTGCTTGAGCAGATCCTGATTCTCCTGCCTGCCGCCCTGCACGACGGTCACGTGCTCCGGCGCAAAGCACGAAGCCACGATGTCCGCCATCACCTGCGAGGTCGCGGGCGCGTAGGCCGAGGGCTTGAGCACCACGCAGTTGCCCGCCGCCACCGCGCCGATCAGCGGCTCCATGCTGAGCTGGAAGGGGTAGTTCCACGGCGCCATCACGAGCGCGACGCCGTAGGGCTCGGGCGATACAAAGGAGCGCGATGGGAACTGTGCGAGCGGCGTCGCCACCGTGCGCTCGCGGCTCCAGCGGCGGATGTGGCCGATCTGGCAGCGCAGTTCGTCGAGCGCGAGGCCCGTTTCGGTCATGTACGTCTCGGACGGCGCCTTGTTCAGGTCCTTTTTCAAGGCATCGTTGATCTTCTCTTCGCGCGCGCGAATTTCGTCCTGCAGCTTTTTCAGGCAGGCAATCCGGGTCTCGACCGGGCGCGTCGCGCCGGTCAGGAAGTATGCGCGCTGTGCGTTTACGATTTCTTCGATGTTCATTCGTAGTCCTCCTCACCATGCCGCCTTCAGAATTTCCACGACATCCTCCCGCGTAGCCTCGCGGGGGTTCACGATCATCGCCCCATCGTTGACCGCTGCCTCGGCCACGCGCGCAAAGTCCGTCTCCTGCGCCTTCGTGTCGCGCAGGCGCACGGGCAGTCCGCACAGACCGTTTAAGCGTCCCAAAAGCTCTTCGATACACGCGATGGACGCCTGAGCCCGCTGGGCTGCGGGCGTCTTTACGTACGCTTCCGGCCCGCAGAGGAAGAGCAGCAGCTCCTCGTAGCGCGCGCGGCAGACGTTCAGGTTGAAGCGCATGCAGTGCGGCAGCAGGATCGCCATCGCATCCCCGTGGGGCACGCGGCACACGCCGCCCAGCGCATGGCCGATCGCGTGCACCAGACCGACCATGGAGTTGGAGAACGCCGCGCCCGCCATCATGGCCGCCGTCGCCATCTCCATGCGCGCCTCGTCTCCGCCCTTGCCGGAGGCGGCGGGCTCAATGCTCCTGGTAATCATCGAGATCGCGCCCTGCGCGTAAGCGTCGCTGACCGGGTTGTGCTGCAGGCAAGAGAACGCCTCGACCGCGTGGCAGAGCGCGTCCATGCCGGTGGAAGCCGTGATGCGCGGGGGAAGCGTGCGCGTCATGCGCGGATCGAGCACCGCCACGTCCGGCAGCAGGTTGCCGGAGATGAACTCCATCTTGATCGAGCGCCCGTCGTCGCGCACGACCGCGACCGCCGTCGCCTCCGAGCCCGTGCCTGCCGTCGTCGGCACCGCGATGAACGGCACGCGCCTGCCGCGCGGCATGACCTCGCAGCCCATCAGCTCGCTCAAATCCTGCACGTCCTGCGAAATCACCATGCACACGCCCTTGGCGGTGTCGAGCACCGATCCGCCGCCCACCGCCACCACGCTGTCGCAGGAAAGCTCGCGATAGCGCGCCGCGATGCGCCCGACCAGCGCGACGGACGAATCGGGCGGCACGTCCGTCCAAATCTCCAGCGGCGGCATGCCCTGCTCGCTGAGCGCCCGCTCGCACAGGCCCGTCGCGCCGATCTTCAATAGCCCCGCGTCGCTGACGAGCAGCGGCCTCCCGGCGCCCAGCAACTTCAGCTCCTGAGCGATATTTTCCAGTGCAAACGCGCCCGAGAGCAGCCGGGGCGGCGTCTGAAATTCAAAATACATATTCATCCTTCATCCTCCTGTCATAAGTGCGCCATCAGGCAAACGGGCAGAATACCCGCAGGTACAGCCCCACGCTGGTCATCTCCTTGCCGGGACGGCGGCGCAGGATGCGCCCGGCCCAGACCCAGGGAAAGAGATAGCTCTCCGCGATGTCCACGCAGCGCACCACCGGCATGGTCCGGGTGATGTCGCCCCGCAGTGTGAATCGGTGCTGCGCGTAGGCCTGGGCGACGCCAATCGTCCCCGTCAGCAATAGAAACGCCGCGTCCAGGTTCTTGAGGGCGATGGTCACGTCCGCGCTTTCCTCCGCCCCGGCACGCCGGACGCGTCCGCCTGTCAGCCGTACGCAAAGCTGCGGACCGCCCTCGCCGGTCGAAAGGCGCAGGACGAACCCCTCCCCCAGCGACGACAGCTCGCGCTGTACCCGCGAATCGCGCCGCCCCAGCACGTCCAGCGCGCGCCGCAGCACGAAGAGCACCACCGCGCACACGGCCCGCTTCAGCGCGCGCGTCATCCTTCTGAACATGTACTCATCTCCTCTTTCATTTTGCAGTTCAAAGCATTAGTATACCGCCGTTTGGACGCTTGCGCAAGGAGGGATCGAAGTACCCCTGAGAAAATCCTTCCGCAAAGGAAAGGAATATCGAACCTGCGCGCAGAATAATCCTGAAATTCCACTTCGCCCAACGGCGCACAGGAGGTCATTATGCGAAGGTCAAGCCCCCTTTCCAATTCGGTCTTTCAGAAGTTCTATACCGGCGGCGAGGAAATTATGAACTCCGTGACGCATGGCGTCGGCGTTCTGCTCTCGATCGCAGGGCTCGTGCTCAACGTCGTGTTCGGCGTCCTCTCCGGCGACCCGTGGAAGTTCGCGGGCGGGCTTACGTTCGGCATCACGCTGATCCTGCTGTTCACCTGCTCCACGCTGTATCACGCGATCACAAACCAGAGAGCCAAGGCCGTGCTGCGCGTGCTCGACCACACTTCGATCTTCCTGCTGATCGCAGGCACCTACACGCCCATCACCCTGGTGACGCTGCGCGGCCCCGTGGGCTGGACGATCTTCGCCGTCGTATGGTCCGCGGCGATTCTGGGCGTCGTGCTCAACGCGGTCAGCATCGAGCGATTCAAGGTCTTTTCGATGATCTGCTACGTCGCGATGGGCTGGTGCGTGGTCTTCGCGTTCCCGCCGCTCTTCCGCGCGCTCGCGCGGCCCGGCATCTACCTGCTCATCGCGGGCGGCGTCTGCTATACGGGCGGCATCGTCTTTTACGCGCTCCGGCGCCGCTACATGCATGGCATCTGGCATCTCTTCGTGCTCGCGGGCGCTGTCTGCCACTATCTGTGCGTGCTGCTGTACGTGATCCTCTGATCTGTGGTATAATACAAAAATCTGCACCGTGCGCAAAGCACAAATGCCTTGGAGGAATACAAATGCTTTTATCCTTTGTGGTGCCCTGTTACAATGAAGAGGACAACGTAGCGCTCTTTTACAGCGAGGCTGTGCGCGTCGTCCGCGAGAAGACCGACGACTTCGAGCTGATCTTCATCAACGACGGCTCCAAGGACGGCACGCTGAAAAAGCTGAAGGAAATCGCCGCCGCGAGCGACGCGTGCGTCAAGGTCGTCAACTTCTCGCGCAATTTCGGCAAGGAAGCGGGCATCTACGCCGGACTTCACCACGCCAGCGGCGAGTACACCTGCATCATCGACGCGGACATGCAGCAGCGGCCGGAGGTCGCCATGGAAATGCTCGACTTCCTGCAAAGCAATCCGGATTACGACTGCGTCGCAGCCTTTCAGAAGGACCGCAAGGAGAGCCGGCTGCTCACGTTCTATAAAAACGCGTTTTACAAGCTCATCAACCGCATGTCGGAGGTCGAATTCGTCTCCGGCGCGAGCGACTTTCGCATGATGAACCGCAAGATGGTCGATGCGGTGCTCTCCATGAGCGAATACTACCGCTTCTCCAAGGGGCTCTTTTCGTTCGTCGGCTTCAACACCCACTTCATGCCCTACGACGTGCAGCAGCGCGCGAACGGCACCTCAAAGTGGTCGTTTTGGAAGCTGTTCCAGTACGCCGTGGAGGGCATCGTCTCCTTCAGCACGGCGCCGCTTCGGCTGACAACCGTGCTGGGACTCATCTTTTCGGGCATCTCGTTCCTCTACCTGCTGGTCGTGGTGCTGCAAAAGCTGATCATCGGCATCGAGATCGCAGGCTATCCCACGCTGGTCGCGCTGATATTGCTGCTGGGCGGCATTCAGCTCCTCGCCCTGGGCATCATCGGCGAATACCTCGCCCGCAACTACGTGGAAACCAAGCGCCGTCCGGTGTACATCGTGCGCGACGTCATCGAGAGCGAGAAGGAGAAACGCGTAAGTTAAAGGCAAAGGGGCGGTCCATGGCGGCCGCGGCACACGCTACATACAAGACGGGGCTTCAAGGCGGAAAGACCGCCTTGAAGCCCCGCTTCTTTACGCCTGTGCCCGCTTCGACGCGTCGTTCAGCGCCGCGACGATCGCCGGCAGCTTGCCGCGGTCGGCCTTATCGCCCGCAAACGCAAACGCCGCGCGCAGCGGCAGATCGCGCAGCATGGCCGCCGCCATCTCGCGCGTGCTTTCGCCCAGCGCCTCGCTGTTTTCACCGCCCAGCATCGCGCCGATGCCGTCGGTAAAGGGCTTTAGGATTTCGGCCGCGCCCGGAATCTTCAATGCGTCGCCGAACGTCGTGTTTTCGTGCACGTGCACGGGCAGGCGGCGCGTCGCCTCGATCTCGACCCGCGCCTGCGCGCGGACGTCCGCGCTGGAAGCAGCCGCCAGCACCGCATAGGCGCCCGGCTCCACGAACCAGTCCGCGATCGCCGTCTCGTAATACGCAAACGCGCGCGGCGGCAGTTCTACGGTCACGGTCTTCGTCTCGCCCGGCTCCAGATAGACCTTTTCAAAGCCGCGCAGCTCCTTGACGGGCCGCGAAATCCCCGCGTGTGCCGGGGAGACGTAAAACTGCACGATCTCCTTGGCCGCGACGCGGCCCGTATTCGTGACGTCCACGCTCGCCGTGAGCGTCTCGGTGTCCTTCATCTGCACCTTGTCCAGACGCAGATTCGCATATTCAAACGTCGTATAGGTCAGCCCATGGCCGAACGGGAAGCGCACGTTGACCCCGCGCTTGTCGTAATAGCGGTAGCCGACGTAGATGCCCTCGCGGTATTCCACGGTGTCGCCGTCGCCCGGGAAGTTGAGATAAGAGGGATTGTCTTCCAGGCGCAGGGGGAACGTCTCCGCCAGCTTGCCGCAGGGGGACGCCTTGCCGAACAGCAGGTCCGCGACGGCGCCGCCGACCGCCTGACCGCCCAGGTACGCCTCCAGGATGGCGGGCACCTCGTCCGCCCATGGCATCTCGACCGGGGAACCGTTGTGCAGCACGACGACCACGCGGCGCTGCACCTTAAGCACCTCACGGATGAGCTCGTTCTGGCAATCGGGCAGGCGCATGTGGGTTCGGTCGTAGCCCTCGGACTCAAAGCTGTCGGGCAGGCCCACGAACAGCACCGCCACGTCCGCCGCCTGCGCCGCGTTGACGGCGCGCAGGAGCAGCTCCGGCTCCGTGCGGTCTTCCTTTGTTCCGCAGCCCTGGGCATAGATGACGTCCGCGTACTCGGAGGCCGCCTCCATCGCGCAGGTCTCCTCGCTGGCGTTGATGTGCGAGCTGCCGCCGCCCTGATAGCGCGGGCGCTTGACGAACGGCCCGATGAACGCCACGCGGCGCGAGGCCGAAAGCGGCAGAAGGTTTCCGTCGTTTTTGAGCAGCACCATGCTTTCCCGCGCCACCAGCCGGGCGAGGTTGTGGTGCGCCGCGCGGTCGAACACCGCCGTGCGGTCGCGGCCCTCGAAGTATCGGTACATCACCGTGAGGATGCGCTCCGCCGCGCGGTCGACGGCCGCCTCGGAAATGCGCGCCTCGCGCACGGCGCGCACGAGCGCCTCGTCGTTGTAGCTGCCGCTGGAGGGCATCTCCAGGTCCAGTCCCGCCTCGACGCCCGCCACGTGGTCGTTGCACGCGCCCCAGTCGGTCACGGTGAACCCGTCAAAGCCCCATTCGTCCCGGAGAATCCCGGTCAGCAGCCGTGGATTCTCGCTGGCATAGGTGCCGTTAATCCTGTTGTAAGAGCACATCACCGTCCAGGGGTGTCCGCCCTTCACCGCGCCCTCGAAACTTGCCAGATAGATTTCGCGCTGCGTGCGTTCGTCAACCCGCGCGTCCACGCTCATGCGGCGCGTCTCCTGGTTGTTGACGGCGAAGTGCTTCAGGCTGGTGCCCACGTTTCTGGACTGCACGCCGCGAATATGCGCCGCCGCCATTTCGCCGGACAGATACGGGTCTTCGGAAAAGTACTCGAAGTTGCGCCCGCACAGCGGGGAACGCTTGATGTTCGCCGCCGGGCCCAGGATGACGCCCACGTCCTCAGCCTGGCACTCCTTGCCCAGCGCCTCGCCCACGCGGAAGAGCAGCTCCCGGTCAAAGGAACAGGCGAGTCCTGCCGCCGTCGGGAAGCAGACGGCCTTGATGCTGTCGTTGATGCCCAGGTGATCCGCGGACTGATCCTGCTTGCGCAGGCCGTGCGGCCCGTCGGAGACCATCATCTGGGGGATTCCCAGCCGCTCCACGGCCTTGGTATGCCAAAAATCCGCCCCGGAACAAAGCGACGCCTTTTCCTCCAGCGTCATTTCCTGTACGAGTTTGTGTACATCCATACGTTGTCCTCTCTTCCGTGCGACTTACGCGGCGCACAGCATCTTTATAATTGATGAAGAATTTCGATGCAATATGCCCGCTTTCCTCCTACAAAATTGTAAAAATCCGAAAAGGTTTTCGTGAAACGCTAAAATAAACGCGGCCCAGCGGAAGCATCGCTTCCGCTGGGCCGACGCCGCTTACGGCATGATCTTTGTGGGCGTGCCCGCGCCCGGCAGCACCCGCGAAAGCGCCTCGCGAATCTCCTGATAGCTCGTGCAGCGGCACAGGTTCGATTGCAGCCACTCCTCCGCCATGCACTCGTCCGCATCCGGGTGGCGCATCGAAAGCGCGTGACAGACCATCAGGAAGCCCGACGTGCAGTAGCCGCACTGAAACGCCTGACAGTCCACGAACGCCTGCTGTATGGGCGCGTTTTGCAGCCCCTCCACCGTGGTGATCTCGTGACCTACGGCCTCCACCGCCAATACAAGGCAGCTCTTCACGGGCCAGCCGTCCATGATGACGGTGCACGCGCCGCAGTCGCCGTTCTTGCAGCCGATCTTCGGGCCCGTGAGGCCGAGCTGCTCGCGCAGCACGTCCACCAGCACGTCCGAAGGCCAGACAGCCGCCTCTCGCTCCTCGCCGTTGACGCGAAGGGTGATCAGGCTCCTTCCCGCGTAATGCTCCATGCTCATTCCCCCTCCAGCGTATTGATCGTGTCTTCCACCGTGTCGATGAACACCTTCGTGCGAAAATCTGCCTGCGCGCCCAGGTCCGCCAGCACGCCCGCGGGCGCCTGACCCGCCATCTGTTCGGCGCGCGCCCGCGCGCTCAGGCCCGTGTCATTCATCGTGCGCTCCATCTCCGCCGAACGGAACGGGAATTCGCAGTAGCCGGAGACGGCGATGCGCATCTGCCCGTCCACCTTCATGGCCGCGACGGTCACCAGCGGATAGCCGATCTTCTCCACCGCGACCTTTTTGACGTGCACCCAGGGCGCCTGCAGGAACTTCGGCTCCACCGCCACCTGCGCCAGGAATTCGTCCTGCCCGCGCCGCAGGCGCTCCTGAAAGCCCTCCGCGATGGGCACGCGGCGCTCGCCCTGCGGTCCGCACAGCACGAGCGTCGCGTCCGCCAGCAGCAGCGGCAGCACCGCCTCGCGGTAGATGATCGTACCGGAGAGATTGCCGCCCAGCGTGATGCGCACCTGGTTCGTGTGATCCGCGATGCGCGACGCCGTCGCGCCCAGCAGCGGAAAGGCGTTCGTCTCGTGCAGCGCGCTGAGCGTCACGCAGCCGCCCGCGATCAGCCTGCCGCCGTCCGTCTTGAGCACGGACAGCTCCGGGATCCCCTTCAGATCGATGACCGCCGTGGGGCGGATCGAGTCCATGCGCGCCATGGTGATGATCTCCGTGCCGCCGCCGTAGTATTGAGGCGTGCCGTTCTTGGCCGCCTCGCCGTAGGCCCAAACCGCCTCCTGAACCGTCTTCGGGCGGTAATATTCAAAAGGATGAGCGATCATGCCATCACCTCCCCTGCCTGATTGCCGCTTTGCAGCAGCCGCCACAGGCTCTCGTTCGTCGCAGGCAGCATGTCCACGTCCCTGCCTATCGCGCGCGACAGCGCGTTGCACAGCGCTGCCGGCATGCCGATGATGCCGTGCTCGCTGTAGGCGCGGTTGCCAAACGGCGCGTCGAGCTGGGGCGTCTCCACGAACTGCACCAGATACTGCGGCTCCTCGCCGATGCGCATGACCTTGTACGCCCGAAAGCTCGTCGAGAGGTTCTCGCATGCGGGACCGTAGTGCAGCGTCTCTTCCCGCGCGAGGGAGAGGCCCATGCTCATGCCGCCGCGCACCATGCCCTCGTAAGCCATGGGGTCGATGACCCTGCCCACGTCCATCACCGTAGCCGCACGAATCAGGCGGTAGGAGCACTCGCGCCGGTCGAATTCCACCTCGACCATCTGCGCGCCGACCGTCCAGGCCGGGCCGGTCTTTCCCTTGCCGTTGTCCGGGGCGAGCGGCGTCAGGTGATTGAACACCGCGCCGCCGCGGCCCACGATCTGCCTGCCCACGGTATTGCCGCCCGGATGCTTCAGCCCGAACGCCAGATCCTGAAAGCCGATGGCGAACTTGGGCTGGGCCTTGCAAAAGACGCGCTCCTCGCCAAAGTCCAGGTCGTCCTCCGGGCACCGCAGGGCGATGGCCGCCGTCTCCTTGAGCTGGCGGATCACATCCTCCGCCGCGGCCATGACCGCGCGCCCCACGAGGTAAGTGCTCATCGAGGCCACGGTCTTGTAGTACTCCGGCATCGTGCGCGTGTCCACCTCCAGCGTCACGTGCACCCGGTCGTAGCCCATGCGCAGCTTGTCCGCCAGCATCTGTGCGATGGCCGTCTGTCCGCCGGAGCCCATCTCCACCGCGCCGGTCACGAGGTTGACGCTGCCGTCGGAGTTAAAGGTGATGACGGCGCCCGCCGAGGCGTTGACGGGCGGGTTCGGCGTCTTCCAGAGGCAGGCGTAGCCCTTGGCACGCACCTTGCCGTCGCCGATGTCGATGAGATCCCCCTCGCCGGAACCCACAAGCTGAGAAAGCTTGTCGATGCAGGCCTCCAGGTTGCCGACGTTGGAGAGGGAAAGCTCCACCTGCGTAGGCGAGAGGTTGCCCGGGCGAATGGCGTTCTTCCGTCTGAATTCGACCGGGCACATGCAAAGCAGGCCCGCAAGCGCGTCCATGGTGCGCTCCACGCAAAGCGTGAGGGACTCGTGCGAAAAGCCGCGGAAGGCCGTCACGTAGTTGTGGTTGGTGTACACGCAGATGCTGTCCACCGACAGGTTCTCGATGTTGTAGGGGCCCGTGCAGTCCACGGCGATGGCCTTGGACATGTAGGGGCCGATCTCGGAATAGGCGCCCGTGTCCAGCCAATAGGTCATCTCGCCCGCGCAGAGCATTCCCTCAGCGGTCACGCCCAGCTTGATGTCCGCCTCCAGCGCAAGGCGCGAGGGCGCGGTGGTAAATTCGTCGGCGCGCGTATAGACGAGGCGCACGTTGCGCCCGCCCGCGGCGCGCGAGGCGACATAGGCGAGGATCTCGATCTGCACCGCCGACTTGCCGCCGAATCCGCCGCCGACCAGCGGCACGTCCACCCAAACCTTGCCCTCGTCCAGGTTGAACATGTCCGAGAGCTGCTGCTTGATCTGGTAAGGCGACTGCGAGGAGGAGACGATGTGCACGCGCCCGTCGGGCAAAATCTCCGCCTGCGCCGCGTGCGTCTCCATCGAGGCATGAACGGAGGCGGGCAGCGAAAAGCGCTTGTGCGCGGTGTAGGCCGCGGCCTGCCAGCCCGCCTGCATGTCGCCCTTGCGCACCTTGTAGCTGGAGGCGATATTGGTGCCGGGCTCCGGGTACACGTCCTGAACCGGCGTCTCGTAATTGCCGAGCTGGCTGTGAATCACCGTCGCGTCCGGCGCGAGCGCATCCGCGACCGAACCCACGATCGGAAGCGCCTCGTATTCGACCTCGATCAGCTCCAGCGCGGCGGCGGCCTCCTGCTCTGTCTGCGCGACGACGATGGCAATCACCTCGCCGTAGCAGCGCACGCGGTCGGTCGCAATCGGCTGCCTGTCCTTGATGAGCACGCCGCCCCATATCGGCACGTCCAGCCCCGTGACGACCGCCTTCACGCCCTTTGCCTGGCGCGCCTTGTCGACGTTCAGGCTCTTGATCATCGCGTGCGCCTGCGTCGAGGTAAGCAGCCTGGCATGCAGACTGCCCGGCCGCAGGATATCCGCGGTATAGCGCGCGCGGCCCGTGACCTTGTCGTAGGCCTCCTTGCGCGTAACGCTCTTCCCTACACTCATGTTTGTCCCGCCCTTCCTGTGTCTTTCGACCCTAGTATGGGCATAAATGGAGGGACGTATGCCGCGGCCCTTTCAGAAAAAATGCGCGAGGCATGCGCTTCGCCCGCGCGTCAGGCGGCAGGTTTCCTCGTCAATCCCCCTCCGGCGCGTCCTCCTCTGTCCGCGCGTTGTCGCGACGCTCCATCGCGCGCCCCGTCGTGATCGCTTCCCGTCCGTACTTGCCGCGGATGCGGTCCATCGCCCGCTCCAGCCGCAGCTGGCGCGCGCGTTCCTCCCGGCTTTCCGCCTCGAAGAAGCTCACCTGCTCCTCCGCCTCACCGGTGCGCACGATCTGCTCCCCGGTGACGGTCAGCGTGCGGATCGCGCTGTAGGCGCTGCGGTTCTCCGTCAGCAGCGCGAGCGCCGCACGGGCGATCTCCCGCGCTACGCAGGTCGGCGCGTCCAGGCGCCGCTGGCGCGAGATGCTCTTAAAGTCCGGATCCTTTACCTGCACCTGCACCACGCGGCAGAACACGCCCTGGCGGCGAAGGCGCGTCGCCACGCTGTCCGCGAGCAGCGCGACCGCCCAGCGGATGTCCTCCGCGACCGAAAGGTCGTGCGAAAATGTCATGCCGTTTCCGATGCTCTTGATCTCACGCCTGTCGTAATACGAAGCGACGGGGCTCGATTCCAGACCGTTCGCGTAGTCGTAGAGCATCTCGCCTGCCTTGCCCATACGCGAAGCGAGCAGCGCCCGGTCGCACCCTGCGAGGTCGCCGATGGTGCGAACGCGCAGGCCTAAAAGCGTGCGCTCCGCCGCGCGGCCGACGTACAGCAGGGCGGTCACGGGCAGCGGCCAGACGATCTCCCGATAGTTTTCGCGCGTAATGACCGTGGTCGCGTCCGGCTTTTTGTAGTCGCTTCCGAGCTTGGCGAAGACCTTGTTGTACGACACGCCGACCGAAATCGTCAGGTCCAGCTCTCGCTTGACCGCCTCCCGCAGCGCGTCGGCGATCGCCCTGCCGTCCCCGAAGAGGTGCCTGCTGCCCGTCACGTCCAGCCACGACTCGTCGATGCCGAAGGGCTCGATCAGGTCGGTGTACCGCTCGTAAAGCGCGTTGACCTTCCGGGAGTAATCCTCGTAGACGTCGTGGCGCGGCGGCACCAGCACGAGGCCCGGACACTTGCGCTGCGCCTGGCTCACCGTTTCCGCCGTCACGACGCCCGCGCGCTTGGCCAGCTCGTTCTTGGCCAGGATGATCCCGTGACGCGCCTTCGGGTCGCCCGCCACCGCCATGGGCACCGTGCGAAGCGAAGGGTCGCGGATGCACTCCACGGAAGCGTAAAAGCCGTTCAGGTCACAATGCAGAATCGTCCTGTCCATGCGTCTTCCTCCCCGCCGCGTAAAAAGCAAAAATCTACGTTTAAGTTCGATGCGAACATATGTTTTTCCTTCTGCCTTTTACGTTCCCACGGCTCGCGGAAAAATATTTCGCAAAGACAAACCGGCATGCTGCCGGTTGCATCACCGACGCAGATCTACAAATCCCATCGCTCTGTGCCCGCGGCCAATGCTTGACAAGGGGATTCCATCACAAAACCACTGCTTTGAAGAAGTCCCAGCGCGCAAAAAGAGGCTGTCCTGCCGGCGAAAAAACAGCAGGCCAGCCCTGGGTCTTCATCAATCCATACGCAGCGTGCCCATGCGCCCGATCCCCATGACCAACCCGATCTGAAAGAGGTTGAGCACCGTGGAGGCCGCCTCCGTATCGAAAAACGGCATCGGCCAGGCCGGGTTGTCGTAAGTCCCCGTCGCGTTCGCCAGCCCGCACGCGTACTGCATCAGCATAGACAGGGCGACGGCGGAGCAGATCATCTGCGCGCCCGTTCCTTTTTTGCGCGCGCCCGTTTTCAGACACAGGAAGGCCAGGGAGAGATACGGAACCGAGACGATCAGGAACGCTCCCCAGCCGAAGGCGCGCGTCAGGAACCATCCGCCGCTGCCCGCGCCAGCCGCCGCGTCGAAACGGAAGAGCGGCATTTCCCGAAGCCGCCCGCCGAACGGGTTCAAATCGAAATACTCCCCAAATGTGCCCGTCCAAATCGGGCCCGCGGCGAGCAGCAGCAGCGCCAGCGCATAGAGCCGGGGAAGAAAACGCACGCGGGGAAAGAAACCCGCGGCAAAGGCGTAGAAGGGCAGCATGAGGCCGATTCCGAGCAGCAGCTCCCTGCCAAGCATGCTGAAAGTCCCTTCGGTCAGCGCGTGTACCAGCCACGGCGCGGCGAGGCAGGCCGCCCCGGCGCAAAGACCCCTGCCCCGCATCGACCCGATCAGAAAGGCCTGCGCCAGCGGGGCGAGCAGCAGCCAGTAACCGCCCACCGCCCAATCCAGGTTGAACGGCAGCGCCCAGGTAAACGCCGCGACATAGCAAAAAATCAGCCCCAGCGCATATAGGAGGTAGACGGCGGCGCCCCGGCGAAGGAACGGCCGCACGTCCAGAAAGTACCCGGCCGCAAACGCGCCCGCCCCCAGGAGCATCCCCGCCGCGTCCGCCCATAGCCCGCCCTTGTCCGGGTTCACCGCATGCCGCAGCAGGCCGAAGAGCGCCGCGAAGAGGTACAGCGCGGCGAGCACTGTCAGCATTCTCCGATCCGTCCGCGGGCGCAGCACCCGATCGTAGCCCTTTGCCACCTGCGCGGCGTCCCCCATATCCAGAATCGCCTTCTCCTCCGCCTGCTCCTTTGGCATGCCGTCTTGCAGGTACGCTTCCATTTGGTCTTCCACGTGCGCGGCGAGCTCCCGCCGCACGGTCTCGTGCGCGCGCTTCCAGCGGACGCCCCCGAGCACCGCCTCCACGTATGCCTCCTTACGCAAGCGAGGCCCCTCCCTTCGCCGCGAGCACCCGATCCACCGCCTCGGAAAATACCCGCCACTCCGAGGCTTTCTGCTCAAGCAGCAGATTTCCTGTCCGCGTCAGATGATAGTAACGCCTGACGCGGCGCTCCGGCGTGGCCCGTTCATAGCTTTCGACCGCGCCCTGTTCCTCCAGCGCGTGCAGCAGCGGGTAGAGCGTGCCCGCCTTCAGGCTGAACACGTCGCTTGAGCGCTCCCGCAGCCGCTCGATCATCTGGTATCCGTATAGGTCCCCCTCCGCGAGCAGGCGCAGCAGCAGCATGCCCGTGCTGCCCGAAGTCATGCTCCTGTCCATGTCTTCACCTCCCAATATATAGATTCTCTACCTATCCATCTCCTCGCATTATAGATCGATCACCTATATATGTCAACCTGTATGCCCACGCAGGTTTTTGCGCGAATTAGAGGGTTTTGGGGGTTGGGGGCGAATCCTTCCATCATTCCAAATACGATCGGAGCGCTCGCCATGCACTTTACGTATCGTCACACCCGCTATTGCTGTTACGCCTCCAGCATCTCGCATGCGGCGGTCAACAATCTCGCGCCGCTGCTCTTTCTCACCTTTACCCGTCAGTTCGGCATCTCGCTCTCTCAGCTCGCTTTTCTGGTGACGCTCAACTTCGGCATCCAGATGATCGTGGATCTGGCCGCCGCGCGCTACGCGGTTCGCCTGGGCTACCGCTGGTGCGTCGTCGCCGCGAACGTGCTGTGCGGCACAGGGCTGATCGGCCTGGGCGTGCTGCCCTACGCGCTCCCCAGCCCCTATGCGGGCCTGATCGGTTCCATGGTGCTCTACGCGCTGGGCGGCGGCCTGCTCGAGGTGCTCACCAGCCCGATCGTCGAGGCGCTGCCCGGCGAGGAGAAGGCGGCCGCGATGAGCCTCCTGCACTCCTTTTACTGCTGGGGACACGTGGCCGTCGTGCTCCTCTCCACGCTGTACTTCACCACCATCGGCATCGCCCGCTGGCGCTTTTTGCCGATGCTCTGGGCGGCCGTTCCGCTGACAAACGCCTTTTTCTTCTCGCGCGTGCCGATCAACACGTTCGGGGGCGAGGGAGAAAACCTGTCCGTGCGCGGGCTGCTCCGCCTGCCTTCCTTCTGGCTCTTCTTCCTGCTGATGCTGTGCGCGGGCGCGGCGGAGCAGGCGATGAGCCAGTGGGCCTCCCTGTTCGCAGAGCAGGGCCTGCGCGTCTCCAAGACGGTGGGCGATCTGCTGGGGCCCTGCGCCTTTGCCGTGCTGATGGGGCTTTCGCGCCTGCTCTACGGGCGCTTCGGCGCGCGTCTGCGCCTGAACGCCTGTATTTTCTACTCCAGCCTGCTGTGCGTCCTTTGCTACCTGCTCACCGTCTTTTCCCCCAATCCGCTGCTCTCGCTGCTCGGCTGCGCGGTCTGCGGCTTCTCGGTGGGCATCCTCTGGCCGGGCACGCTCAGCCTCTCCGCCGCGCGCTGCCCGCAGGGCGGCACGGCGCTCTTCGCCCTGCTCGCGCTCGCCGGGGACGTCGGCTGCTCCGCAGGGCCTGGGCTCGTCGGGTTCATCTCCGACAGGGGCGCAGGCGCCCTCGCCGCGCTGTTTACCGGCGATGCCGGGCTCAGGCTGGGCATGCTCGCGGCCATCGTCTTCCCGCTGCTGCTCGTGCTCGGTTCCCTGTGGCTGCTCCGAAAAACATCCTGAAATTTGGAGGTATGACCTATGCAAACGCTGCTCATTACCGGTTCCACGGGTTTTGTCGCTTCGCGCATGGCACAGGACCTTTCCGCCGCCTTCCGCGTCGTGATGGCCCCGCACGATTCCCTCGACATCACCGACCCCGAAGCCTGCCGCCGCACGATTCTGGACGCGCGGCCGGATGCGGTCGCGCACTTCGCCGCCATCTCCCACATCGACGTGTGCGAGCAAAATCCGCAGCTTGCCCACGACGTCAACGTCCTGGGCACCGAGAACATCGCGCGCGCCTGCGCGGAGGCGGGCGCTGCGCTCATCTACGCCAGCAGCGATCAGGTCTACACGGGGCTTCCCGGCGACACGCCCCATCGGGAGGACGAGGCGCTCTCGCCTACGAACGTCTACGCGCGCACCAAGGTCGAGGCGGAGCGGCGCGCCGCCGCCCTATGCGATCGGTTCTACGCGCTGCGCCTGACCTGGATGTTCGACCTGCCGGTGCGCTTCTGCTCTTCCAGCCTGGGCGTCGTCGGCATGTGCCTGGGCGCGCTCACGACCGGCAAGCCCGTGCGCGCCGCAACGGACGACCATCGGGGCTTCACCTACGTGCGCGAGGTCATCGAAAACATCCCCGCGCTGCTTTCGGCGCCCAGCGGCGTGTACAACTACGGCAGCGCGAACTTCGACAGCACCTACGACGTCTGCCGTTACCTCTTCGACCGCCTGGGCGCGGGTCATCGCGTGAAGGAGCTGCTCGTCCCCTTCGAGACGGACGGCCATAAGAACCTCATGATCGACGACGCCAAGCAGCGCGCGGCGGGCATCATGTTTTCCGATACGCGCGGCGGTATCGACCGGATGCTCGACGAATACCGTCTGTAAACGCAGGAGCTTGCATGAATACGACCGTTCGACATATCGACATCCCGCAGGGGCGGCGGTTGATCGCCGTCAGCGACGTTCACGCCCATCCCGGCCACCTGCGGGCGCTGCTGCAAAAGATCCGCTTTTCCACAGACGACGTGCTCGTCATCGTGGGCGACATCATCGAAAAAGGCCCGGACAGCCTGGGCGCGCTGCGCCTCGTCATGGAGCTTTTTAAAACGCACACCGTCCACGCGCTGGCCGGCAACGTGGATCTTTGGCAGCTCACCTGGATTTTGCGGGACGACGAGGAAACCGCGTGCGATTTGCACGAGCATATCGTCCGGATGCGGGCATGCTACGGCGGCTGCCTCTTTTCGCAGATGTGCGAAGAGGCCGGGCTGCCTGTTGAAAACGCCGAAGACGTGCGCGCCTCGCGCCGCGCCGTGCGAAAGCTTTTTCAACAGGAAATCCGCTTTTTGGGGGAAATGCCCACCATACTGAGCGCCGGAAACCTCCTTTTCGTCCACGGCGGCATTCCCACAGAGGACGTGGACGCGCTCGCGGGCACGCAGGCGCATCCCTACCTCAAGTGCGACCATTTCTTAGAGCAGGGACTCTCCTTTTCCCGCTGGGTCGTCGTAGGGCACTGGCCCACTACGCTCTACAGCGCGCGCTACCCCTGCTTCAATCCCTACGTCAGCGAGCGGCAGCGGATCATCAGCATCGACGGCGGCTGCGGCATCAAGCACGACGGCCAGCTCAACGCGGTGATCTTTGAGGACGCCGCAAACGGCCGTTTCACATTCGCCGCCTACGACGATCTGCCTGCCGGAACCGCGCTGGACGCGCAGGCGAAGAGCTTGGATTCCTTTTATCTGCGCTACACCGACTGCCGCGTGCGCGTGCTGGCGCGCGAGGGAGATTGCGCGCTGGTCGAACAGCGCAGTACCGGCCGCCGCCTTTGGGCGCCGCAAAGCTTTTTGTACGAGGACGAGCAGCGCTGCATGGACGTAACGGACTACCTGCTGCCCGTGCGCGCGGGCGACCGCCTGTCGCTGGTGCGAAAGACCTCCCGCGGATGGATCGTCAAAAAGGACGGCGTGACCGGCTGGTACCTGGGCCGCGTACAGGCGTGCGAAGATGAACAAAGCACTTTATGTTCTGGGATGGTGTCGTAGATTTTTCCGCTCTGCCGCGCCGCCCCAAATGATCGACAAAGGCCATGCTTTCGCTGGGAAAGCATGGCCTTTCATCATGGAAAATCCACCCTGCCATCGCGCACGATCGCAAAGGCAGGGGCTTATCTTTTGGTGTTTACCTGTTTTTTGATAGGTATATCGCCAATGCGCGTGCGCCCATGACGGCGAGTATACCTAAAGCAAGGAGAAGCGCCACATTGGCAAGCTGATGAACGAGCGATAAGATATCCATATGCACCTCGCACGATGCCGCACAGGCATGTCTATACAATGCAGTGATTCCAGGAATGGATCCATCTCCCGACCCGCGCGCACCCGAGAGCAGCTTTCGGGTGCTTCGTCGTTCACAGGAACAGTTCGTTTGGCTTTCTGCCCTCGCAGGCCTTTTTCATCTTCTGCGACGCCGCGAAGACCAGTGCGGCGTTCACCTTGCGCGCGTGCGCTGGGCAGATCGAGACGCAGCGCATGCAAGAGATACAGGCCTTCTCGTCCGTCTTCGCCGGGTCGTGCGGGTCGATGGCTCCGACCGGGCATTTCCTCGCGCACAGCCCACAGGCGGTGCACGCCCTGCCCGCCTTGGGCTTCATCGGCACACCGCCGTATTCCCGATAGGGAGACGCGCCGGGCACCCGCACGTCGGGCGCGTCCGGCACCTCCCCGAGCCTCTCTCTGACCCGCTCGCCGTAGGCCCGCAGTTCTTCTTCGTCGCGTGCGTCCGGCCTGCCCGCGGCGAAAGCATGCATGATGGAGTGCTCCGCGACCGCAGCGACCGCAGCGCGGCAGCGCATACCGGCCTTTTCGAGCGTTTCCCTCAATTCCAGCAGCGTGTCGTCGTAGGCGCGGTTTCCGTAGACGCACAGGAGCACGGCCTGCGCCCCGCCGCCCCGCATTTGGGAGAGACGCTCCACCGCTACCTGCGGCACGCGTCCGCCGAAGGAGGGCACCGCGACGAGGCAGACGTCCTCCGGCGCAAAGACGCAGGCGGCAAAGTCCGTCCGCGGGTCAGACAGGTCAATCCGGCTGGCCTCGTCCCCCCATGCGGCGCCGAGGAACCTGGCCGCCTCCTGCGTTCCGCCGGTAGGGCTGAACACGATTTCATAGCGCATCCTGCGCATCTCCTCTCGCATCTTTCTCTTTACATGTACCGATCGAAATCTCCCCGCGGGAACTCCCCCTCCAGGCCGAGCACGCGCGGCCAAAGGCCCGTCTCCGCTACGATAAAACCCATCAGCATGCCCATGTGCGTGTGCAAATGCCGATGCTGGGCGAGGATCAGCGTAAAACGCGTGTGCCCGCACCCCGTCGGGCGCTCGCTCAGGATCTCATCCGTGAGCGACGCCAGATAATCCTCGCTTTTTCTGCATACCTGCGCGCGATACGCCTCGAGCTGCGTCCGGCTGATCGCTCCCCGCACAGGCGCGTCCAGATCGTTCAGCCCCGGTTTGTGAAAGGGCGGTTCGACGAATCCCCCATCACATGGGTTTTCAAGCCAGCGGTCGAGCGAATGCAGCATGTGATATGCGTGCTTCCATAACGGCTGGTCGCAGTACGTCTTTTCCCATAGCGCGTCCGGGATGCAGCACAGGACGTTTTGAACCTCCCACAGCGCCCTCCGCGTCTGTTCGCGAACCGCGCGGCACAGCGGCCGCGCGCCCGCGCACCGCGCCGCCCGCAGCGCCTTTGGGTCGAGCGGAATGCGCGTATAACGATACCCCGCGTCCGCGTGGTGGATATACGCGCCATTCTTTTGCTGCACGCGCAGCGAAGCCTCGTTCCCGGACTCGCAGGACAGGTAGACCTCCGCCTCCTCGATGTCGGGCAACAGCAGCTCGACCGCTAGGCGCAGCCCTTCGGTAGCGTAGCCCTTTCCCCGGTATTCTGGGAGGATCGCATAGCCAACGTGACCCGCGCCCATGCGAAGCGCTTCGTTCAGGACGGGACGCACCTTGAACAGCCCTACGATCTCTTCCCCATCCCAGAGAAAATAGCAGGTTTGGGGCACGTAGCCCGCCGGGAGGCCGACGCCCCGCGCCATGTGCAGCAGCGACGCAAGGCCATCCTGCATGAAGGCTTCCCGGGTCATGCCGTGACACGGGGTCTCAAAACCGTTTTCATGCGGCGCAAGCCATTGCAGGGCCTCGTATTCCTGATCCGCGTCCTCGAGATTGGCGGGCTTTAACAATCGCATCGTTTTCCCCCTTTCTTTACGCCTCTTCGTCCCCCAACGCAATGGGCTTCGCCGGGTTGTGCACGTCGTACATGCGCGCGTCCATTCTCCCCTCCGCCGTCCGCAGCTCCAGACGGAAGTCCATGAGCGCCTCCGGGATGAACAGGCGCACGACGAGCGCGCCGCCCTGCATGCCGTAGCCCGCGTACACCCGCGTCACGACGTTCAGGTACGCGCCGTTCACGCAGAACGCGCAGGGCGCCTCCTGGCAAAGCAGCCTGCCCCGCGCCGCGCGGAAGGGCTGCCCGCTCATCTGCGTTTCAAGAAGCAGCTCGTCGCCGTCCGATGACAGGGCGATCTTTTGCCCTCCGGCGGTCAGCTTCCTGGGAAGCAGCGCGTCCGGCACCTGCCCCCCGTCGTCCAGGACGGGCTCCATCAGGCACGACAGGCCTGCGAGCGTTTCCTGAAGATGCGCGTCTGCTTCGGGAGCCTGCGCGAGCGGAGCGTCCTGCATCTTTGAAAGCACCTCGTCGAAGTATACGTCCAGCTCGGCCTGAATGTCGTCCACGAAGGCCGTCATCGCGAGCACCGCGTTCTTCTCGCGGTTCATCACGCAAAGCTGACCGAACATGCCGTCCCCGCGGAAGCTGCCGTTTTCGCACATCCAGAACTGATAGCCGTAGCCCGCCTCCCAGTCGCGCGTCGCGCCGCGTCCGCCGTTTTCGATCTGCCTGCTCGTCGCCTGAATCAGGTAATCCCGGGGCAAAAGCTGCTTTCCTTCCCACGCGCCGCCCTGCAAAATCAGCACGCCGAACTTGGCGATGACCTCCGGCAGGATGGAGAGGCCGAAGCCACCCGTGCAGATGCCCGCGCCGGTGCGCATCCAGTGCAGGCCGTGAATGCCCATGGGGTCGAAGAGCCTTTCCTGCAAGTACGCCTCCAGATCCACGCCGCGCTTTTTGAGCGCAGCCGCGCACATGAAGGTCGCCATGGTGTTGTATCGAAACACCTCGCCCGGCATGTCCGTGAAGGGGACGGACAGGAAGCTTTGCACAAAATCGCCCGCCCAGCGCTCCTCCGGCTGACCCGTGGACATGCGCAGCAGGTGCCGCAGGGTGAGGCTTTTAAGCTCCGGCCCGACGCGCACGCCCGCCATTGCGATCTCGTCCGCGAAGATCTCCGCGACGCGCTCGTCCAGCGAGAGGATGCCCTCCTCCTGCGCAAGCCCCATCGCGGCGGAGGTAAACGACTTGGAGAGCGAGTAAACCGTCTGATACTGCTGCGCGTCAAAGGGGCTGTAGTACCCCTCCGCGTACACCCGGCCGTCCCGCACCAGCAGGAAGCTGTGGATGCGAAGCCCTGTCCGCGCATAGACGTTCACCATTTCCTCCACCCAGTCCGCCTGAACGCCCGCTTCCTCCGGCGTGACGCGCGGAAGCGGCGCGCCCGCGCACGCCTCGTACCGAATCGCCTTTTCCATGAAGACCGCCCTTTCCTTCCGTTTTGCTCAGCATAGCACATTTCGCGCGATGTGTCATCGATATTTGATAGAAAACGGGCCGGCGTCATGTTATAATGAACCCAAACATCGACAGGAGGGAACCGTCATGGCGCAATATCCCCCGATCATGAAGGACAAGCCCGTGTTTTTGCACGGCGGCGACTACAACCCCGACCAATGGCTGAACGAAAAGTCCACCGTCTGGCCGCGCGACATGGAGCTGGCGAAGAAGGCCGGCATCAACACGCTTTCCGTAGGCATCTTCTCCTGGGCCACGCTGGAGCCGGAGGAGGGACGCTACACCTTCGAATGGCTCGACGAAGTGATGGACATGCTCGCCCAAAACGGCATCAAGGCGGTGCTCGCCACGCCCAGCGGCGCGCGCCCGGCCTGGATGGCGGAGAAGTATCCCGAGGTGCTGCGCGTGACGGAGGATCGCCGCCGCAACCTCTTCGGCGAGCGGCACAACCACTGCCTGACCTCGCCCGTATACCGCGAAAAGGTGCGCAAGATGAACACGCTGCTCGCCGAGCGCTACAAGGATCACCCCGCGCTCGGCATGTGGCACATCTCCAACGAATACGGCGGAGAGTGTCACTGCCCCCTTTGCCAGCAGCGGTTTCGCCAATGGCTGAAGGAGCGCTACGGCACCATCGACAAGCTCAACGACGACTGGTGGAATACATTCTGGTCGCACCGCTACAGCTCGTTTGACCAGATCGAAAGCCCCTCCTCCATCGGCGAGAGCGGCAGCCACGGTCTGAACCTGGCGTGGAAGCGCTTCACCACCCAGCAGTTCTGTGACTTTTACAGCTGGGAGATCGAGCCGCTGCGGCGCATCACGCCTGACGTGCCCTGCACGACGAACCTGATGCACACCTACCCCGGCATCAATTACTTCGAGCTGGGCAGGCTGCTCGACCGGTGCAGCTGGGACAACTACCCGCAATGGACGAACGACATGCGCGACGCCAAGGTCGCCGCCCATTCCGCCTTCTGCCATGACCTGATGCGCGGCGTGTGCGGCGGCAAGCCCTACATGCTGATGGAGTCCTCGCCCTCCTGCGTCAACTGGCAGGCCGTCAACCGCCTGCGCCAGCCCGGCATCCTGATGCTACAGAGCCTGCAGGCCGTCGCCCATGGCTCGGACACGGTGCAGTACTTCCAGTTCCGCAAGGGGCGCGGCTCCTTCGAGAAGTTCCACGGAGCCGTCGTCTCGCACGACGAGAGCGAGCAAAACCGCGTGTACCGCGAGGTCTGTGCCGTGGGCGAGGCGCTCGCGGGGCTCACGCCCGCGCTCGGTGCCGCGCCCGAAAACCGCATCGCCGTCGTGTACGATTGGGAAAACCGCTGGGCCCTGGAAGACGCGCGCTTCGGCCTGAACACCGGCAAGGGATACGAAGAGACGGTGCGCACGCACCACACAGCCTTCCTGCGCGCTGGCTACGGCGTGGATGTGATCGACGAAACCTGCGACCTTGCGCCCTATCGCGTGGTCTGCGGCCCCATGACCTACATGCTGCGCCCCGGCTTTGCGCAGCGCGTTCGCGCCTTCGTCGAGGCGGGCGGCACCTACATATCGACCTACTGCTCCGGCTGGGTGAACGAGGAAGACCTCTGTTTCATGGGCGGCTTCCCCGGCCCGCTGCGCGAGGTCTGCGGCCTCTGGGACGAGGAGACGGACGCGCTGGACGAGACGCAGCGCAACCGCTTCACCTGGAACGGCAGGAGCTACGAGGCGAAGGACTTCTGCGCCGTGGTGCATCCGGAGGGCGCGCAGGTGCTCGCCGCCTACGAGGAACGCTTCTATCAGGGCGCGCCCGCGCTGACGGTGAACGCCTTTGGCAAGGGCCGCTGCTACTACATCGCCGCGCGCACGGGAGAGGATTTTCTCTGCGACCTGTACGCGCACGTCGCAAAGGAGGCGGGGCTCTCTCCGCTGCTTCCGGCGCTGCCTTCCGGCGTGCTGTGCACGGAGCGCGTGGGCGCAAACGGGCGCTTCCTCTTCGTGATGAACACCGTGCCCGAAGCGCGCACGGTCACGCTGCCCGCCTGCACCGACGTTCAAACGGGTCTTATGCGAAAGGGAGACTGCACGCTCGGCGCATACGGCGTGATGGCCGTCAGGCTCGCGTAAAGCGCGTTCGTAAAGACGAATAAAAAGCGAGAGCGCTTCCACCGAAAGGAGGAAGCGCTCTCGTCTTATCTCATGTACGATTTGTATGGATTACTGCGCTAGGAAGGCCTGGAACTGCGCGTTCGCCTCGTCTACGATCTTCTGCATGCCGGCGTCTTCCATCTTCTGAAGGAACTCGGGCAGAACGGTCTCGACATCGGCAGCGCCGGTGCACAGGGTCAGCGCATAGGCTTCCTTGATGTTCGCGACGGCGGCGATCTCCTTGGAGACGGGCGTCGGATCGAAGGTGAAGCCGTAGATCGGCAGCTTCTTGGAGCCGGCATAGAACTCGGCAAAGCGCTGCTGGAAGTCAGAGCCCTGGCCCTTCTGCGGGGGCAGGATGGTCACGTTGCCGACACCATTGGTCCAGACGCTGTAGGAGTTGTTGCGCTCATCGGTGAACTCAACTTCGCCCGCATCGTTCAGGTTGTAGTGAACGCCCTCGACGCCGTAGTTGAGCAGGGTCATGACCTTGGGATCGGTGTTCAGCAGGTTGAGGAACTTGAAGCACTCGACCGGATGATCGGAGTTCGCGGAAATGGCCATCATGCCGCCCTGCACGGAGGTGTTGTCGATGTAGGGAGCGTCGGTCGTCATGATGTACTGCACGTCGATGCCGCGCTGCGCGGAGGTGGTGAACTCGTAGCCGTACAGGGAGACCTCGCTGGAGATCAGGTAGTTCGCGGTGTTCTGCGCGTTGCGCCACGCGTCGGTCGCGGTCTCGCCGATGGCGATCGCCGGATCGATGTAGCCCGCCTCGTAGTACTTGCGCATCTGCTCAGCGAAAGCCTTGAACTCGGGGGTGGCGTACTTGTTCATCAGCACGTTGCCGTAGGCGCCGGGAACGGAGACGTCTTCCGCGTTCATATAATAGCTCAGCAGCAGGCCGCTGTCGCCGGTCACGATGGGCGTTCCGTCCACAAAGCGCTCGACGACCGCGCCTTCAAACACGAAGGGGTAGAACACGCTGCCGTCGGCTTCTTCGCCGGCCTTCACCTTCGCGAAGATTTCGTCCCAGCCGAAGAACCCGGCCTTCTGAACGTCTTCCACCGTATAGCCGTACTTTTCAAGCAGGGTCACGTTGACGTCCCAGCAGTTCATGGTGGCGAAATCCTTGAAGCCGGGCACCGCATAAATGCCCTTTTCGCCTTCGGGGCCTTCGGTCTTGGCGCCTTCAAACAGGAGCTCGGGAAGCGCCGCCTTCAGGTCCGCGCCGTACTGTTCGATGTAATTGTCTTCCGGGTCGTCCAGGCGAACGTAGGCGCCGGCCTTGGAGTACTTCGCATAGTCGTTCTTGGTCCAGGAGCAGGTGAACATGATGTCGTATTCATCGCTGCCGGTGTTGACGGCGTTCAGCGCCAGATCGTCGAAGTTCGCCCAGGTGCCCCACACGGGCTTGAGGGTCACGCCGATCTTCTCCTGCAGGTAGGGATTGAGCTGCTCCAGCACAGCGGTATCGTCGGACACGGTGTTGCCGTTGAGCAGGATGGTGATCTCCACGGGGGCGTCAGCGGCCAGCGCCGGAACCACGCCCAGGAGCATCATCGCGGACAAGAGCAGGGCTAGGAACTTTTTCATGATTCATTTCCTCCATTATCGTATTTGTAAGCGGTCGCTATCGACAGCGGCCGTTCTTACCAAAGGATCAGCCCTTCACGGAGCCGACGGTCAGGCCGGCCACGACGTAGCGCTGAAAGAAGGGGTACGCGCAGGCGATGGGGACGACGATAAACACGACGGTCGCCATGCGCATGGTCTGATTGGGCAGCCGCATGATCGCGTCTGCGCTCGCCGCGCCGATCATGGAGCTGTTGCGTGCGAGGAATTCCGCGTTGCGCTGCATCTCCATCAGCAGGTATTGCAGCGGATACAGGCTGCGTTCGGTCACGTACAGCAGGCAGAGAAACCATTCGTTCCAGTAAGCCAGCGCCGTCAGCAGCGCGACGGTGGCGATGCCGGGCTTCACGATCGGCAGGATGATGCGCCACAGGGTGGAGTACTCGCCGCTGCCGTCGATGGTCGCCGCCTCGATGAGGTCAAACGGCACCGAGGTCTGGAAAAACGTCCGCATGATGATGATGTTAAAGGGACTGACCAGCATTGGCACGATGAGCGCGGCGTAGTTGTTGCCCAGGCCGAGCAGATTCCTGCACACGATGTACGTGGGAATGAGGCCGCCGCCAAAGATCATCGTAAAGAAGCTGAAGAAGCTGAAGAAATTGCGGTACTTAAAGTCCTTGCGAAACAGCGGATAGGCGTACAGCACGCACATGGCGACGCTGATGACCGTTCCGACGATGGTGACGAAGAAGCTGTTGAAGTAGCTGCGCCAGAGCACGTCGCCCATGCCCAGCACCTGCTTGAACGCCGCCAGCGACCAGGCCTCCGGGATGAAGGAGTAACCGATGTGCTTGATGCTGTCCTCAGAGCTCAGCGCGATGATGACGACGAACACGAACGGGATGATGCAGAGCAGCGAGAAGAGCCCCAGCACCAAATGAAAGAACGCTTCCATCGGCACGCTGACCGAGTTGAGCCTCAGGGCACGGGGAGTTTTCTTCTGAGCGGTCGTCATGTTTCTCCCCTCCTTTTAGAATAGACTGCTGTCGGAATCGATCTTGCGCACGACCGTATTGGCGACCATGATGCACACGAACCCGACCAGATTTTGCAGGAAGCCCGCGGCCGTGGACATGCCGACGTCGCCCGTGAACTTGTAGGAGCGGTAGACGTAGGTATCAACCACCTGCGTGACCGGGAACAGCGGCGCGGAGTTCATCGGGACGGACCAGAACAGGCCGAAATCCGCGTTGAAGATCTTGCCGACGTTCATGATGAGCAGGATGATGATCATGGGCCTCAGATGCGGCAGCGTCACGTGAATCATCTGCTGCCATTTGGTCGCGCCGTCCACCGCCGCCGCCTCGTACTGGGCGCGGTCGATGCCGGTGATGGCCGACAGGTAAAGCACCGTAGAATAGCCCGTGTTCTTCCAGACGTTGCAGATCGTGAGGATGAACGGCCAGTACTTGGGTTCGTTGTACCAGTCGATCACCTGCGCGCCGGCGAGACGCTGCGCGCGGACGATCATGCCGTTGCTCGGGTCAAGGAAGGCGAAGAGGAAGTACGCCGCCACGACCCAGCTGAGGAAGTACGGGAAGAACATCAGCGTCTGATAGGTCTTCGCCAGAAACTTGCGGGTGAGCTCGCTCATCATGATCGCCAGCGCCACCGAGATCACCAGGCCCAGCAATATCCACACGATGTTGTACCCCAGCGTGTTTCGGATCATCGTCACGGAGTCCTTGGTGAACAGGAACTGGAAGTTATCCAGGCCAACCCACTTGCTGTGAAGCAGATTGACCGGAAAGGGCATCTTCTTGGTCGGCAGGCGATAGTCCAGAAATGCCATCACGATGCCGAACATGGGCAGGTAACGGATGAACAGCAGCCACAGCGCGGCGGGCGACACCATCGTCAGCAGCCATAGCGTCTTCGTCCTGCGGGAGCCATTCATGGATGCGCGGCGCCCGATCGCCCGATCCGTCCCGGCAACTTTCTTAACCATGTAATCCCTCCCGTGCGTTTGCCGCCGCTTGATGGTATTATTGTACAAAATGCGCCGACGGATTTCATCGTTTGGCGTTGCGTTTTCTTGTACCTTGTTGTTCAGTTTGCGAAAAAGAAGACAAGGACGTCCTCCCCCTTCGCGTTTTCCCAGGTGCGATAGCCTGTCCAGCGGCACCGGCCGGGATGACGGGCGGCGACGCCACGTACAGAGATTCGCGCGCCGCAGACTTTTCGATCCCCTTCTCCCGCCGCCCCGAATGGCACAGACGATCCATCTTTCCGCCAACGGACACAAAAAAACGCCGTTCCGGGTCTTAAACCCAGAACAGCGTGATGAATGCCTTTATGAAAATCGCCCTTCGCAGCACAGCGCCGCGCCTGTATCCTTCAAAAAGGTACTAAGAAACAAGCCCATGTTCCCTCGCGGAGATCATATCTATATAATAAGCGTCAAATGTCAAGCTGTCAAGCATTTTTAAGAAAAACGGCGTAATCGGCCCGGTTATACGGATGCCCTGCGGTGCCGGCATGGCGGTGCGTCCCGTCCCGCTTGGGAAAAGGGGCCTTCTCCGGTATACTGGCGCGTACGGCGCATTGAAAGGAGATGACGGAAATGGCACAGATTTCACTCAGAGGCATATCCAAGCGCTTCACGGTCTACGAGCGTCCGTCGGGCCGGTGGGGGCTCCTCAAGGGGGCCTTCATTCGGGAGCGGCGACAGGTGGAGGCGCTGCACGACATCACGTTTGACATCGCGGAAGGCGAACTCGTCGGCTATATCGGCCCCAACGGCGCGGGCAAGTCCACCACGGTCAAGGTCATGGGCGGCATTCTCACGCCCGACGCCGGCGAATGCCGCGTCATGGGGCGCGTGCCGTGGAGGGAGCGCAAAGAGCACGTGCAGCACATCGGCGTCGTCTTCGGCCAGCGAAGCCAGCTGTGGTGGGACGTGCCCGTATCCGATTCTTTTGAGCTGCTGCGCGATATCTATGCCGTCCCCCAGGCGGATTACGTCCGTCGGCTGGGGGAGCTCACGGAGCGGCTGGGCATCGGCTCGCTCCTGCGCACGCCCGCGCGTCAGCTTTCTCTGGGGCAGCGCATGCGCTGCGAGCTCGTGGCAGCGCTGCTCCACAGTCCGCAGATTCTCTTTCTGGACGAGCCGACCATTGGGCTGGACGCCGTCTCAAAGCTCGCGCTGCGCGCCTTTTTGCGCGAGGAAAACACGCTGCATGGCGTCACGATGCTGCTGACGACGCACGACATGGACGATATCGAGGCGCTTTGCAGCCGCGTGATGGTCATCGGCCATGGGCAGCTGCTGTCGGACGGTCCGCTATCCGCCCTCAAGGCGCGCTACGCCACGCGCGAGGGCGAAGATATCGACGAAGTCATCGCAGGCATGTACCGCGAAATGGCGCTGTAGGAGGAATGGACATGGACTGGTTCAAGCGAACGCTGAAGCCCTGCCTTGCGCTCTTCCGCCTGCGCCTGGCGGAGGCGCTGCAATACCGGCTGGCCGCGCTTTCAGGCGCGAGCATCAGCGTCTTCTGGGCTTTCCTTGAGATCTTCGTTTATACGGTTTTTTACGCCTATGGCGACAACCGCGCCGCGCTATCGGGCACGCTTTCGCTCGGCCAGGCGGTCTCCTATGCCTGGCTTGCGCAGGTCTTCTTTCCCCTGCAGCCTATGAGCATCGACGAAGAGATCCACGACAAGATCATCTCCGGCGACGTGGGGCTCGAGCTGTGCCGCCCGCTGGACGTGTACGCGCACTGGTTCAGCAAGACCGCCGCCGGGCGGGTCGGCGGCTTCTTCCTGCGCGGCGGGCTGATCCTCCTTTGCGCGCTGCTGGCGCCCGCGCCCTATCGCCTGCAGGCCCCTGCCTCCGCGGCAGGCTTCCTGCTCTTTCTCTTTTCGGAGTTCAGCGCCTTTTTGCTCTGCACCGCCTACGGCATGCTGATCGCCTCGGTGCGCATCGGCATCACCTGGGGCGAGGGGCCGACCTACATGCTGTTGCTTGCCGGCGGCATCCTTTCCGGCAGCTACCTGCCGCTGCAGCTCTGGCCGGACAGCCTGCAAACGATCCTGCTGCTGCAACCCTTCGCCGGCTATCTGGACATCCCCCTGCGCCTTTACGTCGGCAGCCTCTCCCCCGCGCAGGCCGGTCTGGGCCTGTCGCTGCAGCTCGCCTGGACCCTGCTCTTCATCCTGCTGGGGCGCATCCTGCTTCAAAGGCAGCTGAAACACATCATCGTACAGGGGGGCTGAACTATGCGAAGGGAATGGAAGATTTATTGGAAGTTCATCCGCATGCACCTGCTTTCCGGGCTCGAATACAAGGGCTGGTGGATGATGCTCTTGCAGGTATTGCTGGTCGTCTTTTCCGACTGCATCAGCACGCTGCTGCTCTTTTCCCGCTTCGGAGCCATCGGTGCATGGACGCTGCCGCGCATCCTGCTGGTCTATTCGCTGGCGCTGACCGCCTTTGGCCTGGCGGAGAGCCTCTGCCGCGGCTTCGATTACTTTCCCTGGAAGATGCTGCGAACCGGTGGTTTTGACCGGCTGATGCTGCGGCCGCTCTCGCTCACCACGCAGGTGGCGGCCTCGTTTTTTCACCTGCACCGCCTGATGCGCGTCGCCTGCGGCCTCCTTCTCATCTGCTGGTCGCTTCGCAGCCTCGGCGTCCCTTTCTCCCCGAACAACGCCGCGCTGCTCACCCTTGCGCTGCTGGGCGGTACGGCGATGTACAGCGGGGTGTTCATCATGAGCTCGGGCGTCGCGTTCTTCACCATCAAGGCGCTCGACTGGATTTACATCTTTACCAATGCCAGCTATCAGGTCACCCGAATCCCCATGCCCTACCTGCCCCGCGCGCTCAAGGGGATGTTCACATTCCTGGTTCCGATGCTGGCCGTCAGCTATTACCCTGCGTCCGCCGTCTGCGGCTGGGGCGACGCGCCCGCGCTGGGGCTGCTGGCGCTGCCCGCGGGGCTTCTCTTTCTGGGCGCTTCCCTGCTCGTCTGGCGGCTGGGCGTTCGCCACTATCAAAGCACGGGGAGCTGACAGGGTCCTCAAATCCCGTTCAGGCAGGCTGCTCGAATGCGCACGGAAAACCCAAAAACGGACGCCGGAGGGCCCTCATGCCCTCCGGCGTCCTTATCTCCGCTCCGCACGGCTTCGCTTAATTGAGTTGGAGGCCGAGGAAATCCGCCATTTCCTTGCAGACCGCCTCCGCGCGCGCGAGGGTCGGCATCTCGCAGAACACGCGCAGCAACGGCTCCGTGCCCGAGAAGCGCACGATGATCCAGCCGTCCTCGAAGTAGACCTTGCAGCCGTCCATGTAGGAAACGTGATCCACCTTTTCCGTGAACTGGGGCAGCTCTTTATCGATCATCAGCTTCTTTTGCAGGCGGCTCTTCATCTCCGCGTCGAACTTACAGTCGTGCTCGGCCATGAAGCACTCGCCGAACTGGTCTGTGATCTCCTCGTAGAGCTCGGACAGCTTCTTGCCCGTCACAGCCAGCATTTCCACGAGCAGCGTGCCCGCGTAGATGCCGTCCTTGCCGCTGATGTGCCCGCGCACCGTCAGGCCGCCGGAGGACTCGCCGCCGATGACCGCGTTGTGCTCGTCGATGGCCGCCGACACGTACTTGAAGCCGACCGGCACCTCGTAGCATTCCTCGCCGAAGGCGTGCGCCACCTTGTCCAGCAGGTGCGTGGTGGCGATGTTGCGCACCGCAGGCCCGCGCCAGCGGCGGTACTTGATGAGGTAGTAGTACAGCAGCACGAGGATCTCGTTGGGGTGCACGAACTTGCCCTCGTCGTCGATGATGCCCAGGCGGTCCGCGTCGCCGTCCGTGGCAATGCCGATGTCCGCGCCCGTCTCCACCACCATGCTGCGCAGCGCGCCCAGCGTGCGCTCGTTCGGCGCAGGCAGCCTGCCGCCGAACAGCGTGTCGTGCCGCTCGTGGATGACGTCCACCTCGCAGCGCGCGGTGAGCAGAATGGTCTGAAGCGCCGTGCGGCTCACGCCGTACATGGGGTCCAGCACGACCTTGAGGTCGCGCGAGCGGATCGCGTCCATGTTTACCGCGCGGATGATCGTGTCGATGTAGCTGTTGTAGGGGCTTATGACCTCCACATAGCCCGCCTTCAGCGCCTTTTCAAACGGCATCGCGGGGATGTCCTCCGCTCGAATCCCGGCGCAGGAGGCCGACAGCTCGTCCGTGATCTCCTGCACCGCGTCACGGCCGCCCTTGGTGAAGAGCTTAATGCCGTTGTACAGCGCCGGGTTATGGCTCGCCGTCACCGCTATGCCGTAGTAGAGGCCGTACTGCTGCACGGTGTACATGATGAGCGGCGTGGGCGATTCACGGTCGATAAAGTACGTATGGATGCGCCGCGCGGCCATGACCTCCGCCGCCCACTGGGCTGCTTCGCGGGAGAGAAATCTGCGGTCAAAGCCGATGCACAGCCCGCGGGCGGCGACGTCTTCCTGCTCCATGCGAAGCGCCAGCGCAAGTGCGAGCCGCTGCACGTTTTCCTTGGTAAACTCGTCTCCGATGATCGCGCGCCAACCGCCCGTTCCGAATGCTATCATCTGTTTATCCTCCTTTTCAGGCGCTGTCCCGGCCCCATTCGGGAAACCGCCCCCTTGGAATCCATCCTCTGTGCGCCGCCGGTACGGTGGGGGATTCCAAAGAGCGGGGCTTCCCGTCAAGGGCGTTCGCCTCTCCTCATCCCATCACCACGCGCACGTCGTGCGTCTCCCCCGCGCTGAAGACGGGAAGGGACGATACCTGCTTCCCATCGACGAACAGGGCGGAAACGCCCTTTTCCACGTGCTCCGGGTTCTCCACCTTGATGCGGTACGTCGCGCCGCGCCACTTGCGCACGGCCGAAAAGCCGTCCCACTTGGCGGGAATGCACGGATCGACGACCAGCTCCTCCCACTCGGGGCGAATGCCCAGCAGGTACTGCGTCGCGGCGAAATACGCCCATCCCGCGCTGCCCGTCATCCATGGATGGCGCGCCCTGCCATGCGCCGTGTGGTCCTTGCCCATCACGAACTGGCAGTAGGCGTAGGGCTCGCTCTGGCGCACCTCGATCTTGTCGTTCTGGTTTTCGGGCAGCAGCGCGTCGTAAAACTTCATCGCGCGCGCGCCGCGGCCGATCTTCGCCTCTGCCACCCAAGCCCAGGGATTGGGGTGACTGAAGATCGCGCCGTTTTCCTTGATGCCCGCGTACACCCGCGTGACGAAGCCGATCTCGTCGTCCGGCGTCTCAAACGAAGGAGCGTTGAGCATCAGGCCGTAGGGGGTGTAGAGGTATTCGTCCACCGCGTCCATGGCGCTTCGCGCCTGCGCCTCGTCCGCCGCGCCGCTGATGACCGCCCACGTGTTGCTCTCCATGTGCACGCGGCCTTCCGTGTCCTGCTGCGTGCCGATCCGCCTGCCGCTCTTCGTGATGCCGCGGATGAACCATTCGCCGTCCCACAGCTCGCGCCGGCAAACCTCGCGCACGCGGGCGCGCATCTGCGCGTACTTCTTCTCCTCTTCCGAACGCCCCAGCGCCGCGCACAGGTCGCAGAACGCGTCCAGCGCCCACAGGTGCAGGAAGGAGACCATCGCGCTCTCCCCGCCGCCCAGGTTCAGGCAGTCGTTCCAGTCCGCGCGCAGGCCCTTACAGACGCCGTTCTGGCCAACCTGCTGCGCGGAAAAGTCGAGAATGCGGCGCATGTGCTCCAGCACCGTGCCCTCGCCGCCGTCCGCATAGGTGAATACTTCGTCGGCAAAGGATAATTCTCCTGTCTCTTTCATGTATTCGCAGATCGCGGGCACGAGCCAGAGCGCGTCGTCCGCGCAGACGTCCTTCAGGCCGTGCACGATCTGGGATTTATCGGGCGTGGGCACCACCGTCGGGGACTTGAACGACTGCTGCTTTTCCGCCGGCTCAAACCACGCGGGCTCGAACAGGTGCAGTCCGTATCCCTCGCTGGTAAGGCCCCGTAGGAGCTGGCCGATGCGGCGTTTGCAGCCCTCGGGCTCCGCATGGGGAATGCACATCGCGTCCTGCGCGGTGTCGCGGTATCCAAGGCCCCTGCGCCCGCCGACCTCGATGAACGAGGCGAAGCGTGAGAAGAGCACGTTGACCTCGCTTTGGTACAGGTTCCAGGTATTGAGGCTCGTGTTCATGGTGCTGCTCGGCGTCATCACCTGCAGCGCCCCGAGCTTCTGCTCCCAGTAGCCATGCAGCGCCGCGCGCGCGTGGTCCACCGCCTCCGGGCTGTAGCGCTCGCGCGTGCGCCGGGCCGCGCGCTCGTCGCCCTGCCCCAGGAAGAAGAGCAGGCGGCGGCGCTCGCCGGGGCGCAGCGTCAGGCGCTTCATCAGCGCGCCGACCGGGTTGCCGCCGAGCTCTTCAGAGCCCGTAAGCTTGCCGCACTCCACGCCCAGCGGGTTCTTCTCTGTGCGCCAGCCGCCGCCCAGGAAGGCGTCGCGGCAGCCCTCGTAGCCGTCCGGCGTCTCGCCCAGCGTGAAGTACTGATAGCTGTCCTCCTCGTAGTGCAGCTCGATGAGCGCCGCGCCGTCGCGGTAATGCGATCCCGCCGCGTAAAGGCTCATCTGAAAATTCTGATTGTCCATGTCGATATGGTGAAAGGAAAACTCCACGTAGCCGAACGCCGAAAGCGTCCGCACCTCTCCGGATCGGTTTTCGACCGTCACGTCGAAGATCTCCACGTCGTCGTCCCGGGGGATGAAGAGCGTCTGCGAGGCGTAAATTCCCTTGTATTCGCATTCAAAGGTCGTATAGGAAAGGCCATGCCGGCACCGGTATGCGGCCTCGCTCAGCGGCTTATACGTCGGCTGCCAGCTTACCGACCAGTAATCGCCGTCCGCGTCGTCGCGCAGGTAGACGTAGTGCCCGGGGCTGTCCATCGGCACGCCGTTGGGGCGAAAGCGCGTGATGCGGTGATACTGCGGCGATTTGTACCAGCAGTATCCGCCGCCGTGGTGGGCGATGCAGGCCGCCATATCCTGCGTGCCCAGGTAATTCGTCCAGGATACCGGCGTGTCCACGCGGTCTACGACGTACTCCCTGCGGGCGTCGTCAAAATGTCCGTATTGCATGAGATGGCACCTCTCTTATGATTCTCCCGATGGATACGGGGATATCATAACAGAAGTGCCATCTAAAAGACATGCTTTCATTGGTCTTTTCTTGTCATGTCTTGTGCTCTCGCTGTGAATTTTTTAAGAAAGCTCCGCCTCTTTTTGCAGGGCCGACAGCCGCGCGTCCACCTCCGCCATGCGGCGGGATAATTTCTGCATTTCCCGAAGCGCCTTCGGCGCGCATTCGCTCTCCCGCTTGTAGCAAAGGTCGTGCTCCATGCTCGCCCACACGTCCATCGCGAGGGTTCGCACCTGCACCTCCACCGGCACGTAGCGCGTGCCTTCGATCAGGCAGACCGGCACGTTCAGCACGATGTGCAGGCTGCGGTATCCGTTTTCCTTGGGTTTATGAATGTAGTCCCGTTCGCGCACCACGTACATTCCCTGCAGCGAGCGCAGCATGCGCGCCACCGCGTAGACGTCCTGCACCGTCGGGCAGACGATGCGCATGCCCGCGATGTCGTACAGGTGCGCGCTCGCGTTCTCGCAGCTCACGTCGTAACCCTTGCGCGTCAGCTTTTCGCAGATGCTGGAATAGGTCTTGATCCTCGTCTGTACGTGATGGATGGGGCTCCGGCGGCTCTTAAGCGCCATCTCGCGCCGAAGAACCGATACGCGCATGTTCATTTCCTCCAGCGCCGCGCCGTACAGGTGCTGCATGCGCAGGTAGGCCGTCGGGCTGATCCGTTCATCCTGTGTACCGGCCGGCACGAGCCGCATTCGCGTAGCCGCTTGATGTAAATGAGCATCCATGTCTTTCACCTCTGACTGGTTTGAATCGTATGCGCTTTACGCCGCCTCTCCTGTAACCTCTTTCTAAAAGATAGTGTACCCTGGAAAAGTGACTGTCTGATGTGCAGATTGTAGCGTTGGTGTGAAGAATTTCATCCCGTGCTCCCAAAAAACCGCCGCATACCTCCCTTTTTTTATGCGCGGAGGTTTCAGGATATGACTGCTTGACAGAAACCGGCTTGTCCGCAATAATAGGCTTATATGGCGCCCGATAAGGAGGACTGTACATGTCCGATTTGCCCCTTCTCTCCCGGATGGATCGCTTCAAATCGCTGCTTGCCGCGCAAAGCGCGCCGCTTTCCTGCCCCGTCTGCCGCGGACGCCTCCTGCCGCCGGAGGGCTCCTCCATTCGCTGCGCGCGGGGGCATTGCTTTGATATTTCGCGCAGGGGGTACGTCAACCTTGCGCAGGCGGGTACGCTCCCCCACTACGACAGGGCGCTCTTTCTCTCCCGCCGCGCCGTGCTGGAAGCGGGTTTTTACGAGCCCCTGCTGGAGACGCTGAGGGAAGCCGTTCGGGCCGAGTGCCGCAGACTGGGCCGCCCGGTTTCCCTGCTGGATGCCGGCTGCGGCGAGGGCTATTACGCCGCGGCGCTCGCGGAAGGGGAAGACCAGGTGTTTGCGATCGACCTGTGCCGCGATGCCGTCGTCCTCGCGGCGCAGCGCCCCGAGCCCGTCTGCTGGTGCGTCGCGGACCTTACCCGTCTCCCCTTCGCGGACGGCAGCCTGGACGTCCTGCTCGACGTGCTGACGCCCGCCAGCTACGGTGAGTTTCGCCGCGTGCTGCGCCCCGGCGGGCTTATCGTCAAGGTCGTCCCGGGATGCGATTACCTGCGCGAGATTCGGGAGGCCGTGCATCAGCCCCCCTATGATAATAACGACGTAATCGCCTATTTTCATGCACATATGGATGACGTGACCAATACGCCCGTGCGGTACGTGCGCAAATTGGACGAAGGCATGCGCGCGCCCTTCTTTCGCATGACCCCGCTCACCTTCGGAAAAAAGGCGGACAAAGCCGCCCTTTGCGGCATTTCTCAGATCACCCTCGACCTTTGCGTGCTGACGGGCCGCTTTGGCGCAAACGCGGGCGGCCTTCAGGAGGACAAAAGATGAACATCACGGCGCTGGTGGAAAATCAGTCGCGCAGCGGCCTCAAGGCCGTGCACGGACTGTCCCTTTATATCGAGACTGCGCACCACAAAATCCTCTTCGACCTCGGCCCGGACGGAACCCTGTTTGAAAACGCCCGGGCGCTCGGCATAGACCTTCGGGCGGTCGATACGGTCGTCCTCTCTCACGGCCATGGCGACCACGGCGGCGCTTTGGCGGCCTTCCTGCGGCTGAACCGCGACGCCCGGGTTTACGTGCAGCGTAGCGCATTTGACCCCCATTACATCCGCGTCCTGTGCTTCCGCCGCGAGGCGGGCATCGATCCGGCGCTCCTCGGACATCCCCAGCTCGTCCCTTTAGAAGGAAATTTCTCCATCGACGGAGAGCTGACCCTCTTCACCGTGCGGGACCTGTCGCGCTGCCCTTCGCCCGCCAACCGCATGCTGTTTACGCAGAGCGGCCGCGACGACTTTCAGCACGAACAAAACCTGCTGATTCACGGCGAGCGGGAAGTGCTCATCACCGGCTGCGGCCATGCCGGCATCCTCAACATCCTGGCCGCATGCCCGTTGCGGCCCGCCGTCTGCGTCGGGGGCTATCACCTGTACAACCCCATCGACCGGCGGACGGCGCCCAAGCCCCTGCTCGACGAGATCGCCCGCGCCCTTCGCGATGACGGGGCCGAGTTCTACACCTGCCACTGCACCGGCCAGCGCGCCTTTGACGCGCTCAGCCGGGTCAACGAACGCATGCATTACCTCTCCTGCGGCGAGAAGATCTCGATTCAGGCGCCCTAAAAGAGCGCCTTTTTTATTTTATTTTGAAGGAAATTTTCACAATCTCGCACATAAAGTAATTTATTATTTGATTTTACAACGATAATGAAACTTTTCACAAAAAATCCATCATATTTGTCGCGTTGACATCGATATGAATGAATGGTAAAATCAAGCCAGAAGTTATCCATTTTTAACTTTGTCCGCGCACAGTTGACCGGCCAAAGAAAGGAGCAAAATATGGACTACACAGCTTGCATCGACCGCCGCAAATCCATTCGGAATTATAAGGACAAGGCCATTCCCGCCGCCGTTCTGGAGGAAATTCGTTCGTTTCTTCCCAAGTGCCACCGCCTTCTGCCCGAAATCAAGTGGGAAGCGCGTTTGCTGGAGAAGGAGGCTGCGCAGGCGCTGAGCGGCGCCGCCGGGTACAAGGGTTTCATGATCGCCGCCCCGGCCTACCTGCTGCTGCTTTCCGAGGAAAAGGAGCACTACATCGAAAACGCGGGCTATGTGGGCGAGGACATCGTCCTCAAGCTCACAGAACTCGGCCTCGCCTCCTGCTGGATCACGTTCGGCAGTGCGGACGCGGTCAAGGCGGCGCTGAAAATCGATTCGCCCTTGCAGGCGGCGGGCATGATCGCCTTTGGATACGCCGCCCCAATCCGGGAAAGCGTCCGCATCGACATGAAGACGCTATCCGACGTGGAGGTGCGGCGGGAGAGCGGCTATTCCGCGCCCAAGCTTACGGTCGAGGACATGGTGCACCTCGGCGAGTGGGGACAGCGTCCCAATCCGTTCGAGCTCGCCTCGGATTCCCTCTGGCCCGCGCTGTACGCCGCAAGCCGTGCGCCCTCGTATTTCAACAGACAGCCCGTTCAGTTCATCGTAGACGGCGGACAGGTCGTCCTGGTCGTCCATCAGAGCGAGGAGACCGCCTGCCTGGACGAGCGGCTGAACGCGGGGATTGTGATGCTGCACTTCGCCGTCCTGCGCAAGGAGAGCGACCCGAATTTCCGCTGGGTCTTCGGCATGCCCGAAAAGCGTTACGCGCTGCCCGCGGGCTATCATGCGCTCGCGTGGTGCGTCGTTTGAAAAAGCGCGCGCTGTCCCTCGCGCCGATGGCGCGCGCCGCCTCTTTTAGCAAATAAAAAAACACGGGGCATTTGTCCGTCCGGCGGGCAGATGCTCCGTGTTTTGGGCCTCGTATCAGCACTTGATCGCGCCGCTCGTGAGGCCCGCGATGATGTGCTTTTGAAAGCAGGCATAAATGACGATGATCGGTGCGATGGAAAGGACGAACGTTGCGAACGCGAGGTTGAATTCAAAGGCGTATTGGGATTTGAAGTTGTACTGAAAGAGCGGCAGCGTCCAATAAGCATTGGATCTGTTGAGCACCAGCAGGGGCATGAGAAAGTCGTTCCAGATCCAGAGCGAGTTGAGGATGATGATCGTGCCCGTCATCGGCTTCATCATGGGAAAGATGATGCGCGTGTAGGTGGTCAGGATGCCGCTTCCGTCGATCCGCGCCGCCTCTTCGACCTCCCCTGGGATCACCGTGCGCAGGTAACCCTGATACAGGAATACGCCCTGCGTCAGGGAATAGGTGATGTACAGCACGATGAGGCCGCCCTGATGCATCAGGTTCATCGCGCTCATCTGCTGCGTCATGGGCAGCATGAACACCTGGAAGGGAATCAGGATGCCCGCCACCAACAGCGCGTTGAACACCTTATAGTAGAGGCGGCCGATGTTCTTGTGAATCGCATAGGCGGTCATCGGCACGACGGCCAGGATGCCCGCAACGGACGCGACCAGGATCAGCACGGAGTTTTGAAAGTACTGGATGAAGTTGTTCTTGGCGATGACCGTCTTGAAGTTGTCCAGATACAGGGAACTGGGCAGCGCGAAAAAGTCGTTCATGCTCTCCGCCGTCGGCTTGAACGCCGTCAGCACGGCGAGATAAAAAGGAATGCAGATGACGAGCAGACCGGCGGTGAGCACGGCATAGGCCAAGACCCTCGAAAGACGTTTGCCGGATTTAGCCATCCTGTTTCACCTCGAATCTCCTGCTGACGCCAAGCTGCACCACGGTAAAGATGAGGATGACGGCAAATACCGCGATGGAAAGCGCGTTGGAATAGCTGAACTTGAGCTCTTTAAAGGCGTAGTTGTAGATGAGCATGCCGACGGATTCCGTGGTTCGGGCCGGTCCGCCGCCGGTCAGGGCGTAGATGTTGTCAAAGGCCATCAGCCCGCCCTTGATGGTCATGATCGTGACGATGTTCAAGGTGGGGATCAAAAAAGGCACCTTGATGTGCAGAAACGTCTGCCAGCTGTTTGCGCCGTCCAGCCAGGCTGATTCGATCAAATCCTGCGGCACATTTTGAAGGGCCGACAGAAAGAGCAGGATGTTCGTCGAAAGGCCCTGCCAAAGCGCCGTAAAGACGACCGCCCAGAAGGCGAGGTGCACATTGCCCAGCACGCTGCTGGACAGCACCTTGGAGCCGATCTGCTTTCCGATCTGCGGAAGCGCGTTGGTAAACAGCTGATTCCAGATCAGCGCCACGGTCACCGTGCTGAGCACGGCCGGCAGGAAGTACATCGTCCTGTAAAAGCCGCGGCCGCGAATGACGGTGTTGAGCATCAGCGCGATCGCCAGGCCCAGCACCAGCACGCCGATCAGCATGACGATCGTGTATTCCACCGTAAACGAGGCGGTGCGGGCGATCTTGCGGTCGGAGAACAGGGACGCATAATTCGCAAGGCCGATAAAGTTTTTGTCTCTGCTGATGCCGTTCCAGTCGAGGAGGCTGTATGCCATGCCGCTTATGAGCGGCATGATGAAGAAGACGGCATACAGCGCGGCGGCCGGAAGGCTCATCAGAAAGTAGACGATCCTGTTGCGTTTTTGCATGCATTCACAGCCTTTCGTGGGTAATTCAGGGCCGAACCGCCCTCGAAACGGCGATGCCATTTCTCCGGCGGTCCGGCCAGTTCATTACTTTCCGAAGATCTCGTCGAGGTTCTCGTTGAGCGACGCACGGTCGTGCAGCACGAAATATGACGCGAGCTCCTGCTGCCATTCTCCGTCCACGCCGGAGGCCCAGTTGAAGTGCAGCCACGGTTCGCTGCGGCCCTCTTCGTAAAGCAGGCTGGTCACGCCCTCGATCTGCGGGGAAACCGCCTTGACGCCGTTGATGGTGGAGGGGGACTTTTCACGGTCGGCAAAGTACTGCGCCGTCTCGGTGGAAGTCAGGTAGGCGACGAAGTCCTGCACCTGTTCCGAATTCTGGGTGTCCGCCGCGATGGAAAAGGCGAGGTCGATGCCGTACTGGATCATGCCGTTGCCTTCGTCGTTGGGCATCGGGAACATGGCAATCTCGTCCTGCATGCCCGCCTGCTCGGTCACGGCAAGCGCCCAGATGCCCTGCGGGAGCATGAGCGCTTCACCGCGGCTGAACAGCGCGACGGCCGTGCTGTAGTCGGTGCTGATCGAGTCCGGCTGCGAATTGTCCTCAAAGAAGTCGAGCCAATCGACCATCTTCTGAAACAGGGCGGAATCTTCCATCTTCACGCCGCTGTCTGCGAAGAGCGCATTCGCCGCCTCCGCGCCCTCCAGGTTGAGGAGGATGTTCTCCGCAAGGTGGCCGACGGTCCAGCCTTCCTTAAAGCTGGTGGCCATGGGAATATAGCCCGCCGCCTTGATCGCCTCGCACAGCGCCTTCAGTTCGTCCCAGGTGGCCGGCGCCTTCAGGCCCAGCTCGTCAAACTTCGTCTTGTTGTAAAAGATGCCCCAGCCGTTGACAGTCATGGGAATGCTGTAGCTTTTGCCGTCGACCTCGATGCCGGACAGAAAGCTTTCGTTGATGTTCTTGAGATACTCGCTGCCCGTCAGATCCATGTAGTAGCCCTCAGCCGCCTGCAGGCGGAAGTCCGATTCGTTCGGATACACGCCCAGGATGTCCGGCAGGTCGCCGGAAGCCATGCGGGAGTACAGGACGGTCGCCGCGTCAGGCACCTGCGTCTGCGTAACCTTTACGCCCGGATTTCCTTCCTCGTACATCGCGAAAATCTCGTTGAACAGGTCTACGGTCTCGCTCTTGCGCGAGAAAAACTCGATCTCCGCCGCGTCGTCCGCCAGCGCCAGAGCGGATGTCAGGCACATCGCCGCCGCCAGGATCAGGGCCAACCCATGTCTCATCGTCTTCATGTGGAAATCTCCTTTCGTCTTTCAGGTCTTCTTTTTTTCTTCCAGCGCATTCCCAGCCTCATGCCTTTAGCTGCGGAAACACCCTGGCAAAAAACAAATCCTTAAACCGCTCGCAGTCCACCTTTGCCGCCACTGCGGCGTTGGCCGGCGGCTCGCTTCCCCAAAACGCGTCCACCCTGCGGGCGGTAACGCCGCGCGAAAACTCCCCTGAGCGCTCTACGCGCAGCTGCATGGGCTCAAATTCGATCAGCTCCGGATGGGCGATCGCCGCGGCTGTAAGCGGGTCGTGCAGGATCGGCATGTGGTGCGAGCGCTCCATCCACTTCCTCGTCCAGCGGCTCAGCAGCCGGACCCGTTCGTCGTCTACGGCTTGCATCGCCTCCACCTCCTCCGGCGTCATCCGGCACTTCAGCGTCACGTCCAGGCCCACCATCGTGACCTTCTCGTAGCTTCTGAACACGATGTCCGCCGCTTCCGGGTCGCAGCACACGTTCCACTCGGGATAGTGTGCGGAATACATGCCGCACATCACATACAGCGGCACGCCGCGCATCACGTCGGGCGCGATCCTGACGGCGCAGGCGATGTTGGTCAGCGGGGCGATCGCGAGGATCGCCGTGTCCGGGTGCCGCCGCGCCGTTTCGATGATAAAGCGCACGGCGTCCATGCTGCAGTTGGGTTCAACCGGGTTCACCCCCTCGTCCCAGTGCGCCGGGATGTCCTCTACGTCCGCCGGGGTGTTCAGCGGCTGCCTGATTCCCTCCGCCACCGGAACATCCAGCCTGCCATACGCGCGCAAAAGCTGTAACACCAGCTGGCTGCGAAGACGCGTATTGCGAAACGCCGTCGTAACGCCCAGCACGTTCAGCCCGGGTTCCGCCAGCGCGTAGGCAAGTGCGTAGGCGTCGTCGATGTCGTCGCCGATATCGGTATCGATGATCACATTCTGCATGCCGTGAAAGACCTCTCTTCTTTTCCTGCCAAGGATTGTAAACCTTTTTCTTAAAATGTTTTTCTTGTGCACACTGTACCACAGGAGTTATACAGTGTCAATAGATAAAAATCATTTTCCTAAAATATTTTTCCCATTTGTGCACGCTATTGCAATCTGCAACCTTTTCCTCTAAAATGATATTTATCATGATTTACCGGGGGATGCATATGACCATCAAGGATATCGCCAGGGCCGCGGGCGTCTCCATCGCGACCGTCTCCAAGGTGCTCAACGGCAAGGAAGAGGGCGTGGGGGAAGACACCAGAAACCGCGTGCTGCAGGTCGTTCAGGAGATGAACTACGTTCCCTATTCTAAGATTCGCCACCGTCTCGCCCAACAGAGCGGCATCGTCTCGCTGATCTTGCCCAGCCTTGAGACGCCCTTTCTCTGCGCCTTTTACGCGCATGTTTCCCGCCTATTCCAGTCCACGGAATATGCGCTGTCCCTCGCGCTTACGGGGTTTGACCCGGAGGCCGAGCGCGCGGCCATAGACAGCTTCTGCGAACGGCAGGCGGCCGGTATCCTCCTGTATCCCTCCGGCGAGGAGGCCTGCCGTCATCTTCTTACGCACCCCGAAAGGCCCTCTTCCGTCGTGCTGATCGACGGCGAGGGCGACACGCCCCTGCACACGCGCGTGTCGCGGCTCCACGCAAAGGCCGCCGCGCAGGCGGTGCAGCTGCTCGTCCAGTCCGGTGGCCGGCATATCGCCCTGATCCTGCATCCGGGCCCGACCTTCGTCTTAGAGCAGCTCACGGGCGGATACCGGCGCGCCCTGCTCGATTCGGGATACGAATACGACAAAAGCCTCGTCGTTTCCCTGGACAGCTTCTTCGATCAGTCCGCGAACATGCTGCTCGGCCTCGGCGTCAACGGGATCGTCTGTCAGGACATGGCCTGCGCCCGGGCGGTGTACGCCTTTTTGTCCAAGCAGCACCTGCGCGTCCCCGACGACGTCGCCGTGATCTCGTTGGAGGATTCGCCCTACACGCCCCTGCTCACTCCCCCGCTTACGACCTGCGGCTTTGACCCCAAAGAGCTCGCGGAAAGCTGCTTTCAGGCGCTCATGGCCCAGCTAAGGCCCAAGGCCGGCCAGGCGGCGGAGCCCCTTCCGCCCCTGAACGCGCACCTCATCAGCCGCCGCAGCGTGGAGCGGGAGCTTCATCCGGAGCCAAGCAAAATTGCCGTCGTCGGCTGGCTGAACATGGACGTCAACCTCGAAATCCCCTATCACCCCGCGTTGGGCAACGCGCTGACCGCCACCCATATGAACTGCCTGCCCGGCGGCAAGGGAGGAAATCAGGCGATGGGCGCCGTGACGCTGGGCGCTTCCGCAGTCATGATCGGCGTGCTGGGCAACGACCTGTACGGCAAGCAGATCTACGCGCAGCTCATGCGCGGCGGCGTGGACATGCAGGCCGTGACGTTCGACGAACACCACCCGACCGGCACTGCCTACATCAACATCATCCCGGACGGTTCCAGCACCACGATCGGGAACGCCGGCGCCAACTGCTGCCTGGACCGCGAATATATCGCCCGTTACGAACCGCTGATCGCGAAGAGCAGCTATTGCCTGATGGAGGGCGAAGTGGACGAGGAGGCGCTCGCCTATCTCTTGGGCCTCTGCCGGCGCTGCGGCGTCTGCTCGATCTTCAAGCCCAACCTGACCCCGACGCCGCGCTTTATGCGGGAGGTGATGGGGCTGGCCGACATCCTCGTGCCCAACGAAAACGAGCTCGACATCCTTCTCCCCGGCACGGGCGACGTGGAGAAGAAGGCTCGCGCGCTCCTCGCGCTGGGCGTTCAGCACGTGATCGTCACCCGGGGAGCAAAGGGCTGCCTGTGGGTGCACGGCGGCCAGTCCAAAGCCTACCCGGCCGCCTCCGTCCGCTGCATCGATTCCACCGGCGCGAGCGACGTCTTCATCAGCTGCCTCGCCGTCCTGCTTACGGAAGGCAAGGACATGGACAGCGCCATCCGTTACGCCAACGCCGCAGCGGGCTACAGCGTCATGTGGAAGGGCGTCCAAAACGCCATCCCGGACCGGCAGACTCTCGAATCCCTCTGCTAGACAGGCGCATAAGCCGTACAGCCGCCCGATGCGTCCGGGCAAAAAGAAGACCGGCATCGCTGCGCGATGCCGGTTCCAGATGATCGACAAGGTATCGTCATATAAGTAGGTGCAGGAAGGGAGCCTTTGCCTTCATCAAAGTGCGCGAGGCCCGACCGACCGGCAAAGCCGGTCGATACGATTCCACATGAAGGGGAAGCCTCCCCTTCATGCATCCCCTTTTATAAGACGATACTTTGTCAACGGTCTGAGGCCCGCCGTCCGGCGGGCCCTTTTGCGCCTTATTTGCCGCTCAGGTATTCGTGAATCCCCTTCGCGGCCGCCTTGCCCGCGCCCATGGCGAGGATGACCGTCGCCGCGCCCGTCACGGCGTCGCCGCCCGCGTAGACGCCCTCCTTGGTGGTCTTTCCGTTTTCCTCGTCCGCGACGATGCAGCGCCACCGATTCGTCTCCAGCCCCTCCGTCGTCGAGGCGATGAGCGGGTTGGGCGACGTACCCAGCGCCATGATGACCGTGTCTACCTCCATGACGAATTCGCTGCCCTCGATTTCCACCGGGCGGCGGCGTCCGGAAGCGTCCGGCTCGCCCAGGCCCATCTTGACGCAGACCATGCCCTTCACCCAGCCGTTTTCGTCCAGCAGGATTTCGCGGGGATTGGTGAGCAGGTCGAACAGAATGCCCTCTTCCTTGGCGTGATGGACCTCCTCCGCGCGCGCGGGCAGCTCCTTTTCGCTGCGGCGGTACACGATGTGCGTCTGCGCGCCGAGCCGCAGGGCCGTGCGCGCCGCGTCCATCGCCACGTTGCCGCCGCCTACGACCGCCACGCGCTTGCCCGTGATGATGGGCGTATCGGTGTCCTCCTCGAACGCCTTCATCAGGTTGGCGCGCGTCAGGTATTCGTTGGCGGAAAACACGCCGCTGCCGTTCTCCCCCGGGATGCCCATGAACTTGGGCAGGCCCGCGCCGGAGCCGATGAAGACCGCGTCAAAGCCCTCGTCCTCGATGAGCTGGTCGATGGTCACGGAGCGGCCGATGATGACGTTCGTCTCGATCTCCACGCCCAGACGGCGGACGTTCTCGACCTCCGCCGCGACGACCTCCGCCTTGGGCAGGCGAAACTCCGGAATGCCGTAGACCAGGACGCCGCCCGCCTGGTGCAGCGCCTCGAAGATCTTGACCTCGTAGCCCAGCTTGGCGAGGTCGCCTGCGCAGGTGAGCCCCGCCGGGCCCGCGCCGATGACGGCCACGCGCTTGCCGTTCTTCGCGGCGGGCGCCTCAGGGCGGACGCCCATCCGGCGCGCCGTATCCGCAGCGTAGCGCTCCAGTTTGCCAATGGCGACCGGTTCTCCCTTGACGCCCAGTATGCACTTGCCCTCGCATTGGGTTTCCTGCGGGCAGACGCGTCCGCAGACGGCGGGGAGCGCGGAATCCCGCGCGAGAACCCGGCTGGCCCCCTCCGCGTCGCCTTCCTTCAGGCGCGCGATAAAGCCGGGGATATCGATGCCGACCGGGCAGCCGCCGACGCACTGGGGCTTCTTGCAGCCGAGGCAGCGCTGCGCCTCCGCCACGGCCTCCGCCTCGTCGTAACCGAGACAGACCTCTTCAAAGTTGCGCGCGCGCACCTCGGGCGCCTGTTCGCGCACCGGCACTCTCGTCTTAGCCATCAGTCGTCACCTCCGCAATGCCCGCACCCGCCGTGATGCGTCTTTCCTTCGCGCAGCCGCAGCAGCGCGCGTCCTTCCTCCGTCTTGTACATCTGCTGGCGCTTCATGGCCTCGTCGTAGTCGACGAGATGCCCGTCAAACTCCGGCCCGTCCACGCAGGCGAACTTCGTCTCGCCGCCCACGCTCACGCGGCAGGCGCCGCACATGCCGGTGCCGTCCACCATGATGGGGTTGAGCGACACGACCGTCTTGATGCCGAGCTCACGGGTGAGCTCGGCGCAGAACTTCATCATGATCATGGGGCCGATGGCCACGCAAAGGTCGTAGCGCCTGCCCTGATTTTCCACCAGGTCGCGCACCACGTCCGTAACGAGGCCCTTCATGCCCGCCGAGCCGTCGTTGGTCGCGGCGTATACGTTCCCGGCGACGGATCTCATCTCGTCCATTAAAATGAGAAGATCCTCGCTGCGCCCGCCGACGACCACGTCCGCGGCGATGCCGCGCTCGCGCAGCCACTTGACCTGCGGATACACCGGGGCCGCGCCCACGCCGCCCGCCACGAAGAGAATGCTCTTCTTTTTCAGGCTCTCCTCGTCCTCCAGCGTCAACTCGCTCGGGCGCCCGAGCGGGCCCACGACCGTGTCAAAAGCATCGCCCACGCCCATCTCCGCCATGCGCTCCGTGGAAGCGCCCACGGTCTGAAACACGATGGTGACGAGCCCCTTCTCCCTGTCGTAATCGCAAACGGTCAGCGGAATGCGCTCGCCCTTCGCGTCGATCTTGACGATCAAAAATTGCCCCGGCTGACAGTTCTGCGCCACGCGCGGCGCTTCCACATCCATGAGGTAGATCTTGTCCGCCAGCTTTTCGGCCCTGCGAATCGGATACATGAAATTCCTCCAATGCAACGGCATCAAAATATAATTGCAGGTTTAATCTTAATGCCTTGCAGGAGAAATGTCAAGCAGACCCCCCTGTCCAATTTTTATGCGTCTTTGCCCGCACGCGCGCCATAATAGGCCTGACGCAGGATTTCCCGCAGGTCGCGCGCGTCCGCCCTGCGCGGGTTCGACGCGGTGCAGGCGTCCTCCGCCGCGAGGCGCGCGATGCTGTCCAGCGATTCCGTGAACTTCTTTTCCTCCACGCCCGCCGCCTGAAGGGAGCTGGGCAGGTCGAGCACGTTGCTGTAAGCCGCCACCGCCTCGCACAGCGAATCCGTCAGCCGCTCGTCCGTGTCGCCCTTGAGCCCCAGGCGGCGCGCAATCTGCGCATAGCGCCCGGCGCAGGCCCCTTGATTGAAGCGGATGACGTAAGGCAGGTAGATGGCGTTCGCCATGCCGTGCGGGATACCGAACAGCGCGCCCGTCTTGTGCGCAAGGGAATGCGTGATGCCCAGCAGCGCGTTGGAGAAGGCGATGCCCGCCAGGCACTGCGCGTAGTGCATCTGCTCCCGCGCGCGCTCGTCCTCCTCTTTATAGGAAGAAAGCAGGTTGTCCATCACCTTCTCGATGGCCGCGAGCGCCATAGGGTCGGTAAACGCGCTGGCCGCTGTGCTGACGTAGGCCTCGATCGCGTGCGTCAGCGCGTCCATGCCCGTGCAGGCCACGAGCTCCCGGGGCATCGACATCGCGAGGTCGGGATCGACGATCGCGACGTCCGGCGTCAGGCCGTAATCCGCCAGCGGATACTTCACGTGCGTGCTTCCGTCCGTGATGACCGCAAAGGGCGTCACCTCCGTCGCCGTGCCGGAGGTGGAGGCCGCCGCCGCCAGGCGCGCCTTTTTCCGCAGCGCGGGCAGTTCAAAGGGCTTCTTCGCCTCGTCGAAGCGCAGGTCCGGATGCTCGTAAAAAACCCACATCGCCTTGGCCGCGTCGATGACGGAGCCTCCCCCGACGGCCACGATCCAATCGGGCTCAAACGCGGCAAGGGCCTTCGCCCCCTTCATCACCGTCTCGACCGAGGGGTCGGGCTCCGCCTCCTCAAATCGCCGCACCTCCAGCCCGGCCTCTCGAAGCAGCTCCTCCGCCCGCTGCGCAAAGCCGTTTTGCCGCATGGCCCGGTCCGCGACGAGCATCGCCCGCCTGCCGTCGAGCTCGCGGAGCCGGCCTAGCGCCCCCCGGCCGAAATAAAGATCGCGCGGAATGGTAAAACGCCTGTCTTCCATAAAGATTCCCCTCCTTTTTGAGATGGGATTAGTATGACGCGGCGGTTTCTTCCTATTCACCCGCGCGCCGGTGTATAGCGTATCCCATCCCGGGTACAATGACTTGCAAGCACTTTTCGCAATGCCTATCGACCAAAGGAGGAATCGCCATGCGTCCCGTCCGGCTCCGTCTGCTCCCATGTCTCTTGTTTCTGGCTCTCTCCCTCTCCCCCTTCGCTCAGGCAGAGGAACCCGCCACCGCGTTCGTGCGTAACCCGAGCGCCACGTCCCGCCTCAACCTGCGCGCCGCTCCCTCGGCGGAGGCCGAAGTGCTGATGCAATACTACACCGGCGTTCAGGTCGCGGTCCTCAGCTCCCCCTCGGAGGAATGGGCCGAGGTTCGCGTTGGGGAGGGCGCGGGGGAGATGCACGGCTACATGATGGTATCCTTTCTCGCGTTCGACGGGGATGCTTCGGAGACCTCCGCCTTACCCGTCTACGCGCCCGGCACGGCCTGGACGCTGCTGAGCGCGCGAAGCGCCGGCGCGCCGGCGCTGCTGGAGCTTGAAGCCGAAGATCAGGGCGTCGTGCTGGGCATGTCCAGGGACTGGCTGCACGTGAGCGCGGGGAACGTCTCGGGCTTCGTCCCGAATCCCAAAGCCCCGCAGGCCGTTTCCTCCCCCTCGCCCACCGCGCTGCCGCAGCTTACAGCCTCCGCGCAGGCCACAGCGCCCACGGTGCTCGTGCTGCGCGTGGAAACGCCCGTCTACGCAGCCCCCGGCGAGGCCGGTTCGCCGCTCATCGTGCTGCCCGCCTACGCACAGCTGCCGCTCCTGCAAACGACGGAGCAAGACTACGCGGCCTCCATGACCGGCTCGATCGTCTACGTGTCCCGTTCCGCACGCCCCTGGACGGACGTGGACCTTCGCGTCTACGCGCAGAGCCTGCGCCTGCCCGTGCGCGCCGTGCGCGAGACGAAGCTGCGCACGGGGCCGGGCGAGGAATGGCCCGCCGTCGAAACGCTGCCCGAGGGCGCGCAGGCGCTCGCAAACGGGGACGCGCTCCTGGCCGGCCCCCCGGAGGACGGCTGGCGGCCGGTGCGCATCGGGGAGGGCGCGGACTTTCCGCTGATCGCCTATGTAAGCGAGCAGGACGTAGCGGAATGAGCAAAGGACGGCGTTCACAAAGCGGTAAAAAACCAGCTCCGGCGGATGCGCCATCCGTGAACCGCCTCCCGCAAAGCGGACAGGCAAATTTTCTCAACTCCCGCTTTTCGCCGTACAATTCTTTCATTTAATGTACGGCAAAAAGGCAAGCAAAAAGGAGATGCCGTTTCCGTCATCTCCTAAAAGCATAAGATATTTTCCCTTACATAAAACAAATCCGAATCCGTCACAACAGTTCAACCTGCCTTGACGAGTTCGGATTCTATGCATCTGGTGCGCCATCAGGGACTCGAACCCGGGACACCCTGATTAAGAGTCAGGTGCTCTACCAACTGAGCTAATGGCGCATAACGTGCAAGCACATAGCTTGGCAACGGATGATATTATATATGCTTTCCCTGTCTGTGTCAAGCGAAAAAGGCCGTTTTTTGAAATATATTTTGGTTTTCTGGTTTATATCGTATTTATTTCAAAAATATTTCGATTTTGTTAAATTCTTCATTGACATCCGAAAACGGATGTCATAAAATAGTCACAGAGTTATGCAAAGGAGAGATGGACTTGAAGCAGAATATGCTTTTTTCGCTGCGCCGCGCCTGCGCAGCCGGTGTCTGCACGGCGATGCTTCTGGCGCCCTGCGCCGCATTGGCCAAGGACTATAAAAATTTGAAGCTGGGCAAGGAAAGCACGGAGGTAGCGGATTTGCAGCAGCGCCTCAAGGATTTGGGGTACTACACGGGCCGCATCTCCGGGCACTACGGAGAACTGACCGAATCTGCCGTCATCGCCTTTCAAAAGGACAAGGGGCTCGACGCGGACGGCATCGCCGGTCAGTCCACACAGGAGATGCTCTTTGAGGGCAAAACTTCGTCCTCCTCGTCCTCTTCTTCAACGTCCTCCCCGTCCGCCAGCTCTTCGTCCAGCCTGCTCAAGGAAGGCAGCAAGGGCGACGACGTCCGCCAGCTTCAGACGAAGCTCAAGGATCTGGGGTACTACAAGGGCAGCGTCACCGGCAATTTCGGCAGCCTCACCGCGCAGGCGGTCATGGACTTTCAACGCAAGAACGGCCTGAGCGCCGACGGCGTCGCCGGGAAAAAGACGCTCGCGCTGCTGAATAATTCCTCGTCCGGGTCCGGCGGATCCTCCTCCAGCTCGTCCGAATCGGCCACCCTGCCCACGTCGGCAGTGCTCAAGATGGGCAGCAAGGGCGATGACGTGCTTTCGCTGCAGAAGAAGCTGAAGGAGCAGGGCTATTACTCCGGCGACCTCACCGGCAACTTCGGCAGCCTCACCGCCCAGGCGGTCATGAGCTTTCAGCGCAAGAACGGCCTGAGCGCCGACGGCATTGCCGGCAAGAAGACGCTCTCCCTGCTGAACGGCGCCTCGTCGTCCGGTTCGGGCGGTTCGTCCTCCGGCTCGTCTTCGACCACGAGCCCGAACGCGGGCACGGCCGCCAAGGTGCAGAACGTCAACTGGTACACGATGCGCGGCAAGTACCCGAACGGCACCATCATGACGGTCTACGACTTCTCGACCGGCTACAGCTGGAACCTGTCCGTCATGTCCAAGGACAAGCACTGCGACACGGAGCCCGTCACCGCCGACGACACGAACAACATGTACAAGGCGTTTCTGGGCCTCAGCAAGTGGACGATCAAGCCCGTGTGGGTGACCTTCCCGGACGGCAACACCTACATCGCCGCGACTTACACCGTCGCTCACGGCACGCAGCACAACACGCAGAACAACTTCAACGGTCATATCTGCGTGCACTTCCCGCTCTCCATGTCCGCGGCGGAGGAGATCGGCGACTGGGCCGTCAGCATGCAGAAGGCGATCGTCACCGGCTGGGACAAGACACAGAAGATGGCCGCGCAATAAACCACCTTTTATCGCGCCGGAGGGTGCGGCACCGCCGCTTCCTCCGGCGCTTTCTGCGCTTGACACCGCACGCCCGGCGCGTATATACTACAGGTGGATACTTCCAAAAGAATCTGTCAGGAGTGATTGACGTGAGCGTATATCAGCTGGGTTCCCTGCGCGTGGTCGATCTGACCAAGACGCTCGATCCGAAGACCGAGTCCCGCCGCTGCCATATGTACCGCTTCAACACGGGCGGCCCGATTCCGGACTTTCACACCATCATGGATCTCACCAGCCATCTGGGCACGCACGTCGAGTGCCCGTATCATCACAGCGACGACTGGCACGACGTGCAGCAGCTTCCGCTGACGACGTTCATGGGCCGCTGCGTATACCTCAAGTTCGAGGATCTGGCCCCCAACGCGCACATTGGCGCCGCCGACCTCGACCGCATCAGCCGCGGCCGGGTGCGTGAGGGCGACATCGTCATCCTCGACTCCAATCACCCCTATCCCCCGTTTACGCCCGGCACCAATTCGCCGGACGACAAGCGCCTGTTCATCAACAGGGAGAGCGCGGAGTGGTTCAAGAAGATGGGCGTCAAGTGCGTAGGCTTTGGCGACGGCGTCTCCATCGAGAACTGCTACGAGGATGTCTGCGCGTTCCACGACGTGCTGATGGAGGTCGACTGCGTGTTCCTCGAGGTGCTCAAAAACCTGGACGAGCTCACCAGCGACGTCTTCTTCTTCTCCTACGCGCCGCTGCCCATCAAGGGGCTCGATTCCTGCCCCGTGCGCGCCTACGCGATCGAGGGCCTGCCGGGGTTCACGGAATAATGCATCCACATTGATACGCCCGCCGCGAACGCTTACGCGGCGGGCATTTTTGTCATTTTCAGGATGTCATCATGCCCCGCCAGGGGCAAATCGGCCCCAATTAGAAATATATTTCGCATCATTCATTTTATTGTTCGTCTTTTCAGCGAAGGTCATCTATGATACAATAAGAGCATTACGGTTATAAGGAGTCATTCATTATGGCAGGCAAACTCAAGGCGCTTTTCGGCGCGCAGGACATGACGGTCGGCAGCCCATGGAAGAACCTGGTCATGTTCTCGACGCCGCTCCTCGTGGGCAATCTCGCTCAGCAGCTTTACAACACCGTCGATTCCATCGTCGTCGGCCGCTACGTAGGCGACAGCGCGCTCGCCGCGGTCGGCGCGAGCGGCCCGGTGCTCAACCTGCTGCTGCTGCTCTTCATGGGCATCTCCACGGGCGCGGGCATCATGGTATCGCAGTATTTCGGCGCCAAGCAGCGGGACGAGCTTTCCCGCACCATCGGCACGTGCATCATGCTCACGCTGCTGTCCGGCATCATCATCATGGTGGTCGGCCCCCTGATTTCCGGCCCGCTCATGGCGCTGCTGGGCACGCCGGACGAGATTTACGGCATGTCGGTCTCGTATCTGACGATCATCTTCCTGGGCATTCTGGGGTGCGGCTACTACAACATCCTCTCCGGCGTGCTGCGCGGCATGGGCGATTCGCTCACCCCGCTGCTCTTCCTGCTCATCGCGTGTTTTCTTAACATCGTGCTGGACATCCTGTTCGTGGCGCAGTTCGGCATGGGCGTCGCGGGCGTCGCCTGGGCGACGATCATCGCGCAGGCCATCTCGGCCCTGCTGTGCTTCCTTCGCCTCTTCCAGATGAAGAGTCAAATCGACCTGAACAGAAAGACCCTGCGCCTGGATCGCGCCATGACCAGCCGGACGATCAAGTTGGGCCTGCCCTCGGGGCTGACGCAGGCGATCTTCTCCATGGCGGCAATCGTCGTGCAGGCGCTCACCAATACGTTCGGCACCAGCGTCATCGCCAGCTCCATCGTCGTCATGCGTGTGGACGGCTTCGCGATGATGCCCAACTTCACCTTCGGCATGGCGATGACCACGTTCGTCGGGCAAAACGTCGGCGCGGGGCTCATGCACCGCGTGGACGAGGGCACGCGCGACGGGCTCAAGATGGCGATCGGCGTCTCCTGCGTGCTGACGGCCTGCATCCTGCTCTTTGGGCGGAACCTGATGCAGCTCTTTACCGGCACGGAGGAGGTCGTCAACCTCGGCATGCACATGATGCGCATCCTGGCCGTCGGCTACATCGCGATGGCGGTCACGCAGTCGCTCTCCGGCGTCATGCGCGGCGCGGGCGACACCATGACGCCGATGTGGATTTCCATCATCACCACGGTCATCATCCGCGTGCCGATCGCCTACCTCTGGGCAAACCTCACCAAGACGCCCGAGCTGCCGAACGGCTCGCCCGACAGCCTCTTCGCCTCGCTGCTCATCTCCTGGGTGCTGGGCGCGCTCATCACGTTCGTGTGCTACCGCAACGGGAAGTGGCGCAGCAAGGGCTTCGTGCGCGCCGAGGCCTGAACCTAAAGTCGATCTTCCGAAAGCCGCTCGAAGCGGCTTTCTTTCGTTGAACATTTTTTGATGTTTTCGGGCTATGCTGTCAGCAGGAGGGATTTTTATGCAGCCGACCTTGCTCATCGTCGACGACGAAGCGGACATCCTGTCCATGCTTCGCGATTACTTTGAAATGGAGGGGTATCGCGTCGTCACCGCAAGCAGCGGCCAGCAGGCGCTCCGCCGCGCTGAGCAGGGGCCCGACCTCATCCTGCTGGACGTCGGCCTGCCCGACATCGACGGGCTTACCATCTGCAAGCGCATCCGCGAGCACGTCGCCTGCCCCATCGTCTTCGTCACCGCGCGCGTGGAGGAATCCGACATGCTGCGGGGGCTCGGAGTAGGCGGCGACGACTACGTGGTGAAGCCCTTCAGCATCGAGCAGCTCGGGGCGCGGGTCAAGGCGCACCTTCGCCGCGAAGCCCGGCGCGCGCAAAGCACGCGCGTGCGCTTCGACGGCGACCTCACCGTCGATTACGCGAGCCGCTGCGCCTACGCCAAGGGAGCGCCCATCCCGCTGGCGAAGAAGGAATTTGACATTCTGGCGCTGCTCACGGAAAACGCCGGGCAGGTCTTCGACCGCGAGCGAATCTATGAAGCCGTCTGGGGCTACGACGCGGAAGGCGACAGCGGCGTCATCCCCGAGCACATCCGCAGGCTCCGTCAAAAGCTCGCGCAGGCGGGGTGCAGCGCGCGCATCGAAACCGTCTGGGGAGTGGGCTACAAATGGGTAAAATAGAAGGGCGGCAGCGAAAGGAGGCCCGCAGGGCAGCTCGCGCAAGCCGCCGCGCCCGGCAGCAGGAGAAGCGGCGCGCAAAAAAGGAGCGGCGCGCCGCCCAGCGAAGCGGCCGGCGCTCAAAGCGCGGACGTCTGCGCGTGTGGTTCGATAACCTCGCCATGCGCAAGGCCTTTCCCGCGTACATCCTGTTTTACCTGGCCGCCGGCACGCTCGTCTGCATGATGCTGCTGGGGATCTTCGACACCCTGTACAGCAACCTGCGAAACGCCTATCAGTCCGCTTTCCCCCGTCCCCCGGTGGACGGGAACGTTTACATCTCCCTGTCGGACGTCGCCGCGTATCAGGTTACGGAGGACGGCGTGCTGCTTCAGAACGTCGAGCTCGCCCCCGGCGACCGCCTCCTGCTGGTCTTCATCCACGCGGGGCAGCTGCTGACGATTCCGCTGTGCCTGCTGGGCGCTGTAGGCGCGTGCAGCTTCTCCTTTTACAAGCGCCGGATGCGCAGGCCTCTGCTCCTGCTGCGGGATGCCTCCAGACAGATCGAGCAGAACAACCTCGACTTTCACATCGAGTACGACCGAAAGGACGAGCTGGGGCAGCTCTGCGCAGCCTTTGAGCGCATGCGCGCCGCGCTGCTTCAAAACGAGCGCGCGATGTGGCGCTCCATGGAGGAACGAAAACGTCTGAACGCGGCCTTTTCGCACGACCTGCGCACGCCGCTCACCGTGTTGCGCGGGCAGACGGACATGCTGCGCCAGTTCATGCCCAGCGGCAGGATCTCGACCGAAAAGGCGCTCGCCACGCTGGACACCATGAGCGCGCACATCAGCCGCCTGGAAGGCTACGTCGCCACCATGAACGAGCTGCAGCGTCTGGAGGACATCGAGCTGCGCCCGCAGCGAATCACCTGCGGGGAAATAGCGCGGATGCTTCGCGCCTCGGCCGAAGTGCTCTGCCGGGAGAAGGGGCTCGCGCTCACCCTCAGCGAGTCGCATCCCGAAATCGAGCTGTCGCTGGATGCCGCGCTCATTCAGCGCGTGTGCGACAACCTGCTCTCCAACGCCCTTCGCTACGCCTCCGCCGGGCTGCGCCTGGAGTGCGCCGCGGCCAGCGAAACGTTCCTTCTGCGCCTCAGAGACGACGGGCCGGGCTTTTCCGAAGACGCCCTGCGCAACGCGACGCGCCCCTTTTACCGGGGCGACCGGCGCGACGACTCCGCGCACTTCGGCCTTGGGCTGAACATCTGCCGCGTTCTGTGCGAGCGCCACGGCGGCAGCCTCGTGCTGGCCAACGGCGAAGCGGGCGGCGCGCGCATCGACGCGTTTTTTGAAAGTTTTTCAGAATCGAAAAAAAGTTGAACATTTCAAGGTACACTCTCCTTACGAAAAAGGGACGGCTTTCGCCGCCGCCCGATCGCAAGGAGCGTGTTTTTTTGAACGGAAAGAAGATCGATCGATCGAAGGCAAAGGGCGTTTGTCTTCTGCTCGCGGGCGCTGCCTGCCTGGCGGTTCTCGCGCTTGCGCTGTCGGAGCCGCTGATGAACCTGGTGAAGGATCCCCAGACATTCCGCGACTGGGTTTCAGACAAGGGCATCTGGGGCCAGCTCGCCTGCGTAGGGCTGATGTTCCTTCAGGTCGCCATCGCGGTGCTCCCCGGCGAGCCGCTCGAAATCGCGGCGGGCTACGCCTTCGGCGCCTGGCAGGGAATGGCGCTTTGCCTGATTGGCGCGCTGCTCGGCTGCCTGGTGGTGGTGCCGCTCACCCGCCGCTACGGCACGCGGCTGATGCGCCTCTTCTTCAAGCAGGAGCAGATCGACTCCCTCGGCTTTCTGCAAAACACCAAGCGCCTGAAGCTATTGGTGTTCGTGATCTTCTTCATTCCCGGGTCGCCCAAGGATCTGCTCAACTACGGCCTTGGGCTGACGCGCATGCGCCTCACCGACGTGCTGCTGGTGACCGGTATCGCGCGCATCCCGTCGATCATCACCTCCACCCTCGGCGGCAGCGCGCTGGGGCAGCAAAACTACCTCTTCGCCGCGGCGGTGTTCCTGCTGACCGGGCTCATCAGCGCGGCCGGGCTCTGGTATTACCGGAAGCTGAGCCGGGAGGAAAAGGCGGCCTGACGCCAAAATATGCTGAACCAGAAAAAGGCACATCGCCGCATGGGATGTGCCCTTTTGTGATTTCGTCAACCGGAGGAGACGCAAAGTCGCTTAAAGCGCCCGCGAGGAACGCACATCCAATCCATCCGTCCGGCTGCGATGTCAGCGCATCAGGTTCTGGACCAATTTGACGGCAAGCTCCTCCGCCTCCGCCTCGCTCACCCAAAGATCAGGAGAGTACCCGACGTATTCCTCAAAACTGCCCTCTGCAAACACCCGGAGATCGCTTCCCAACTGAACCACAATTCCGCTTTCCGGCAAGACCAAGGCTGTGTAGGCGTTGCTCAGCAACATGCCGTAGGTGTTCTGACCTATTATCAAGGTGTTTTCCACATTCATAGCCGCATCCACAAAGATTTCGGCGGCGGAGGCGGTATTTTTCCCCGTAAGTATCAAGAGCAGCGGCTCGCTGGGGACAAAGTTGTCCGGCAAATCGCCGTTTATCCTATACTCTGCGTTAAAGGGCGCGCTTCCGTCATAGGTTTGCATTTCCTCTATCGGGACGTAATAGGGATTTTTCGGGTCCTGCCCGTAGGCGCGCATCTCCTCTTCGTTCCAGCGCTGGAACGTCAGATGGTTTGTAGTAACCTGCGTGCCGGTGAAGGCCGAAAGCCACTTGAGGGGCAAGATGCCGTTGCCTCCGCCATTGGAACGCATGTCTACCATGGATACAGGCGATTCCCGCAGCTGCTCCGCGTAGCGCAAAAACACCTTCCCATTTTCTCCGCCCGGCGCCTGATCAAAATCCATGCTGCGCGCGAAGAGCACGGGGATGCCCTGCCTATCGCGCAGCTCCACCTGCACGCCGCTTTGCTCATAACCGGATTTCCACTCGGGCGGCAGCAGTGTTTCACTGCCGCCGTCAGCATACCGCACACACAGCGGTTCGGGGACGAGCCCATTTTCCAGCAGCACAACCGGATAATAGACGACCTCTCCCTCTGGGGAAATGGACAGGCGGAGCAGCTCTTCGGGCGGTTTCTCCGCGATGGACGCTACGACACGCCCGCCGTCCGCCGTGACATACGCCTCTCCAGCCCTCAGGTAGGCAGAACCCAGGTTGTAAACGTGCGCTTTTACCGGCTCAAAAAATCGTACGCCGTTTATCGTAAAATGCGCATCGCGAATGAACCGCAGCTGCTCGACGAGAAGGGCGGACAGCTCGCCCGCAGTCAGGCTCTTTTGGGCCTTGCACCGCTCAAGAACGCTTCCCTCCGCCTCCAGGAAGACATCGTCGCCGCCGAAATAATGATAGGGGCCGTAGGCGGATTGCAGCGCCTTGAACAAAACGTCCACATCGCGCATCACCTGCTTGGCCGACAAAAGCGCCGCCTCGTCGTATCTTTTTCCCTGCCCGTAGGCGGTTAAATCGAACGCCTTGTCAGGGGAGCCGTGGATGTAGTCCGCAAACTTGATTTCGGGCTTTACAACGGCCTCGTGCTTGCGGTTGATCTCCTCCATCAGCGCAGGCATCGTTTCCATTCGTTCCGGCGCAGGCGCGGCGACTTCCGATCCGGCCGCCGGTTGACCGGCTAAAGCGTGAGATCGCTCTGCCGGGGAATCGGGCCGTAAGGCCGAACAGCCTGGCAGCACCATCAAAAACGCGAGGAGAAGAATGACGGTTCGTTTTTTCACGCTTTGCATCCTCTTCAATTCTTCACATTTGAATCGACAACGGTTCTCCCCGGCCTTCGGGCTTGGGGTCAGGCCCGCTTTCCCTCTCGGTATTCGCTGGGCGTCACGCCGACGATCTTCTTAAACGTCTGGCTGAAGTAGCGAAAATCGCGGTAGCCGATCAAGTCCGCCACCTCGTAGACGCGGATAGAGGGATCCTGAAGGAGCGCCACGGCCCGCTTGATGCGGTAAAAGGTGAGGAATTCCACAAACGAAAACGCCGTGTGCTTCTGAAACAGATGGCTGAGGTGGCTCTCGGACACATGCAGCGTCTGCGCGACCTCGCGCAGGGTCAGCGGCATGGCGTACTGCTCGTGGATGATGCGCACGGCCGCCTCCACATACTGGTCGCCGCCCATGTGCTGCGCGCGCTGCTCGAACTCTTCCAGGCGCGTGCCCGCCTGCTCGACCATCTGCTCGTGCAGCTTGCGCCTGTCCGCGCGGGCCGCGGCGCGGCGCAAGGCCGCCACCAGCTCCTCGTCGTCCACGGGCTTGAGCAGGTAATCGCACACGCCCAGCTGCAGCGCCTCGCGCGCGAGCTGAAACTCGCCAAAGCCCGTCAGCACGATGTACGCGCCCGCGCCCTCCGGCTCCGCCGCGCGGATCATCGCAAGGCCGTCCATGCCCGGCATCCTGATGTCGGTCATCACGATGTCCGGATGAACCCGCTCGATCAGCGCAAGCCCCTCCGTCCCGGTCGCCGCCTCGCCCACGACCTCCATGTTCAGCTGCTGCCAGGGGGTCGTCATGAGCAGGCCGCGCCGCAGCAGCGTTTCGTCCTCCACGAGGATCACCTTGTACACGTCTCTTCCTCCCCGCGCATTCTGGGTATTACGAGCCGCACGCACAGGCCGCCCTCCGGCCTGTTGACGAGCTCCAGCCCGCAATCCTCGCCGTAGTGCAGGCGAAGCCTTCCCTGCACGTTGGCGACGCCCACGTGTTCGCGCCCGTCCTCCGCGCGCCTTCCGTCCAGCACGTCCTGCATCCGCTCCGGCTCGATGCCCGCGCCGTTGTCCTCCACCTCGATGCACATCCGCCCTTCCTGCGCGCGGGCGCGCAGGATCAGCCTGCCGTCCGCGCGCCCGGCAAGGCCGTGCACGATCGCGTTCTCCACGAGCGGCTGGAGCAGCAGGCGCGGCAGGCGTTCCTCCATCAGCTCCGCGTCCACGTCCTCTTCGTAGGTAAACGACTCGTAACGCAGGCTTTGAATCTTTACGTAGCTCTTGATGAGCCTCAGGCTCTCGTCAAGCGTCACGAACTCCTCGCCCCGCTCGGTGCTCGCGCGCATCAGCCGGGCGAACTGGGTCGTCACCTGCGCCGCGTCGTCGTTTCGGTTCAGCTTGATGAGCCATTTGATGGTATCCAGCGTGTTGTACAGGAAATGGGGATTGACCTGCGCCTGCAGGGCGCGGTACTGCGCGCTGCGCTCCGCGTCCTGACGGCGCACCAGCTGATCGACCACGTCCTGAAGCTGATCGGACATGCGGTTGAACGAGTGGGCGAGCGCGCCGAATTCGTCCCCCCTTCGTTCCTCGATGTGCGTGCCGATCGCGCCCGCCGCGACGCGCTCCATGGCCTTGGAAAGCCTACGCACGGGCCGTGAAAGGTAGCGCGCGAACAGCAGCGCGACCGCGATGCAGCTGGCTCCCGTGACGAGGCAGGCCAGCACGGTGATGTTCGTGAACATCTCGCCCGCGCGCTCCACCGAGGAAAGGGACGTGGCGCACAAAATGCGCAGCGCTCCATGCGCGCCGGGCTGCACCCCGATCCATGCGTCGTCGAGGCGCGCGTCGCCCGGCGTTTGCAGCATTTGAAGCGTCTGCTCGTCCGAAAGGACGCTTCCCTCGCGCCGCGGATCGAGCATGTCCAGCGCCACGGCGCCCGCCGCGTCGCAAAGCAGCGCCTGCGCGCCCGCCTTCTGCACGTAAGGGGAATACGCCTGCGTCAGCGCGTCGCGGGTGAGCGTGCAGGCGACGTAGCCGATGACCTCCGCCCGGTAGCGCACCGCCCGGCAGAGCGTGACGGCGTACCTTTGGCCGTGCGCCGAGCGGTACGGCGTCACCAGCACGAACGGGTCGGCGGCCGCGTGCGCCCGCCGAAGCGCTTCGCCGCCGCGCGCCGGGTCGATCTGCTCCGGCGGTTCGTCGGTCGAAAGCAGCACCGCCTCCTCCGAAACCACGTAGAGCGCCGCCTCCTCCTGCGCGCTCGAAAGCGCGAGGTCGAGCAGAGCGCTCACGCCGCGCGCCTGCGCGCCGTCGCCGCGTATGAAGTCGTGCACCGCAGGCGTGCGTGCGAGGACGGTCAGCGTGTCGCTGTAGCGCGCGCACAGCGCGTCCACGGCCAAGCTCACCGCGTAAGCCGTCTCGCGCGTCTGCTGCGCCTGCGCCTCGATCAGCGTGCGCGTGGTCATCCGCCGAAAGTATAGCCCCAGCAGGCCCGTCGGGACGAGCGCGATCACGCACAGGCAAAGCAACAGCCGCTCGAAAAAATTAAGTCCCCGGCGCATTGCGCACCTCCCCTACGGGCAAGCGGCCCGCCGTATCCTGCGTGCCCGCCCTCAGGCCTTCCGGTCGAACTTGTGGCCGCACAGCTTGCAGGTCACGGTGACCTCGCCCACGCCCTTCGGGATGCGCAGCTTGCCGCGGCACTTGGGGCAGGTGAAGTAGGCGTACTTGTCCCTGTTTTTGAAGCGGTTATAGCGCTCCTCTACCTTATGACGCAGCGGCTGCGCCATCAGCAGGAACTTTTCATTTTCCATACGGCGGGACGTAAAGTTGGTAGAAAGCATCCGAAACAGCGCCCAGCCGATCATGGCGTAAGCGACGAGCGTGAGCAGCGACAGCGGGGGCAGGACGCCCAGCACCAGAAAAGGCAGCGCGCCGTAGAGCAGCGTGCGCGAAAGCGCGTCCGGGCCGCACCGGCCCTGCATGAACCGGGCAAGCCGGTCGCGCAGATCGTCCAGAAATTTCATGAAAGCATCCCCTTCTCAAAGGCTCGCAAGCGCCTTGAAGTCCGCCCGCATGCTGCGGTACAGGCGCTTATACAGATCGAAATACGGCTGATAGGCCGCGTGCGCCGCCGCGTCGGGCTGCTGCGTGGCGTCCCTGCGGATCACAGCGTCCGCAGCCTGTTCTACGCTCTCGTAGACGCCCGCGCCCACGCCCGCCAGAATGGCCGCGCCCAGCGCCGGGCCCTCGTCCACCGCGAGGGTGGAAACCGGGCAGCCGTACAGGTCGGAAAGCATCTGCCGCCACAGGGGGCTGCGCGCGCCGCCGCCGCAGGCGGTCATGCGCTCCACCGGCACCCCCATCTCGCGGAAGACCTCCACGCACTCGGCCTGCGAATAGCCGACGCCCTCCATCACCGCGCGGATGAGGTGGGCGCGCGTGTGCATCGCGGACAGGCCGAAGAACACGCCGCGGCAGTCCGGGTCGGGATGCGGGCAGCGCTCGCCCATGAGATAGGGCAGGTAGATCAGCCTGTCGGAGCCCAACGGCACGCAGGAGGCCATGTTGCCCATCAGCACGTAGGGATCGACGTCCTCCTCCCGCGCGCGGAGCACCTCGCCCTCGCAGCAGGTGTCGCGCAGCCAGCGCAGGGAAAGCCCTGCGGCCAGCGTGCAGCTCATGGCCGTCCACTTGCCGGGCACGGAGGCACACAGGGTATGGATGCGCCCCTTCGGGTCGATGGAGACGCTGTCAGAGATCGCGTACACGACGCCGGAGGTGCCCAGCGTGGTAAAGGCCGCGCCGCTCCTGACCACGCCCGTGCCGACTGCGGCGGCGGAGTTGTCCGCCGCGCCGCCTACGACGGGCGTACCCGCGCGCAGGCCCGTCTCCTCCGCAGCCCGCGCATGCACCCGGCCGGTCACGTCGGGCGATTCGTAGATGGGCGAAAGCAGCGCCCGGTCGATCGAAAGCTTCTCCAGCACCTCGGCCGACCAGCAGCGGTTCGCCACGTCCATGAGCTGCATGCCGGAGGCGTCCGACACCTCGGTCGCCCATTCGCCCGTCAGGCGGTAGCGGATGTAATCCTTCGGCAGCAGGATATGCCGGCAGCGCGCGTACAATTCCGGCTCGTTTTCCTGCACCCAGAGGATCTTCGCCGCGGTAAAGCCCGTCATCGCGGGGTTGGCCGTGATCTCGATGAGCCGCTGCGCGCCGATGAGCTGCTTCATGTGCTCGGCCTGCGCGCCTGTACGCTGGTCGCACCACAGGATCGCCCGCCGCAGCACGCGCCCCTCTGCGTCCAGCATCACCAGCCCGTGCATCTGGCCCGAAAGCCCGACGGAAACCACGTCCCCCGACTTCACATGCGCCGCCGCGAGGACCGCCTGCGCGCCCTCGCACACCGCGCGATACCAGTCCTCCGGGTCCTGCTCCGCCCATCCGTTGTGCGGCTGATGCATCGGGTATTCCGCCGTGTGGTTTGCCACGGCCTGCCCCGCCTCATTAAAAAGCACCGTCTTGGTGCCGGAAGTGCCCAAATCCACGCCTAACAGATAACGCACGTCGCCACGCCCTTTCGCGTTTCAATTCTGCGTATATTTTATCACATTTGTCTATGAAAGTCATCGCCCTTCTTGTAACCCGGCATCGGTTGCGGTATAATAAAAAAACTTACGGCCAGAAGGCCGCGCGCATCCCCTGTTTTCCATTTTATGTCGGGCGTCATGAAGGCGCCCTGCGCTCCCCCAGGGAGCCGGCAAGAAATGGAGGAATGTTTCATGAAACGCAACGCAACCCTTCGCCTCGTCCTCGCCGCACTCTTTACCGCCCTCGGCGTCGTGATGCCCGCCGTGTTCCACTCCGCCTGGCGCACCGTCGGCTCGGTCTTTCTGCCGATGCACATCCCGGTGCTGCTGTGCGGATTCATCTGCGGCTGGCCCTATGGACTGGCCTGCGGCGCGCTGACGCCGCTGCTCTCCAGCGTCATGAGCGGCATGCCGCCGATCTTCCCCACCGCCGTCTCGATGGCCTGTGAGCTGGCCGCCTACGGCGCGTTCAGCGGACTGCTTTACGGCGTGCTGCGCCCAAGGCTCCCGCTCAAGCAGCCGCTCACCGTGCTCCTTTCCCTCGTGCTTTCGCTGCTGCTCGGGCGCGTGGTGATGGGCGTGGTCAACACCCTGCTCTACAGCGCGCAGGGCAACGCCTACACGTTCGCCGCCTTCATCGCGGGCGCGTTCGTCAACGCCCTGCCGGGCATCGTCATCCAGCTCGTCGCGATTCCCCTGCTCGTGCCGCTGATCGAGCGCGTGCCGGGCGTAAAGGATCTGAAAAGCACCGCCGCCTGAGCCGTCCCCGCGCGGGAAAACATCTCCCCGGGGCAATCTCAACGCCATTCCAAAGGAAGGTCCTCGCATGTCAGAATTTCTGCGCGCATCCCTGCGCGCCCATCCCGCATCGCAGCCCGCGGACGCGGTCAAGCTATGCTATCAAAGCGCCTTTGCAGGCGGTCACATGATCGCGGACGCAGAAAAGAGCCTCGCTTTCCTGAAGGAAGAGCTCTTCGCGCTGCCGGACCGGGACGAGCCGCTCTTTGAACCGATCGGCGGCGGCTACGCGCGGCTGAACCTCGCCGGCGCGCGCCGCCTCGGCCTTCTGCCCGAGACGATGAACGCCCTGTTCGTGCGCGCGGCCAACCGCTGCCGGGGCACGATGCGGGATTTCAGCGAGCGGCTCTCCGCCCTGCGCGCACTCTGTCAGGCGGGAGGCTGCCCCTTCACGCCGCAGGCGCTGGAAGCCTACCTGACGGACTACAAGCTGCGCGGAAGCCCTGCCGTGCACCACAGCGATGCCTACCGCGAAGCGTACGCGCCCGCCTATCGCGTGGTGCTCGAAGACGACCTTAAATACCTCCCCGCCCTGACCCGAATCGACGCGCGTCTCTCCTGCGGACAGGAAACGATCGTCGCCATCGACGGGCGCTGCGGCTCCGGCAAGACGACGCTCTCCGCGCTGCTCTGCGAGCTCTACGGCGCACCCGCCGTGCACATGGACGACTTCTTCCTGTCGCCGGAGCGCAAGACGCCCGAGCGCCTCGCGCAGCCCGGCGGCAACGTGGACCGCGAGCGCTTTTCGCGCGAGGTGCTGCCGGAGCTGCTGAGCGGGGAGGCCTTCGCCTATCTCCCCTACAACTGCCATGCGGGCGCGCTTTCCCAGGATGCGGTGCAGGTGCCCGCCGCGCGCGTTCGCGTGGTGGAGGGCGTCTACTGCCTGCACCCCGAAATCGCGCGTTCCTATCATGTAAAGCTCTTTTTGACCGTTTCGTCCCAGACGCAGCGCCGCCGCATCCTCGCGCGCAGCGGGGCAGAGATGCTCGCCCGCTTTGAGCGGGAATGGATCCCGCTGGAAGAGCGTTATTTTGAAGCTTTTTCCATCGAAAAAGCCTGCCACGCCGTGATCTGTACGGATTGATTTCCCTGCATACGGCGGCCGCCTCTGCGAAGACTAAGGCCGAGGTGATGAGCATGGCTGAGTATACCGATCTGTACGACGTGCTGGCCGACGACAAGGAGGCCAGGAGGCTGTTCCGTTCCCTGCCCGACTACGTGCAGGGCGCTGTGCAGCAGCACGCGTGCAACATCCATTCCGAAAAGGAATTCCGCGACTTCGTAAGCAGGCAGTATCCGGATCAATAAGCGAGACGGCCCTGACATCGGGGCCGTCTCAGACCGTTGACAAAGTATCGCCTTGTAAAAGGGGATGCATGAAGGGGAAGTTTCCCCTTCATGGGGAATCGTATCGACCGGCTTTGCCGGTCGGGCGGGGTGTTTTCCGTAGTCAAATGCGCAGCATTTGCGGAGGAAAACTTCTCCCGTGACATTCGTGCAAAATGTTTATTCATTTTGCACGAGGCCATCGACTTTGTCGATGGCCAGTAGACGGCCCTGACATCGGGGCCGTCTTCCTATTTTGGCCGGCCGCCCTATCAAACGGGTGGACGCGGCGCGGTCCGGCGTGTATAATGGATGAAAACAGGGCGGTGAATTCGGAGAAAGAAGGTCTCACTATGCGCATGACGGATGCGGGCTGGGGCTATCTGTGCGAGCGGGCGAAGCCGGAGCGCAGGGAGTTCCTGCAAATTTACGCAAAGCAGTACATCGAGCCCCTCTTCGCGAGCTATCCGGAGCTTTACGGCAAGGTCTACCTGGCGCTTCGCAAGAAGGGCTTCTTCGCGGAATACGACCCGGTTCTTCACATCATCGTACCCGAAAGAGCGCTCACAGCGTATACGCCCTTTCAGCTTCGCAGCATCGCGGCACACGAGATGCTGCATCTCGTGCAGTTTCAAAACGAGGTCGGCAAGAAATCGCAGAGCAAAAAATACGAATACCAGGCGACCTTTCTGTCATGGGCGCGCGGATGTGCATACGACTTTGTCATGTCCTTCCCCGCCTCGTGCAAGGAGACGGCGTGCGCCTTTTCAAACCGCCATGGTTACTTCAGCTGCGGCGCGATTTTTTCAAAGTGCTGCCGGGACTGCTCCGAATCCGAGCTGCGCGCGCTCGCAAAAAAGCTGGAGGGGCTCTCCTTCCGCTACACGCTGAGCGACCTGCCGGATTTTGAGGCCGTCGTCCGGCGGGAACTGGGCACGGAAAAGGACGAAAAGGAGGGAAATCCATGAACAGCCAGCGATGGCTGCATCCCTACTTTGCGTCCATCGCCGCGCAGGACGCAGAGGCGATACGGAATTTTTTTCATCCGGACGCCCAAATCCTTTGGCACAACACGAACGAACGCTTCACGCTGGATGGCTTCCTTCGCGCCAACTGCGAATACCCCGGCAGCTGGGCGGGTGAGGTGGAGCGCGCCGAATCCCTCGGGGAGGGCCGCGTCCTTTCCGTCGCCCGCGTCTGGATACGCGGCGGCGGCCCTTCCTTCCACGTGGTTTCCTTCTTCGAGCTCGCGGAAGGCAAAATCGTCCGGCTGGACGAATATTGGGGCGACGATGGCCCCGCGCCCGCGTGGCGGCAGGGGCTGCGCTTAAGCGCTCCCATCCGTTAAAGCCCGTCGGAGAAAAGAAAGGAATGGCAAAGATGCGCAGAAAAGACAGGGAGATTACCGACGCCGCGCGCATTGACGAAATCATCCGCCGCTGCGATTGCTGCCGGCTGGGGCTTGTGGACGCGGGCCGGGCATACATCGTGCCGATGAACTTCGGCTACCGCCGCGAAAACGGAAAAGGCGTCTTTTACTTTCACAGCGCGCGAGAGGGACGCAAGATCGGCCTGATTCAAAACGGCGGCGAAGCCAGCTTCGAGCTGGACACAAACCACCTGCTGCATGCGGGCGAGACAGCCTGCACCCACGCCTTCCGGTTTCAAAGCGTGATGGGCGACGGCACGGTTCGCATCCTTGAGGATGCGCAGGCGAAGCGCGCGGCGCTTGAGGCCATCATGGAGCACATGACGGGCAGGGACGGCTGGACGTTTGAGGAAAAGGCCCTCGAAGCCACCGCGCTCCTTCGCCTGGAGGTGCGCGAGATGACGGGCAAGGAACACGAATGACGCGCGGCGGCGCAGAGGAGCGTGGAAGAATGTCGAGCTGTTTTACGATGGAATATCCCTCGCCGGTCGGTCTGCTCACCCTCGCCAGCGACGGCCAAAGCATCACGGGCCTTTGGATTCAGGGGCAAAAATACTTCAGAGAAAAGCTGCCCGATCCGGTACCCTGTGTTTCGCTGCCGGTCTTTCAGCAGGCCGCCGCGTGGCTCACCCGCTACTTTCTCGGCGAAGCGCCGGAAATGACGCTGCCGCTTGCGCCGGAGGGAAGCCCGTTTCGCCGGTCGGTGTGGGACATCCTCTTAAAGATCCCCTATGGTCAGGTGACCACCTACGGTGCCATCGCCAGGGAGCTCTCGACCGCCGCCGGCAAAAGCGTCTGCGCGCAGGCCGTGGGCGGCGCAGTCGGTCACAACCCCATCAGCATCCTCATCCCCTGCCACCGTGTGGTCGGCGCAAACAGCAGCCTGACCGGATACGCCGGCGGCATCGACAGGAAGATTCAGCTTTTGACGCTCGAGGGCGCGGCGATGGAGCGGCTGTTCGCGCCGAGCCGTGGGACGGCGCTGTAACGCAAAAAATTCAGGAGGAAAAGCGCATGCCGGATTTCCAATCCCATCCCTACCGAAAGACGTATAAGCCGTTCGTGCTTTGGCTTGCGGTGTTTTTCTGCCTCTCCATCGGCGTGCCGTTGCTCGCGCATGCCCTGCTGCACCTAGACGGCGCGGCGATCACCCGCGTAAGCCTGCTTTTAACGCTGCTCTTGCTTACGCTGCTCTTTTATCTCATCTGGCGCGGCGAATACGTCTACTGGATCAACGGCGGCCCCAGCTTCGAGGCGGCGCGGGATGCCGGGCGCGAAAGGCGGCGCGCCTATGCCGGCGCGCACCTTCGCCTCTTTTGCGGCGCCGCGTGCGCGGGCGCGCTGTACCTTGCGCTCAGCGCATTGCTCAGCCTCCCCACCTGGCTGGACGTCGCCGCCGTCGCTGCGCTTCTCGTAGCCGCCGCGCTGCTCACGCTGCGCATCCGGTTTGACGCCTGAATGCGCCTAAAACCAGCCGCGAAATTTCACCGGAATCGCCGTTGACAACGATGCGCCCCTCTGCTATACTGATTTCACTTCATGTGACTGACGGATTCACGCGGGCAACCGCGGGGGAGCATGAAGGATGTATGCCGACCGTCTGGGCAATCCCGCACCGGGATTGCCTTTTTTGTTGCAATTCCGGGAGCACTTCACGAGGTGAGCGTATGAATCATTCGTCTTACGAAGGTTTTGTCCCCGGCATCTGGCAGGAGCGCATCGACGTGCGCGACTTCATTCAAAGGAATTACACGCCCTATTCGGGCGACGAGTCCTTCCTCATGGGCCCGACCGCGCGCACGAAGCGCCTGATGGGCAAGCTGCAGGCGCTGCAAAAAGAGGAGCAGGCGCGCGGCGGCGTGCTTTCAATCAATACGGACGTGGCGACCAGCCTGCTCAACTACGCGCCGGGGTATCTGGACAAAGAGGAAGAGCTCATCGTGGGCCTTCAGACCGAGGCGCCGCTGCGGCGCGGCGTCAATCCCTTCGGCGGCATGCGCATGGCAGAGGGCGCCTGCCGCGCCTACGGCTGCGAGATGTCTCAAAAGCTGAAGGACGAATTCATGTACCGCACCACGCACAACGACGGCGTGTTTCGCGTCTATACCGACGACATGCGCCGCGCCCGCAAAATCGGCGTCATCACGGGGCTGCCGGACGCCTACGGCCGCGGCCGCATCATCGGCGATTACCGCCGCGTGGCGCTGTACGGCATCGACCGGCTGATCGAGGAAAAGCAGCGCGACAAGCAGGCCATCGGCAAAAGCCTGATGGATGTAGACAGCATCCGCCAGAGCGAAGAGCTCTTCCAGCAGATCGCCTTCCTGCAAAAGACGAAGGAGATGGCTTCGCTGTACGGCTACAACATCTCCGCGCCCGCCGGGAACGCGCGCGAAGCTATCCAGTGGACGTACTTCGGCTACCTCGCCTCCATCAAGGAGCAGAACGGCGCGGCCATGTCGCTCGGGCGCGTCTCCACCTTCCTGGACATTTACATCGAGCGCGACATCGCCCGCGGGCTGCTCACGGAAGAGGGCGCGCAGGAGCTGATGGACGACTTCGTGATGAAGCTGCGCATGGCGCGTCACCTGCGCACGCCGGAATACAACGAGCTGTTCGGCGGCGATCCGATGTGGATCACGGAGAGCGTCGGCGGCATGGGCGAGGACGGCCGCACGCTGGTGACGAAGAACGCCTTCCGCATGTTGAACACCCTGTATACGCTGGGCGCGGCGCCGGAGCCCAACCTCACCGTGCTCTACGCCAAGGCGCTGCCGGAGGCCTTTAAACGCTTCTGCGCGAAGGTCTCGTGCGAGACGAGCTCCATCCAGTACGAAAACGACGATCTGATGCGCCCGATCTACGGCGACGACTACGGCATCGCCTGCTGCGTATCCGCGATGAAGCTGGGCCGCCAGATGCAGTTCTTCGGCGCGCGCTGCAACCTGCCCAAGCTGCTGCTGCTCGCGCTCAACGGCGGCCACGACACGCTTTCCGGACTCGACATCGGCCCGCGCTCGCAGGTGCTTTCGGGCGACGTGCTCGACTACGACGAGGTCTGCGAGCGGTTTGCCGCCTATCGCGCCTGGCTGTGCGAGCTCTACGTGAACACGATGAACGTCATCCACTACATGCACGACAAGTATGCCTATGAAAAGACGCAGATGGCCCTGCACGACACGGACGTGGAGCGCTTCATGGCGTTCGGCGTCGCGGGCCTTTCGGTGCTCGCGGATTCGCTCTCCGCAATTCGCTACGCCAAGGTGCGCCCGGTGCGCGACGAAAACGGCTACATCGTGGACTTTACGCGCGAGGGCGACTTCCCCAAGTTCGGCAACGACGACGACCGCGTGGACCAGATCGCCGTTCAGATGGTGCGCGAGATGATCGAGGAGCTCCGTAAGACCCCCGCCTACCGGGGCGCGACGCACACGCTCTCGGTGCTGACCATCACCTCCAACGTGGTCTACGGCAAGAAGACAGCCGCCACACCCGACGGCCGCCAAAAGGGCGAGCCCTACGCGCCGGGCGCGAACCCGATGCACGGGCGCGAGGCCTGCGGAGCCCTCGCCTCGCTCAATTCCGTGGCCAAGCTGCCCTACGCGGACTGCCGCGACGGCATCTCCAACACCTTCTCCATCGTGCCCGATTCCCTGGGCAGGACCCTGCCGGAGCGCCAGCGGAACCTTTGCACGCTGCTGGACGGCTACTTCGGCCGCGGCGCGCATCACATCAACGTGAACGTCATGAACCGCGAGCTCTTGCAGGACGCCTACGATCACCCGGAAAACTACCCGAACCTGACGATCCGCGTGTCCGGCTACGCGGTCAACTTCGTGAAGCTCTCGCGCGAGCAGCAGCGCGAGGTCATAAGGCGCACGTTCCACGAGGCGATGTAACCGCGCCGCGGCATCCACAGAAAGAGAGGCGATATGCCCATGCTCGGACGCATGCACTCTATCCAATCCTTCAGCACGCTGGACGGACCCGGCATCCGCTTCGTGCTCTTCCTGCAGGGCTGCCCGCTGCGCTGCGCCTGCTGCCACAATCCCGACACGTGGGATGCGGCGGGCGGCACGGAAATCGACGACGCGCAGGCGTTTGCGCGCATTCTGCGCTGCCGCGACTACTTCGGGGAGGAGGGCGGCGTCACCGTCTCCGGCGGCGAACCGCTGCTGCAAAGCGGCTTCGTGCGCTCCCTCTTCGCCCGCTGCCGCGAAGCGGGCATCCATACGACGCTGGACACCTCCGGCTGCATCCTGACGGACGAGGCGCTCTCCGTGCTGGACGTGACCGACCTTTGCCTGCTCGACCACAAAATGCCCACGGACGAGATGTACCGGCGCTACGTGGGCTGTCCGCTCGCAGGGCCGGAGCGCTTCCTTTCGGAGCTTTCGGCGCGCGGCATCGACACGTGGCTTCGCCGCGTCGTCATCCCCACGGTCACGGACGGCGCGGAGGGCCTTCTCGCGCTGAAGGCGCTGGCCGAGCGAACCCCCTGCGTCAAAAGGGTGGAACTTTTGCCCTTCCGAAAGCTCTGCCAGCAAAAGTACGACGCGCTGGGCGTTCCTTTCCCCTTTGGGCACCTGCCGGAGTGCGGGGCCGTGCCCACCTTATAATCCTTGCGGAAAACGACAAAAAGCCCTATAATGGAACGGTATTCTCTTTATAAGGAGGCGTTCCATGCGTAAAAGGGGCTTTTTTCTTTACACTTTATCGCTGATCGGTCGCGGGCTCTGGCGCATACTGGTGCTCGCGTTTTTCTCGCTGCTGGCGGCGTTTTCCACCATTCACTACGCGCCGGTCGTCTGCGCGGTCACGACGGCGGTCACGGCGCTCGTGTTTGCCGTCGCGCTGTTCATTCCCGGCAACCTGTTCGCGCGCATCTTCTGGCGGCCTCGCTTCATGCGCGCCGTGACCGCCTTTCTGCTCGTCGTCGTGATGGGCGCATCGCCCTTCCTCGCCGCGTACGCCTATCAGGCGCTCCCCACGGCTTCCTACGCGACGCTGGACACGGGCTTTCAAAACAGCGACTTTTTGCGGGATAAGTACGTGCTCGTGCTCGTCCCCCATCAGGACGACGACGTCAACATGGCGGGCGCGACGATCCAAAGCTTCGTGAACGCGGGCAGCGAAGTCTACGTCGCCTTCGTCACCAACGGCGACAACGTGGGCCTTTCCAGCGACCGTTTGAACGAAGCCGTCGAATGCATGGACTCCCTCGGCATCCCCAGGCAGAACGTCTACTTTCTGGGCTACGGCGACGACTGGCGCGGCGAGCACCTGTACAACCGCGCGCCGGACGAGCCCGCGCTCTCGTGGATCGAGCGGGAGCAGACCTACGGCACCACGGGCATCGACGACTTCTCCACGCTGGTCAACGGAGAACCGCACCTGTATACCCGCGGCAACTGCCTGAAGGACATCCGCGATCTCGTGGACATGCTCTTCCCGGACATGATCTTCTGCATGGACTACGACCCGCACGCCGATCACCGCATGACCTCCCTGCTCTTCGAAGAGGCGATGGGGCAAATGCTCCATGAAGACCCCTCGTACCGCCCGCAGGTGTTCAAGGCGATCAGCTACCTCACCGCCTGGGACGGTCCGCAGGACTTTTACAACATCCCCATGCTCGAAACGCTTTCGCCCAGCGAACCTACCTATCCGTTGGGGACGCCCGCCTACCGCTGGTCGGAGCGCGTGCGCTTCCCCGTACCGAACGGCTACGCTTCCTACTCGCTGCGCGCCAACGGCGTGTACAAGCTACACAGCTATTACGCCTCGCAGTACGCGACCATGCGCTCCGGCGCGGTCGCCAACAGCGACCAGGTCTTCTTCGAGCGCGCGACGGACAGCCTGCTCTACGGACAGCGGGTCACCGCCTCCTCGGGCGACGCGGCGCTGCTCACCGACTACAAGCTCTTCGACACCACGGACATCCGCGAGACGATCTTCGACGCAGGTATCTGGAGCCCCACGGACGAGGCGCGCACCGTGCGCTATGACTTCGATGCCCCGCAATCCCTCAACACCGTGACGCTGTGGGACAACCCGAGCGCTGCGGACAACGTGCTCGCCGCGGTGCTGACGCTCTCCGACGGCACGCGCATCGACATCCCCGCGCTCGACCCGCTGGGCGCATCCAACACCGTCACCTTCGAGCAGCGGGACGGCATCGAGTGGATGGAGCTCATGCTGACCGAGGTGGAGGGCGAGCAGGCGGGCCTCACCGAACTGGAGGCCGCCCTGCGTGAGGAACGGCCCACGCAGTTCATCAAGCTCATGGATGAAGGCGGCAACTTCCTCTACGAGACGCCTGAGCGGGCAAACGAAAACGTTCGATTCTCCCTCTACGCCTGGCCCGCCCTCCCCTCAGACGCCACGTTTACCCTGACGATTACAAACGAGCGCGGGGGGTACGCCACCACCGCGTCGGGCCTCACCGCGGACGCGCTGTCCATCGGCGCGCTCGAAAAGGGCACGTACCGCGTGCGCGTGACCTGCGAGCAGGACGATGCGCTCTACGACGAATGCGTGCTGCGCGTAGGCGACCTTCTGCTGAAGGAGCGGCTCATCCAGTGGTTCGAGCCCCGTTTCGACGCGGCCGCAAGGTTCTTCAAGGAAAAGGCGGTCTACATCTACTAAAGCCAAACGGGGAAGGGGAAATTCGTGTGCGGTTTCTTCGTTTTCTTCGCCGCGCGGCAGGCCTGCTCTACGGCCTGCTGTGGCGGCTCCTTTTCTTTCTTCTCTGCGTGGCCGCCGCTCTGTTTTCTAGGCAGCGGACGCCCTCTCTTTCCTGGCTGCCCTGGGTCGTGGGCGCTGCTTCCGCTTACGCGTTGTTTGCGCCGCGCAAGGTCAACCTCTTCGCCCGTCTCTTCTTTACCGGGCGCGTCCGGCGGGCGCTGACCGGCCTTGCGCTGCTCTTCGTCTTCGTGGGCACGCTGGGGCTGGGCCTCGCCGCCTACCGCGCGCTTCCGGACGCGCATTTCGCGTCGCTCGAAACGGGCTTCTCCGAAAGCGGCCTGCTGCGGGATCAATACGTGCTCTTCCTCGTCCCCCATCAGGACGACGACGTCAACATGGCCGCTTCGACCATCGAGGCCTACGTTCAGGCGGGCAGCGAGGTCTACGTCGCCTTCCTCACGAACGGCGACCACGACGGGCTGAACAGCCTGCGCCTGACGGAAGCGCTGACCTGCATGGAGGCGATGGGCGTGCCTCAGGAAAACACGTATTTTCTGGGCTACGGCGACGGCTGGCAGGGCGCGCATCTTTACGACCGCGCCCCGGACGAGCCCGCGATATCGCATATCGGGCGCGACCGCACCTACGGCCTGTTCGGCCACGAGGACCTGCGCACGCAGCTGGACGGTACGCCCAGCCTGTACACGCGCGCAAACTGCCTGCGCGACGTACGTGCGCTCGTGGACCTGCTCTTTCCGGACGTCATCTACTGCGTAGACTACGACGACCATGCCGACCACCGCATGACCTCCCTGCTGCTCGAAGAGGCGTTGGGGCAGATGCTCAATGAAGACCCCGCCTATCGTCCGCGCGTCTTCAAGGCGCTGACGTACCGCACCGCGTGGAACGGGCCCAGCGACTACTACGCGCTCCCCTTCCGCCAGACCGTTTGTCCCCAGAGCTCCCCCTATCCGCTCGTCACGCCCGCCTATCGCTGGCAGGAGCGCGTGCGCTTCCCGGTGCTCAATGGCTACGCCGCTTACACCAAGGCCGCCAGCCGGGTGCACGCGCTTCACGAAATCTACGCCTCGCAGCACGCCGTCGTGCACAGCGGCAACGTCGCGAACGGCGATCAGGTCTTCTTCGAGCGCGCGACGGACAGCCTGCTCTACGGGCAGCGGATGACCGCTTCCTCCGGCGACGCGGCGCTTCTTACCGACTTCAAGCTCTACGATTCCTCCGACCTGCGCGCTTTCACCCGCTTTGATCGGGGCGTCTGGAGTCCGACGGACGCTCAGCGAACCGTGCGCGTGACGTTCGACGCGCCGCAGGACGTGAACACCGTGACGCTCTGGGACAACCCGAGCGAGTCGGACAACGTGCTTCACGCAGAGCTTCTCTTCTCGGACGGCTCATGCGTGCAGGTCCCCGCGCTCGACCCGCTGGGCGCAAAAAATGAAATCTCGTTCGACACCAAGCGCGGGATCGAATGGATCGAGCTGCGGCTCACCGACGTAGAGGGGGAAAAGGCGGGCCTCACCGAGTGGGAGGCAGCCCTGAAAGCCGCACAGCCCACGCAGTTCATCAAGCTCATGGACGGCAACGGCGACTTCCTGTACGAAGCGCCCTCGCAGGCGGAGATGAAGCTCCGGCTCTACGCCTGGCCCGCACTCTCGGGGAATGAAACGTTCACCCTTTCCGTCTTGCGCGAAGGCGCGGGGCAGGCGGAAAAGCAAAGCGGTCTTTCAGCGGACGCGCTCGCCTTCCGCGCGCAGGAAAACGGGACGTACCGTGTGCGCGTGACCTGCGAGCAGGATGCATCGCTCTTTGACGAATGCGTGCTGCGCGTGGGCGATCCGCTGTGCTGGCAGCGTTTCCTGCAATGGTTTGAGTATCGCTATGACGCGCTGGACTACTGGTATTACGACAAGACCTGGGCGGATCGCAAGACGATCATATGATCAAAAGGGCTCCGCTGCCGGAGTCGTCGAAGCAATCGTTCGACGAGCCCGGCGGCGGAGCCCTTTTTCACGCCTCTATGTAATAGTCCCATTGCCCCGCCGGGTTTTCAAACACCCGCACCTCGACGCCGTAGGCGAGAAGGATGTTTTTTGGCGTCAGCACCGCGCGCGGCGCGCCGTCCGCGACCACGCGGCCCCGGCTCAGCAGCACGATGCGCGAACAGTGCGCCGCAGCCGCGCGCAGGTCGTGCAGCGCCGCCGCAACTATGCGTCCTTCCTGCGCAAGGCCCTGAAGCCGCAGGAGCACCTCGCGCGAAAAGCCCATGTCCATGCTGGCGGTCGGCTCATCCAGAAAGAGCACGTCCGTCTGCTGGCAAAGCGCGCGCGCCAGCATCACCCGCTGCTGCTCGCCCCCGGAGAGCTCGCGCACGCAGCGCTCCGCGAGGGCCAGGCAGCCGGCCTGCTCCATGGCTTCCTCCACCGCCGCGCCGTCCGTCCGCGCCGGAGCGCCCAGCACGCCGCGGTGAGGATAGCGGCCAAGCGCTACGGTGTCCCGTACCGAAAAGTCGAAGGGCAGCTCCGTCTGCTGGTGCATGAAGGCGATGCGGCGCGGCAGCCGCCCGCCCCACTCGCGCAGGTCGCGGCCCTCCAGCGTGACGCGCCCCGCGCTGGGAGCGATCAGCCCCGCCATCAGGCGCAGCAGCGTCGATTTACCCGCGCCGTTCGGCCCGCACAGCCCGATGCACTCGCCGGCCCGCGCCGAGAGCTCGATGCCGTGCAGGATCTCGCTTCGCCCCTCTCCCCTGCCGAGCGCCGCGCAGGCGGAATGGACGCGGATCAGTTCATCCATGATACCCTCCCTTTCTGCGCAGCAGATAGAGGAAGAAGGGCGCGCCCAGCGCCGCCGTCACCACGCCCACGGAAAGCTCCGTCCCGTTTGCCGCGCCCAGAAGCCGCACGCCCAGGTCGCAAAGGGGCAGAAAGATCGCGCCCAGCAGCGCGCTCGCCGCAATGAGCAGGCGGTGAGACGCGCCGAAGAGCATGCGCGCACAGTGCGGAACGATCAGCCCCACAAAGCCGATCGGCCCGGTGACGGAGACGATCGCCGCCGTGCAGGCGGAGGCGACGAAGATCATGAGCAGCCGCGTCCCAACGGGCCGAACGCCCAACGCCTTCGCCTGTTCGTCTCCAAGCATCAGCACGTCCAGCCGAGGCGCAAGGCACAGCGAAACCGCCGCGCAGGCGCCCACCACGGGCAAGAGGAGCAGCACGTGCTCCCAACGCCTGTTCGCGAGCGATCCCAGCGTCCAGAAAACGTAGGCCGCCACCTGGTATTCCCGCAGCAGCGTCAGCAGCACGCTCGTCGCCGCGCCGCACAGCGCTGAGACGGCCATGCCGCTCATGATGAGCGTCACCGTGCCGCCGCGGCCGCCGGACGCCGCCAGCACGATCGCCGCGACCGCCAGCATCGCGCCCAGGAACGCCATCGCGGGCAACGAAAGAAACGCCCGCATGCCCAGCGCCATGCTGCACAGCGCCCCCATGCCCGCGCCCGAGGATACGCCCAGCAGCCCCGGCTCCGCGAGCGGGTTTCGGAATACGCCCTGCATCAGCGCTCCCGCGACCGCCAGCCCCGCGCCTGCGAGCGCGCCGGAAAATACGCGCGGCGCGCGGATCGTCAGGATCACCGCCTGCTGGGACGCATCGCGCGCACGCCCCAGCAGCGCAAACAGCACGTCCGCCGGAGCGACAAAGACCGTGCCCGCGCCGAGGCACAGCGCGAGCACGATCAGCAGGAGCAGCGTCAGCAGCGCGAGGGACAGGGACTTCTTCTTGCGCATGCGCGCCCTCCTTTCCCCCGCTTATTCGAAGAGCTGCGGGTATGCGGCCTGCGCCAGTTCGCGCACGGCCTTGGCCATGTAATGAGAGGTAGAGCTTCTGTAGCATTCGGTCAGCGCGACGATGCGCCCCGTCTGCACCGCAGGCACGCTGGACAGCGCCGCGTCGGCCAAAATGCCCGCCTTTGCCGCCTCCCCGCCATCGAAGACGGTGGAAAAGTCCGCGCCATAGGCGAGCCCCGGCACGATCAGCAGCTCCGGCTTCCACTCTCCGACGATCTTTTCCTTGCTCACCGCGCTGTAAAGCGGCGCGTCACAGACGTTCACGACGCCCGCCGCCTCGCACAGCGCCTGGAATGTCGAGCCCTCGCCGTAAGCACACAGCATGCCCGCCGAGGCGCCGGTCGCGTCGTAATAGTCCTCGTAGTACATCGTGCGCACGCGCTCGCCCTCCGGAACCGCCGCCACGGCCTGCGAAACCGATAGGAGCTCCGCGTTCATGCCGTCCGCGAGCCTGTGCGCATTTTCCGGCTCGCCGGTCGCTTCGCCCAGCGTCAGCAGGCATTCCTCCACCGCCTCAAACGTCGTGGGCGACGAAAGCGTCAGCACGCTCACTCCCGCGTCCTTCAGCGTCTTCGTCATGGAGCCGTCGTAGTCGCTGAACGTGTCCAGCACCACGAGGTCCGGCGAAAGGGCGATCAGGCTCTCCAGGTCGGAGGAGGCGACGCGCGCCTTCACCTGCGCGGCCTTGTCCGCCGTCGCGGAGATCAACGGATCGTCGCCCCACGCGGAGAGGCCCACGATGCGTTCCGTTTCCACCATGTCCAGCAGCATTTCGCCCGCCCATACAGGCAGCGCCACGATGCGCTGCGGCGCGCTTTCAAGCGTCACCTGCGCGCCGTCCGCGCCCGTCACGGTGATTTCCGCCAGTCCGAACACAGGCAGCAGCAGCAGGACGAGCGCCAGCAGGATTCCCAAGGACCGTTTGAACATAAAAAAACCCTCTTTTCCGCCCTTGCGGGCCGTCGTTCATCGCCGACGGCACGCCGCATCCGGACGTCAAGGAGGGAGCGCACGGACGCCTGCCCGTACGCGCGCCGTCCATGCACCGTGGAAGCAGCGTGCAGCGCGCGCCGAGCAGGTCTTCTGGCTTACGCCGCGCGTCCGCCTTCCCGGGTTTCCCCAGTGGCCTATCGGACGCGTTTTGTTGGCGCTTACAGCGGCGGGACCGCGCGGGATTTGCACCCGCTTCCCTTTTCACCCCCCGGCAGGGCCGGGGACACTCGACGGCTATACGATTCGGTTTATCATACCACGCGCGCGGCGCGAATGCAAGACGTCATGCGTCCTTTCCCGCACCCTCCCTTCGCATCAGCAGCTCGTAGAGCTGGCGATGCTTTTTGACCACCACGTCCAGTATGACCCCCACGGAAAACGACAGCAGGCTGCATACGCCCAGCACCGAAGCGACGATCAGCGTCGGGAAGCGCGGCACCAGCCCCGTCCTCACATATTCCACGAACACCGGTAAGAACAGGACCAACGCGAAGAGCAGCAGCAGCCCCGCAAAGAAGCCGAAGAAAGCCAGCGGACGGTATTCCTCGTAGAGGCGGAATACGGTCTTTAACACGCGCATGCCGTCGCGCACCGTGTTCAGCTTGCTGACACTGCCCTCGGGCCGGTCACGGTACGTGACGGGCACCTCGCACACGAGGTAGTTCTTGTCCACAGCGTGCGCCGTCATCTCCGTCTCGATTTCAAAGCCCTTGGAGATCACCGGAAAGCCCTTGACGAACGCGCGGCTGAACGCGCGGTAGCCCGTCATGATGTCGCGGATGTTCGCGCCGAACAGCCGGTTGATGAGCCCGCGCACGAGTACGTTGCCAAAGTTATGAAAAGGGCGCTTGTTTTCGGTGAAGTACGTCGAGGAAAGGCGGTCGCCCACCACCATATCCGCCCTGCCCGAGAGCACCAGCTCCACCATCTCCCGCGCGCTTTCCGCAGGGTACGTGTCATCCCCGTCGATCATCAGGTAGCAGTCCGCGTCGATGTCGCGAAACATCGCCCGAATGACGTTGCCCTTCCCCTGTCTGTACTCGTTGCGAACGATGGCGCCCGCCTCGCGTGCGGCGCGCACCGTACCGTCGGTGGAGTTGTTGTTGTACACGTAGATGTCCGCCTCCGGCAGCGCGGCACGGTAATCCGAGACGACCTTGGCGATCGTCCTTTCCTCGTTGTAGCACGGAATCAACACCGCAATCTTCTGCATACGCTCTCCCCGTTTTCCACAAAATCTCCCTTCATCTTACATGAATTCGCGCGTTTTGACAACTATCGCGCGCAAAATCGGCCAGCTACGCCCGCTCTTAACGAAAAAAGACGAGGCAGCCTTCGCCGCCTCGACGCGTTTTCCACAATTTCTCCCCGCTATAACGCCGCCGTCACGCTTCTCGCATGCGTCGTTTGAGCCGGGAGAAGGACACGAGGAACATCGTGACCGTCACCGTGACGGCGATGGTATCCGCGATCGGCTCCGCGAGGAACACGGCCATCACCTTGTTTTCAAAGAAGGCGGGCAGGATGAAGATCAGCGGGATCAGCAGGATGACCTTGCGCAGCAACGCCAGAAAGACGGAGGCTTTGGCGTTGCCGAGCGAAATGAACGTCTGCTGGCAGGCGATCTGCGCGCCGAAGAGCAGCGACGCGGCCATGTAGATGCGAATCGCCCATCGGCTGTACTCTGTGAGCGCGGCGTCCCCCGTGAAGATGGCGATGAAGACCTGCGGCGCAAACATCGACACGGCCCAAAGCAGCGTCGAATAGGTCAGGCAGGAGGCCAGCAGCAGGACGAACGTGTGGTTGACGCGCTCGATCTTGCCCGCGCCGTAGTTAAAGCTCAAAATCGGCTGCGCGCCCTGCGTCAGGCCCTGCAGCGGCAGCATGGAAAACTGCATGACGCTGGTGAGGATGGTCATCGCGCCTACCGCCACGTCGCCGCCGTATTTGAGCAGGGAGGTGTTGAAGCACACGGACAGCACGCTCTCGGTGAACTGCATGATGAACGGCGACACGCCCAGCGCGACGCAAGGCAGAAGGATCCGGGCACGCGGGCGCAGGTACTTGAGGTGAATGCGCAAAAAGCTCTTCCTGCCCGTCAGGAAGCGGACCACCCAGAAGCTGGACACCGCCTGGGAAAGAATCGTCGCCAGCGCGGCGCCGCGCACGCCCAGGCCCATCGTAAAGATGAAGATCGGGTCGAGGATGATGTTGAGCACCGCGCCGATGAGCACCGTCAGCATGCCCATGGTCGCATAGCCCTGCGCATTGATGAAGGCGTTAAGCCCCAGCGCAAGCTGCACGAAGATCGTGCCCAGCGCGTAAATCTGCATGTACGCCCAGGCGTAGCCCACGGTCCTATCGCTCGCGCCGAACATCAGCAGGATCGGCTTGCCGAAGACGAGCACCACCGTCGTCAATATTACCGCGATGACGATCAGCATTGCCGTGCAGTTTCCCAGGATGTTCTCCGCCTGCTTCTTGTCGCCCTTGCCCATCATGATCGACGCGCGGGGCGCGCCGCCCATGCTGACCAGCGCCGCAAAGGCCGATATCGCCATGATAAAGGGCATCGTCACCCCCACGCCGGTCAGCGCGTCCGCGCCGACGCCTGGGATGTGGCCGATGTACATGCGGTCCACCATGTTGTACAGCACGTTGATGATCTGCGCCGCGATGGCCGGCAGCGCCAGCTTAAAGAGCAGCTTTCCGACGCTTCCGCTGCCCAGATCGACCTCTTTCGCATTACTCCTCGATCGGTTCATTTCCTTCGTCTCCTTCCAACAGGCGGTTCATATTCTGATTGATCTGGCGCAGCGTCTCGTTCGTGACCTCCAGCCGCGCCGGATCGATGCCCGACGCGATCTCAACCATCAGCATCCGTTCGCTCTCCCGAAGGCGTCCCGCGATCTCCGCGCAGTCGGGGCTCAGCGCCAGATGCACGATTCGCCGGTCGGTCTCGTCACGCCGCGTCGTTATAAGGCCACGTCTCACCAGCGAGTCCACAGACCGTGCCACGAGGCCCTTGGAAATGCGCTTATAGCGGGCGATATCGGTCGCCGTATCCAGCGCAGGCGCATTGTTGTGCAGAAACATCAGCACCGCAATCTCGTTGGGCGTAAACTGATATTCTGAAACGGACTCCTGGAAATATCGCTTATAAAGCCTCTCCAGCTTGGACAGACCCACAAAAAAGCCTTCCTCAAACGGCCGCATGCGATACGCCTCCGCATAGTTTACTTGTAGACGGTTTACCCGCTGAGATATAATATACCGACAACCTATGATTGTCAAGGGGCTACAGTTCGGATTTCCTAAAAAGAAGCGACTAAGAAAAGCAGAACGGCGAACGGTGCCGCCCGATAGACGATTTTCTCCGCCGTATCAGAGTCCAACATGCCCAGTTGACAGATGTTCCCGCATGCCCGTATACTAACAGACAGATTGATGAGAAAAAGAGGGATGGCTTTGCAGGAACAGTATTTTCGCGAACACGCGCGCGCATTGGGGCGGGAGATGGAATTCAAGGTCTATGGTCATGCGGGCAGGCCTGTTTTGGCTTTTCCCTCGCAGGACGGGCGTTTTTTTGATTTTAAGAACAACGGCATGATAGACTGCATCGCTCACCTGATCGAAGCCGGGCGCGTCCAGGTGTTCTGCTGCGATTCCATCGACCGGGAGACGTGGTCTGCGATAGACGGAGACGGCCGCGGACGCATTGAACAGCACGAACGCTGGTTCCGTTATATCACGGAGGAGCTCGCTGTCCGCATTCTGGACATTAACCAGGCCGCAAACGGCGGCGGACGGGCAGGCGGCATCCTGGCAACAGGCTGCTCGATGGGCGGCTTTCACGCGGCGAACTTCTTCTTTCGCCGTCCGGACTTGTTCGACGCGGTAATCGCGCTCTCCGGCCTGTACGACGCGCACTATTGCTTCGGCGACTACTACGACGACCTCGTCTATCTCAATTCTCCGGTGGACTACCTCACGGGCATGTCCGCCGACCACCCCTACATCGCCCGCTACAACGCCTGCAAGATCGCAATCTGCGTGGGACAGGGGGCCTGGGAGCACGAAATGCTGCCCTCCAACCGCCGTCTGGCACAAATTTTCTTCGAGAAGGGCATTCACGGCTGGGTGGATTTCTGGGGCTACGACGTGGCGCACGACTGGTGCTGGTGGCAAAAGCAGCTCCCCTACTTCATGGAAAAGATGCTCTGAGCGCGTCCCACTTTTGCGGAGGAAATTTTTCGACATGTATGCTTGACAAAGCGAGGTTCCTCTGCTATAATCTCTATCTGTCCGATGAACGGCGAACACGCCGTTTTGCGGGTTCGCCAATGTAGCTCAGCTGGTAGAGCAGCGGTTTCGTAAACCGCAGGTCAAGGGTTCGAGTCCCTTCATTGGCTCCACTATCGAGGTGTAGCGCAGTTTGGTAGCGCGTTTGGTTCGGGACCAAAAGGTCGCAGGTTCAAATCCTGTCACCTCGACCAAAATGAGAACCGTTGAAATTCAACGGTTCTTTATTTTATGTTGATTTATAAGGCTTTTAAGCTTCCAAGATCATAGACTATAATTTTGCTTTTGATGTAAAAATATTATATTTTCGAGCACCGTGCAACACGAAATGCAACACGAAATCACATGATGATCCTCCCGCCCTCCGCGATGTAGTTTGCCAGCGCCTGTATGACTTCGGCGGGTGTAGGCTTACCGATAAGCTTGTGCCCTAGCACATCCCGCAACCTCTCGCGATCGCCATGCTCCCATATCTCCTCCACGGCGCGCGCGATTTCACGGGCAACCAGTTGCGGCTTCGTACGATAAATGGCTGCTACCGGCTTGTAGACTTTTTCATGCAGTTCGTTGCGCGGAAAATATCCCAGATCAACGACAATAGACGATGATGTAGCAAGGTAGGTGAAGCCACATTTCGAGGTGTTGCCTCCGAGCGATACGGCGCAGGAAAAAGCATTTTTCATGGGGTATAATTCCTCCTTTGTAATTTTATTTCATAATAATAGTCCATTACTTCCTTTGTTCGATCATTTACGTCCGTATATGTCATGTAGGGACGCAAAAAGGCCCCGGCAGGATTTCTCCCGCCGGGGCCTCTGCGTATCGTCATCCGTTTTATACCGTCATGGGCGGCTCGCCGCCGTCGCCGTTTCCGATGGCGTCCAGCGCGTCCTTCAGCTTTTCTGGCCACGGCACGCCTAGCAACGTCGTGTTCTCCAGAATCGAAATGCCCTCGTTCGCCACGTAAAAGCACACCACCGCGCTATGCAGCACCGCCGTCCCCATCGCCTGGTCGAGCTGCCAGGCGATGAACACTACGAGCACCATCACGCCCTTCTTGAGCAGTCCCTCAAAGCCCGCCTTGCTCGACAGCGCGCCGTTCTCGCTCTTGCCGGACACGCCCTTCAGGGCGCAGATCAGGCCGGTCAGGTAATCCACCGCCATGAAGACCGCCATCGTCTGCAAAAGCACCGGCAGACCTCCCCAGAAGCCGGCGACCGCGCCCACCGCCGCCGCGGCGCCCTTCACGATTTTCTCCCACATTTGCCTTCCTCCTCAGTCGTTTAAGTATCCGCAGAGCGCTTCGATCAGCGCGCGCGGCACCCGTACCCTATTGTCGTCATCCGCGCTATCCGTGTTCTCGGGCGCCTGCGGCGCTTCCGCCGCTCCGTCCGCGTCCACCAGATACGCCGTACTCACCCACCCCGTAAATCCCCCGTAGCTCACCTGCGTCCAGTCGCCCTGCGTCTGCAGCGCGGCCAGGCACGTCCCGTCCGGGATCATCTGCATGTACGTCCCGCCCGGCGTCTTGCGCTGGCGAAGACCGCCCTGTGCGCGGACGATGTATTCCGCCGTCATGCTGTCGCCTCCCTCTCTGTCGGCGCTGTCGTAATCGATCAGCCGGTGCCGCGCCGCGTGCGTCCAGCCGTTTTGTATCGTCGAGGCGCACACGCATCCCTTCGTCGCGCTGGCATGCACGACCTCGCAGCCCGGCGCGCCGCAGTAGACGCCCATGTGCTCGCTGACCTCGCCGCTGCGGATGAACAGCAGGTCGCCGGGCCGCAGATCGGCCTGCGCGAGCGGGCGCTTGTCCACGCAATCGTCGCGCCACATGCTCGTCGCGCCCGCCGTGCGGTAGTCGGGGCGGCCCAGCTGCCGCAGGAGGTACACCACGAGCCCCCGGCAGTCCATGCCCTGAGGCGTCGTCCCGCCCATCGCGTAGGGGATGGGCGGCGTGCGCTGCGCGAGGGCGACGGCCTGAAATACGAAATCCGATGCTTTTATCATTCCGACACCTTCTCGTTTCAAAAAGGGGGCGGGCGAAGAGCCCGCCCCGTCGTCTTGTCAGCCCACCGTCTCGACCGCCAGATCGCCCAGGCCACTTTCGTCGAGCAGCGTCTTTACCTGCGGCCGCAGCGTCGCCGGAACGTCCGCGAAAAGCGTTTTACCGAGGATGACCCTCTGCGCAAAAAACATCGCCATCATCAAAATTCCTCCTTCTGTGTAGTTTAATATGGAAAACAAGATGCGTTCGCGAACCGCCCTTGCTATCCGTCTCATGGGTAAACCACTGTCGCCATCTCCGCAAGGCAGTCCTCGACGAACTCGCCGCGGTCGCTTACCGCCTGAATCTGCGCCTGCGAAAGAGCTACGTCCTTCAGCAGCGTTTGGGCGGTCTTTTCTCGCTGCGGCGGCTCCGGCCAGACGATGGCGTCCGGGTAGCCCTGCTGCTCCGGGATGTCCCGCAGCGCCTGACGGTAGGCAAGCCACCCGGCGCGCTCCGTCTCACCGCAGGGATAGTCGGGCATCACCGCGAAGTCGCTGGCCTTGAGCCTATTGTTGCGGATCGTCAGGGCATTCAGCACATCCAGGCGGACGCCGTCCCGGTAAAAGAGCCCGGTCTGTTCGTCGTACGTGTCACCGATGTTTACGCCGATGTAACCTTCTACATCGACCAATTTGCATTGTTCGAGTTGTTCATACTCCATGCGGCTCATGCCATTGATTTCAATGACGTTTTGCACAATACCATCTTTAACCACAAATGTTTGCATTCTGCTTCATCCTCTTTATGATAGATAACGCCACGTACGAAATGCTACCATGCCGGAACCGCCTGCGACCGACACAGAATCACCGCTGTCTGGTTCGCTTGCGCCGCCGCCTCCTTGCCCATATCCGATACCGTAGAGTGCATTTCCAGCCGCGTCTTTTCCAACACGGCCTCCCCATCCTCCACCAGATGGAGTATTGCCATATCTTCCGGCTCCTCCATCTCCACCGGTAGCATTTAGGTAACGCTGTGTGCCCGGGTCTGAAAAGCAATAATACTCGTGAGTGTTTGCTCCAACCCCTGCCTGTTGGTTAGAGCCACCCCAAGTATTAGTTGTCCCTCGTACCCCGTTTGTTCCTTTATAACCTCCCCCTGTTCCACCAGACACACCATATGTACCGGTAGCTGCTGCTCCTCCAACGGTATTTAGACCATTACCTCCTGCGCTGGACGTCTCCGCATTTCCACCCCAGGTTGCTCTTCCACCACCGCCACCACCGGCTCCTCCGTGTCCTCCTCGATAATCATAATAGCCACCTTCACCGCCGCCTACATAATAGCCTTCAATTCCTGATGTACCGCCAGCCAGGCCGTTGGACGTGTTAGTAACCGACGCGCCACCTGCTCCAACACTAACCCAAACACTTTGCGATTTGGATAATGAAATAGCAGCCCACGTTCCAATATAACCAGATCCTCCTCCGCATCCTCCACGACTCTCTCTAGCTCCACTTCCGCTGCCTCCTGCGCTGATAACGGTAAGATCCACCCGCTCCGCCCAACTCGGTACGGTATATGTCCCGCTCGAAGTGAAGTAGCTGTCAACGTATTCCGCCCCATGCGCAGTCAGCGTAACCCCCGCGGACGCGCCGGAATTCCAGCCGCTCACGCTGCCGATGGAGTAGACCGTGTACGTGTACTTGCCGCCCGCCGTGCCCGACGCCGTGACGGCACAGCTCGTACCCGTCGTCTCCGTCAGGTACGCGCCGCCCCGATAAACGTGGTACTTCGCGACCGGGTTGTTCGTGCCGCCCGCAGCGCCCGACCACGAGAGCGTCACGCTCTTGCCGATGCGCACGTCCGTCGCGGACAGCCACACCGACGTCGGTGCCGTCGGCGCGGTGACGATACTCGTCAGCGTCGCTGACGCCGTGCTCACCGGCGAGTCGAATCCCGGAATCCTGCCCAGCGCCTTGACGGTGTACTTGTAGCTGCCGTTGCTCGTGGGCGACGTGACCGTGCAGCTCGTGCCGTCAAAGACCGTCGTGAGCAGTACGCCGTCCCGGTACACCTCGTAGCCGCGGATCGGGTTGCCTGCCCCGCCCGCAGCGCCCGACCACGAGAGCGTCACGCCCGCGCCAAAGCCCACGTTGTTCGCACTGAGCGATACCGCCGTCACCGCCTTGCACGCCGTCACCAGCGCCCCGCCGTTCACCACCCGGCAAAAGGTCGCGCTCATGTCCTCACCTCGCTCAAAATCACCATAAGGTCAAAGGCAGGCGGCGCGGCCAGGCATACGAGCGTCAGCTTGTCGTTCGCGTCCACCCGCGCGCCCGCGAGCAAGACGCTTCCGATCTGCGCGCCCTGTACGGCGACGTCCACCCGCTGCGTCGTGCTTCCCGCGATCGTTCCCGCGCAGTCCACGGTTTTCTCCTGCCAGCCCTGCGCGTTCGCCGCCCAGCCGCTTGCCGGGATGTTGATCGTCTTCCTGCCCTTTTCAAAGACCGTCCCCGGCAGGTCCGTCTTCAGCGCGTAGGCCGAAGCCGCGCCGAAGCCGTCCAGCTTCGCCTTGTCGCCCTTCGCCATCAGGCCGTCCGCGCTTCCCGTCGCCAGGCCGTACGTCGTATCGTTGTCCGCGCCCCACGCCGCTGTTCCGTCCGCGCTCCAGCGCAGGATCTGGCCGCTCGCGCCGCCTGCCGGGATGTGCTTGTTCCCCGCGTTCGTCGGGTGCGCGTAGTTGTTCGCGTTCGTCGCCACGCCGTCCAGCTTCGCCTTGTCGCCCTTCGCCATCAGGCCGTCCGCGCTCGCCGTCGCCGTGCTGTACGTCGTGTTCGGCGGCGTCTGCCAAGTCCCGTCCCCGCGCAGGTATTTGCCCTGTGTGCCGGCAGCCGGGGCCGGTGCGAGGCCGTGCGCGCCTGCTGCGTCCGCCGTCGCGCCCTTCATGTCGCTGTACGTCGTGTTATTATCGGCGCCCCACGCCGCCGTGCCGTCCGCGCTCCAGCGCAAAATCTGCCCGCTCGCGCCGCCAGCCGGGATGTGCTTACTGCCAGCCGCCGTCGGGTGCGCGTAGTTGTTGGCGTTTGCTGCCACGCCGTCCAGCTTTGCCTTGTCACCTTTCGCCATCAAGCCGTCTGCGCTTTGGGTTGCGACGCCGTACGTCGTGTTCGTCGTCGGCGGAGTATAGCCTAGCGCACCCGTCACGTCGGCCTTTGCAAGCCCCGACCACGCCGCGCTTCCCGCCGCCGCACCCGCGCGGAGGAACTTGCCGCTATTGCTGGTGCCCGTCGCGGGTACGTGCTGGTTGCCGTCGCCCGTCGGGTGCACGTAGTTGTTGGCGTTTGCCGCCACGCCGTCCAGTTTCGCCTTGTCGTCCTTCGCCATCAGGCCGTTCGCGCTCGCCGTTGCGACGCCGTACTTCGTATCCTGCGTCGGCGGGGTGTATCCCAGCGCGCCCGTCACGTCGGCCTTTGCGAGCTCCGACCATGCCGCGCTTCCCGCCGCCGCGCCCGCGCGGAGGAACTTGCCGCTGTTGCCAGTGCCCGTCGCGGGCATGTGCTGATTGCCGTCGCCCGTCGGGTGTGCGTAGTTGTTGGCGTTCTCCGCCACGCCGTCCAGCTTCGCCTTGTCGCCCTTCGCCATCAGGCCGTCCGCGCTCGCCGTCGCGACGCCGTACGTCGTGTTCGGCGGCGTCTGCCACGTGCCGTCCCCGCGCAGGTACCGGCCCTGTGCGCCTGCCGCAGGCGCGGGCACGAGCCCCGCCTCGCCCGCCGTATCCGCCGTCGCCCCGCGCATGCCGGGCAGGTTGTCCACGCTTCCCTTGGACGCGAGCAGCGTCCAATAGGCCGCGGCGGGCGGCGCGCTCTCCGCGCCCGACGTGTGGGACTGAAGGCATACGTAGCTGCTGTCCTCGTACAGCACGAAATGCTGCACGTCGTCGCTGCACAGGTACTGCACACCGGCCGTCCAGGCGCCCATCGCCGTAAGCCCGCGCCCCCGCGGCCCACGCTCGCCTCTGGGCAGGCCCAGCGTCAGCAGCTTGTGCCCGCCTTCGGCGGTCGCCACGCTCGCGCTCGCCGCCGCGCCGACGTCCAGCGTCCGGGCCGACGCCTCCGCGCGCGCCCAGCCGTCTGCGGCGTCCACGGCGGCCTGCGCGTCCAGCAGCGCCTTTTCGCTGTCCGCGGCGCGCTTCGCTTCCGCCTGCTCCCGTCCCGTCTCAGCGCTCTTTCGCGCGTCCTCTGCGGCTGCTCGCGCCGTTTCCGCATTCTCCCTGCCCGTCTCCGCGTTCTTCCGCGCGTCCTCTGCGGCTACACGCGACGCTTCCGCATTCGTCCTGCCCGTCTCCGCGCTCTTTCGCGCGTCCTCCGAGGTCAACCGGGCGGTTTCCGCCTCCGCCCGCTTCGTCTCCGTGTTCTTCCGCGCGTCCTCTGCGGCTGCTCGCGCCGTTTCCGCATTCGCCCTGCCCGTCTCCGCGCTCTTCCGCGCGTCCTCCGAAAGCAACCGGGCTGTTTCCGCCTCCGCTCGCTTCGTCTCCGCGCTCTTCCGCGCATCCTCGGAAGTCTCCCGGACAGCCTCCGCCTCCGCTCGTTTCGTCTCTGCGCTCTTCCGCGCGTCCTCCGAAAGCAACCGGGCTGTTTCCGCCTCCGCTCGCTTCGTCTCCGCGCTCTTCCGCGCGTCCTCCGAAAGCAACCGGGCTGTTTCCGCCTCCGCTCGCTTCGTCTCCGCGCTCTTCCGCGCATCCTCGGAAGTCTCCCGGACAGCCTCCGCCTCCGCTCGTTTCGTCTCCGCGCCCTTTCGCGCGCCCTCTGCGGCTGCTCGCGACGCTTCCGCCTGCTCCCGCTCTGTCTCCGCGCTCTTTCGTGCGTCCTCCGCCGTCTTGCGCGCATTCTCCGAAGACGCGCGGGCGGTCTCCGCGCCCTCCCGCTCCGTCTCAGCGGCCCTTCGCGCGTCCTCCGAAGACGCGCGGGCGGCTTCTGCGCTCTCCCGTCCCGTCTCAGCGCGCTCTCGCGCGCCCTCCGAAGACGCGCGGGCGGTTTCCGCGCTCTCCCGTCCCGTCTCAGCGCGCTCTCGCGCGCCCTCCGAAGACGCGCGGGCGGTTTCCGCGCTCTCTCGCTCCATCTCCGCGCCCGCGCGCACCTGCTCCGCCACCTTGCGCAGCGCCTCTGCGCCGTTACGCTCCGCTTCCGCCGACGCACGAACCTCTTCCGCGCCGTCGCGCTCCGCTTCCGCCGACGCCCGCTGCGCCTCCGCTCCCTCGCGGCCCCTCTCCGCAACGGCGCGCGCGGATTCCGCGGCCGCGCGTCTCTGTTCCGCCTCGACGCGCACCGCCTCCGCTTCCCGCGTCAGCGCCTCGGCATCTCCGGCAGCCCGCGCGGCCTGCTCCGCCGCCAGCGCCGCTTTCCTCGCGGCCTCCGTCTCCTCCGCCTCCAGCCGCACGATCATCTCGCCGCTGTTCAGCTCCACGCACATCTCAGACATCACCCACCACCTCCAGCACCTCAAAGCCCGACGGCGCAAAGGGCGTGACGACCCGCTCCCCGTCCGTCACGCGCCCGTCCGTCACCGTCGCGCCCAGCACGTAGCGAAGATCCCACAGATACCCGCCCGGCTCCAATTCCTCCGTGTCCGCATTCACAAAATGAAATCGCGCCGTGCCCTCCGCGTCCGGCGTCTCCACCTTCTCGATGACCGCCGCGCCGTCCTCTCCGCGCACCGTGAGCAGCACCCGATCCGCCTCGCCCAGCGTCACGCCGCGCGCGCTGGCTACCAGCGTCCCCGTATCTCCGCGCGACACCCGTATCCGTTTCCCTCTGATCTCAAACATTTCTTCTCCCGCCTTACGACAAGTATCTGCCTACACGACGTCATGGAATTACCTCTCCTACGATCACCATAAGCTCAAACGCTGCGGGGGGAACGGCCAGACATACCAGCGTCAGCGTATTGTCCGTGTCTACTCGCGCGCCCGCCAGCAGTACCCTACCGATCTGCTCCCCCTGTACAGCCACATCCACGCGTTGGGTCGTGCTCTCCTTTTTCGTTCCCGCTATGTTGACCGAGAGCTCCTGCATACCCTGCGCGTTCTTCGTCCAGCCGCTCGTCGGCACGGACACGGTCTTCCGCGAAACCTCCGTGACCATGCTGCCAGGCGTTCGACGTTCGACTTCCTGGATGCGTGCTTCCCACTTTTCTCCTTCTGTCGTCAGACTTGCCGCAGCAGCGTTGGCGCGCCCCGCCGCCGCGTCCGCTCCCGCGACGGCGCCGTTCACCTCGACCACGAGCTGCGCCCACGCGTCCGCCTGCGCCTGCGTCACCTCCGTGGAGGGCGCGGGCCGCTCGATAGGCGAGAACGTCACCCGGTAAAGCGTGCGCTTCTTGAGCTCGGTCTCGATCACGTACACGTAGGCGTTCACCGTCCGCGCCCGCTGCAGGTAGACGTCCGGCACGTCCGCACGCCACACGCCCCCGCGCTTGTCGAACTGAGCGATGCGCGCCTCCGCCTTGGCGTCGCCCTCGTAGCCGAAGTGCACCTCGACTGCCACGCCCCCCAGCTCGCCCGGCAGTCCGCTGAGCTCCAGCCCCTCGCCCGTGTCGTACTGAAACACGTCCGAGGCGATCGCCTCGCGCGACTGCCCGTCAAACGCCGCGTAGATCACTGGCCCGCCTCCTTATGTTTTTGTTTGGCCCACTCGTAAGTCACACCAGCCTTGCAGATGCTGCTCATCTCTTTCACCAGCTCAATGCGCTCCAAATCGTCCATTTTTGCCCACTTGCGGCTCTCCAAGGTCTCGCGCAGACCTGGCACGATGACCCGCTTTCCCTTGTTGTCTATCGTTGTACCTCCATCAAAGAGCAGCCGGCCGAAGTCCATGTTATAGGCTGCGCGCTCCTCAGGCGTCAGCGTACAGCTGTAGCTGTCCTCGCCCTGATTCAACCTTAAGCTCTTCGCATACGTCTTCGGCACCGTAAGGCTGTATTTCGCTCCGTACAACGGGTTGCCCGGCAGCCAGCTCCCGTCGCTCGTCCGGCCTGCGATCTCCAGCAGCTCCGCGAGTGCCGGGTCGTTGCGGGGCGCGAGCGTTGCCGTCGGCGCGAGGAAGCTGTCCAGAAAGTGCGCCACGCCGCTGTAGGCCGCGTTCTGGCTCATCGGCTGTCCGGTCACGTCCACTTTCACCGGCAGCGTCTGCCGCCATCCCGGTATGGCCGCAACGACGCTCTGGTTGAAGGCCTTTTGCCACTCGTTTTCAGCGCTCGTATCGCGCACATAAGGGTCAATGGTTTTGGCGATTGCCCGCAGGTTTCCGGGCACCAGCATGCCCATCGCGCTGGACGCGAGGCCTGTGCTGATGTTCACCGCAGGGCTCTCCGAATTGCCCCGCAGGACGCTGGTCAACGACTGCATGAAGCTGCTGTCGAAGAGCTGATCGCCCATGTCGCACAGCCCGCCAATCGTGGCTGCCCAAAGCGCTTCATCGTTCTCGATCCGCTTGCTGAAGCTCGCACCCAGCACCAGCGGGCCCGCCATGGGCAGGGCCCATTCGATCTCATGCTGATTGCCGTTCCAGTCCACGATATAGGCGCTGTACGGCACGCCGTTTGCCTGCATCAGGGCGGCCTTGTCCTTGTCGTCCTCGTCTCCGCTCCCGAACCTGAGCACGCCCCCCGCGCCCAGCAGCATGCCCGCCAGCATCAGCCCCGTGCCTGTCAGTCCGCGCCCCACGCCCATGACAAAATCGCGCTGGTTAAATTCCCCGTTTCGGCTGCGGCTCGCGTACCAGCCTTTGCGCAGCAGCGCGTCGATCAGGCCGACGGGCGAATACTGGGCCATGCGCGTCACGACGTTCGTCGGCGTCTTTGCAAAGGGCACAAGCAGTTTGACGGCGAAGCCAAACTTCCCCTGGGCGATTCGCGAAAGGCCTGCCGTTACCGCGTTGTCCTCCTGGAAGACGCGCTCCAGCGCCCTGGCAGTCGCCTCCTGCCGTGCGGTCTTAACGTCCAGCGCCGGGTTCAGGCGGCGCAGCACCGCCAACTCTTCGGCGTAGCATTGCTCGTAAAACGGCCGGTCGCCGATCTGCATGGAAAAGTCCACGAGGGCCTTCGCCGCTTCCAGCCATTCGGTCTGATAGGTGCGGCCCCGCGCGCCTACCGCGTACTTCGCGCTGTGGCTCGTGTCGGCCTTGTCCACAAAGTAGTCGGCCCAGGTATTGGCGACCTCCTGTGCGAAAGCCCTGCGCGCGGCCCTGGCCTCTGCCCTCGTCGCAAGCCCCGTCGTGCGCTCTCCCGTTTCCCGCGCGACTGCCTGGTCGACCAGGCTTGCGACGGCGGTGCTCGTAAGCTCCAAAGGCCGGGTGAACACGTTGCTCAGCACATTTTTGATCGCGGTCACATACCGCTGCAGCATGTTCATGTAGAGCAGGCCGGTTCCCTTTTCTCCCATATGCACGGGCATGGTATTCCCCGCCGCCTCGTAAGCCCTCGCCAGGGCCAGCCGGGCCTCGCGGCTCGTCACCGCGTCAAAGTCCGCGTCCGCCTCCCCCGCCGCCTGCGACTGGTTCATGAACTCCTGCATCTGCGAGGCGATATAGTTGAGATCCGCTTCCGTCGTCACCGCGTACCCGCGGCGCATGTACTCCAGCTGCTCGATCAGGTTCAGATGTTCGCCGCCTCGCGGGAGGCCTGGCGTCGCGATGATCGCTGCCAGCATGCGCTGCTCGACCGTTGCGCGGTTGTAGTGTATGCCCGGCAGGGACACGCCTTCCAATCCGTACTCGCGGATGAGCGCGCGCTGCGCGTCGTTCAGCGGTACATGCCACCGGTTGTTCCCGCCGTCGGTCTTGATTTCAGGGCCCGCGGGCAGCGCCGTCGTCACGCGCTCCACAGTTCTTTTGATGTCTGCCTTTCGGCTTTTCTCATGCATGCCGGATAAGGCTTTCCGGTTGTACCCCTCGACGCGCTTCGTCGTCTCCGCGAGGGCCCCCTGTACGGTCAACCGGCTCATGATCTTTCGCGCTTGCAGCGCTTGTCCCAGCTGCGTGCCCTCCCGGTTGTAGCGGTCCAGCAGCTGCGCTGCCAGCAGCAGCTCCCCGTCCTGAATCGCGTGCGCGACCGTTACCTGCGCCAACGCCACGTCGTCCGCGCTCAGCGCGCCTTCGCGGCTCAGCACCTCTGCGGCCGCCGCCTCCGCGCCCATCTCCTGATACGCGTTGTAGGCTCGAACGATCTGCGCGTCGTTCGTGTCCGTCCCGTAACCGCTGTTCTCCGCGAGGCCGCGCCGGATGCTCGCCGGAATGTCCTCGAGGGTCTGCGCGGTCTGCGAGCCGAATTGGCGTTGGCCGAGAGAATGCTGTGCATCGTTTGGCGCTTTTTGCGTAGACTGGGTGTTGACAGCAGGAGCCGATTCGGTTATACTGTTGTTACCATCCGACCTAATAATCGATGCGTTTGCATCGGTTGGGACGTGAGGGGGGATTTCCCCTCTCACAGGGCCCCTAACGCTGGTCGGGTGGTTTTCTATTTTTTTCACCCTACCTATGTTGTAGACTGTCTGTCCTTCTTCGTTTTGCGCTGTCGAAATCGTCATTTCATAACGCTGCCCGTCATAATCCTCAAAGTAAGCTTGACGATATCTCCAGCCAAGTGCTGCCAGCTTTCCGTGTCTTCCGTTTTTGTCTGGGCTATTCGGGCGTTCCTTACCGAGGTCTGTCGATACGAATGCGACTTCATCCAAATGCGCCGAAGCGTTCAGCTTTGTCTTATAAAGTGCATCACTCTGCCCCTTGTTTCTGCTTCCCGCGTGCCACTGGCTCTTTTCCGTGATTCTTAACGTATCACCGTCGAGGGTTTGAATCGTGACGTCCCCGTTCTTTCGGATTGTGTCCTGTATGTACCTCTGGATCTCGTCGTTCCACAGCTTCGGGTTATCGCTCAGAACAACCTTGCGATCCGCTTTGACGTAATATCCCCTGTCATCCTGCTCGATCGAATGCTGCTCTCCCCCGCTCTGCGCGGGGGCTTTTTCGTTCAGCGCCTTTTCAAAGAGCCGCTGCGCCCGTCGGATGTCCGCATACTGCGGATCGCTCCTCCGGCGGCCCAGGCCGCTGATGAAATCCCGGATGGCGTCGTAAATGCGCTGCGCCAGGCTTCGATTGGAGCGCACCAGTCTGTCGATGTCCGCCTCGCTGGCGTAAACGACCCTGCGCGCCGCCTCCGCGACGACCTCGGCCCTCGCGCTCACATCGTCCAGCGTCCTCCCAAAGGCTTCATACTGCGCGCGCTTTGCGTCTATGGCCTCCTGAACGGCTGCGTTGTCGCCGCCATAGGCGGCGTTTAGCGCGGCCTCCGCGAACCCTGCGTAGCTCTGCGTGCCTTCGATCGTGTGCGTCAGCTCGTGGATCGCAACCGCCTTGACAGCGGCCGCGCCATCGAGCGCGTCGCTCAGTACAAGCACGCCGCGCGTGCGGTCGTAGTACCCCTCGTCCCCCGCCGCGAGCTGCGCAAACTCAATGAGCGTGCCCGTCCGCTGCGCCACGTCCGATACAAACCTCTGCACAACCGGATCGCGCAGGCTGCGCCCGGCAAATACCGTCTCGACGTCCGCCGTGTCGGCCTCCGCGTCCGCTTTAGCCTGTGCCTTTACCTGCTCCGCGGCGGCCCGCAGCTCCAGCGCGGCCTCAAGCGTCCGGGCTGTCCCCTCCGCCGTGCCGTAGGCCTTGACATTCTCCTGCCACGCCTTGCGCATAGCCTGCTGCTGCTCCGCGGGCAGGGCGGCTATCGCGTCCCGTGCGTCGCGCATCACGCCGGACAGCACGGCCGTCTCCGCCTGCATGCGCGCCGTCTCCGCCGCCAGCGCTGCCTGCGTCGTCGTAACGCGCTCCCGTGCGTGCAGGAGATTGCCCTGCGTGCGCTGTAGCCGCGTCAGCGCGTTCTTGTACTGCTTCTTTGACTGCTCCAACACGATCCGGTTTTCGCGCGACGGGTCACGGCTGTAGGCCGCTGCCGCCTCGTCGTATCGCGCCTGCGCGCGGCCCGCGCTTTCCGTCAGACCCGCAAGGCTTTCTGTCAGGCGGGCCGCGGAGCGGTTCGCCTGGTCAAATTGCTTCTGTGCACTTGCGACACTGCCGGAAGCCGCCTTTTCCGCCGCCGCCTCGAGCTGCGCGTCGGTGGCGTCCGCCAGCGTGAAGCCGGGCACATAGGCCCCGGCCGCTTCCCCGTATTCCTTCTGCGCCTGCTGCAGGCTCTCCGCACGGATCGCGTCCAGAGTATTCAGCTGCGCGTCCTCAAGCGCCCTGTTTGCGGCGTCCGAGGCAGCCTTCTTCTCCGCATAGGCCTTATTTGCCACAGTCGCTCTTGCACTGGCAGATGCCGCGGCTTGCGCGGCTGCCTGCAGCTCTTTCGACGCAGCTTTGAGCTCTGCGCCCTGTGCGACGGCCACGGCATCCACCGCGGTGACCTTCTGCTCCTGTGCACCTGCCAGCGCCGTGTCTGCCGCGTTTTTCTCGGCCTGCGCCTCCGACAGCGCCATGTTCGCGCTGTCCGCCTGCGCCTGCGCTTCCGGGGTGTTCAGTGCACCGGCCGCGACCTGCTCCGCCGTGAGCGCGTCCGCGCGGTTCCGCACCGCGTCTTTTTTGATCGTGTCTGCCTCTTCCTGACGCGCGGCCGGGCTCAATTCGTTCAGCTCTGTCACCAGCGCCGCGACGTCTATCGGCCCGCCGTCTGCGGCTTTGACATACTTGCGCACGGTGTCGCCGATTTTGCCCGACGTCGACGACAGGAAGAACAGTGCGGGCGACGTCAGCAGCGAAGCTTTGCTGCCCTCAACACCTACCTGATGCGCCTGCAGGAGGTTTAAATCACCGTCGACAAGCATCTGCTGGATGCTGTCGTTGATAGTGCCCTCCAGATACTCCTGCCCGGCCTCAATCAGCGTGTTTCCACCCAGCTCTTTCGCAATATGCGCGCTGGTCAGCAGGACGCTTTTCAGGCCCTTAGCGCCCTGGTCCTGTGCAATTCGGCCGGCGCCCGCCGTCACGCCGCTGCCAAAGATCATGCCCGTGTAACGCTCAAACGGTATGCTTTCCGTCGCCATCGTCGCGGCGAAGCTCAGGCTCGCGCCCCACTTGGATTTATTCACGTCCCCGCCGGTCGCCGCCATGTAGTCATAATAGTCGTTGCCGTACTCGGGCAGGCCGTAGCCGATGGCGAGGCCCAGCGTCGGGCTGCCCGACAGCGCCGTCACCAGGGCGCCGCCCGTGAGGCTCTCTACGTTCGTCGTAATATTCGCGGATGTGTCAAACAGGAGACGCTCATTCACCGTCATGTGCTCGTCCGCAAAACGCTTCACATCGGCGGCGCTCTGGGTAAGGTTTGTGCGGGCGTTTTTGAGCAGGTTAAAATGCGCGCGCGTGTCGATCGGCACGTCGAAGATGTCCGGCGTCTTGGCGATCAGATGCAGCATGCGATCGCGCTCTGCCTCATCGGGCTGGCCGTAGGCGATCTTCAGCAGGTCCGCGCGGAGTGCCGCGCGCGCGCCCGAACCGTAGAACATCGTGTAGTCCTGCGCGTTGTTCGTCACGAGCTTGTCCGCGGGCTTTTCCACAAGACCCACGCCCGCGCCCACCACGCCCGCAGCGAAGTCCAGGGTTCCAGCTTTCATGCCAAGGCCCGCAGCGCTCCACATACCGACGCCCTCGCCGCCTTGCGCGATGAGCGCGTCGACCTGCTCGTCGCCCATGAAAAAACGCGCGATCTTGTACGAATCGTCCGTGATCTCCCCGCTCGCGACCGCCCGGGCGATGGGCTCGTTCCACAGCGTGTCGTACCTCGCCGTCGCATAGGAGACGTAGTCCGCCGCCGTGCGCGCGCGCTCAGGATGCCCCGCCCAAAACGTTTCAAGCGTCATGCCCAGCGCCGCCGCGTACTGCTTTTCCCGCCTGAGTGCGTCCCGCGCGTAGTCCACCATCGTCATGTAGTCGTAGTCGCCGCCGGCCAGATCCCCATAGAGGATCTCATTTTGCAACTGCTCGTCCACACCCGCGTACAGATTGTAGAAAAGCGGTTCCTGATCCTCGAAGACGTCGATACTGTCCAGGTAACGTAGCACGTTTCGATCCGCATCAGTCGTCTGGCCCAGAGCGTCGTTCGTCAGCGCGACGCCGACCATGCGGTCGAGCTGCGCGCGGGCCGTCGCCTGTTCATGCTCGCGCTGCGCGTCCATCTCCGCCCTGACGCCTGCCTCGCGAATGACGTACTCGCCATAGCGTTTTTTGGCGGCCGGGTTGGCACCGTAATAGGCCCCCAGGTTCGCGTATCCGCCCGCCTTCGCCGCCTGCAGGTCGTCCGCCATTCCCAGCAGCACCTCGCCGCGCTCCTGGTCGGTCAGGTACTCGCTGTCCGTGAGCGCCAGCACGTCCATCGCGCTTTCGCCCAGATGAGATTCGCGCATCCCCGTGACGAAATAGTTTTCCCGTTCCAGCAGCAGCTCGTTGTTCTCCGCGAACGTCTGCGCCATCCGCTGCTGTTCAGGGGACAGCTCGTCCAACTGCCCGCGCTTGTAGTAGATCAGCGCTTCTTCGTCCGTGACGGTCCCGGCCGCGTCCAGCAGTGATAGACGTTCGCTTTGCCTCTGCGTCAGCGACAGTACCAGCTGCGCGCGCACGGGTTCCAGCGATTCGCCAAATGCCCCCGGTTGCTCTGCGATCTGCCGGTCGAGCGTGGCGATCTGTCTCTCGATGTCCGCGATTTCCTCGTCGACCTTCTTGAGCGCGCGGGCATCCGACGAATCCGCGAACCCTGTCGTCGATTTCTCAGCTGCGTTTGTCTCTGGCGCAGGCGGCCCCGCGGGCGTATCATACATTTTCCCCGTCGTCACCTGGGCTTCGCCGCTTGTGGCTTCTCCCGGCGTTGCCATAACTTGTTCCTCGCCGCTTGCAGCCACCACTCTCATGGCCGTTGCCGGCGCGTCCGCCTCTTTTGTGTCCTGCTGCCCCGCCGTCTCACCAGGTGTCGGTCCGGCTGCATAATCCGGCGAGCCTCCCGTGATCTCCAGCCATTTCTCCGCAAGACCCTCGATCATGCCTTTTTCGGCTTTTCCCTGATCCTCCTCAGCCTTCGGCGTCGCCGGTACGATATAGCTCTGCCCGCCATACTCCGCGTACAGCTCAGCATCCTCGGTGGGCTTATTCAGCGTCGATGCACTTGTGCGACCAAACTCGCGGTAAAGCGGCGATCCCTCGTACTTTTGCAGCCTTGTGTAGATGTCAGCCGCCTCGCGCCGCTTCTGCTCGTCAGGGATGCCCTGGATCATCCGCTCGACGGCCAAGCTGTCGAGCCCTGCCGCCGTAAACTCCTGCCCGCGGCGCAGCTTGCCCACGACGCCCTTATCCGTGCTGCTCCGCAGGCGCGTATTCAGCTCATACAGTAGCTTGTCGTCTTCCCGGATGGCGTTTTTCGCTAGCCGGTTCAGCTTGGCCTCGTTCCGCTCCACTTGCAGATCGTTCAGTGCCCTCTGGTTCTCCGCCTTCGTCTGTGCCGCCTGCTTGTCCAGCTTCTCCAGCGCGGATAGGCCCTGCTTGTAGGTCAGCGTCTGGTTCGGGTTGTACAGGCTGCTCTGCTTATCGCGCGTTGCGTTGGTGTACAGCTCCAGCGCACGGCTGCGCTTCTCCGGGTCAGAAATGCCGTGAAGCACCTGCATCGCGCTGTCGCCCCCGGCGCGCAGCTTCTCCTGCGTCTCGGCCCGCCGCCGTTCCTCATGCTCCGCGAGACTGCGGGACAGATCCGCCTTGCTGCCGTTCGTCTCCCCGCGCAGCGCACGCTCCCGAGCCTCCCGCGACTGTGCCTCCCGCGACTGTGCCTCCTGCCGCTCGCGCTCTTCCCTTTTCCGCTCGGCTTCTTCAACGGCCGATCGCTTTTTGCTCTGCATGCGTACGCCCCCTTAGTAGGTTGTTCTGACGTTCTTTCCGTTTTTCTGTGACGGGGAAATCCACGTATTCCCAAATTTGGTCTTCTTCCCTGCGACGTCGTCCTCGAGGATGCCGGCAAGCTCGTCGTCCCCGCTTATGCCGCTTCCGCCGGAGCCGCCGCCGCTCCCGCCCGACGAGCCGCCCCAGTATTCCGTGGTCTGCGTGCTCGTGTCCGTGCCGTTGACCTTCTGGTTCTGCCAGCCGCTGGTGTTCTCCGTCGAATTCGTCTGACCGCTCGTCTTCGTGCCCATGGACAGGTCCACCGCCGTCAGGTAGTTCTGGTTCTTCGCCTGATTTGCCGCCATTTGGCGCTGGTACTCCTGGTCGTACAGCTCCTGCAGATAACTAGAGATGTTCGTCTCCTTGTCTGTGGAAAGCCGCCCCAGCGTCTCCGCAAGTTGTTGCGTCAGCTGCGTGCGCTGCGCGCCGATCTGCCCGGTCTGCCGGTTCGCGTCCTCGTCGATCTGCGAGAGCGCCTTCGCGCGAGCAATGTCGTTGTTTGAAAGCGTGCTCGTCGTGTAGCTCGACCGGCCCATGCCGCGCGAGAGCGCGCCCGTCTCGATGTTCGCGCGCGCCTTGTCATAGGCCGCGTTCTGCGTCTCCTTCTGGCGCGAGATGCCCGAAAGCAGATCGTCGAGCTGCTGCGAAAGCGCGAGATCGGTCTGCTGCTGTTTCTGCTTGGCCGCCTCGACCTCAGCGTTGTATAGGGGGTTGTAGCGATTCTCCGCTGCCTGCCGCAGCTCTTCCTCGCTGCGGGGCGTGTAGCCCATGTCCGCGAGGCCCGCAAGCAGCTGGCTCAGGAGCTCTTGGTTGACGACCTTTTGTGTAGACTGCTGACTGCTGCTCTGCCCCTGCGACTGGCTTCCGCTCGTACCCTGCGTCGAACTGGACGAATGGGTTGTCGTCGTCACCGTGCTGTTCTTCGCCATCTCACTTCACCTTCCATGCGTAAAATGCGCCAACCTGGCCCGCGGCGTCATATCCCGCGCCTGGTGACTTGTTCTCCGACGTCAGCAGGATGTCGCCCACCCGCGGCTCGTGCCTGCTCAGTGTACGGTAAATATCGTCAAGCGCCGCGCGAAGGGCTCTTGTCAAGGAAACCATGTACCTTGACGCCCCACGGGGTTGCTGTATTTCCTGTTCTATAATTACCGGCAGCGCCGGAGGCTGTAGTTTTCTCACTCCAGCTCCTCCTCTTTTTACGGCCCGCGCCCTTCGCGCGCGGGCTACGGCACGGCGATTTTTTAAATCGCGCGTGCCTACTCGTCGCTGGCGTGATCCTCACTCCAGCTCCTCCTCTTCCGCGCTGACCTCGATGCCGCTCGGAATGCTCCACGCCTGCACGCCTTCGTTTTCCAGCGTCAGCCGCCAGCGCACGCCGCGCACCGGTATGCGCACGCGGTAGCTCCGCCCCTCCGGGCATAGGCTCACGGCACGCTCCTTGCGCCTTTTTTCCGTCTCCAGCGTCAGGCGCAGCACCGCGCCGTCGCCGCCCCGCGCGAAAAAGCGCAGGATAAAGGCTTCCTTACGCGTGCGCTTTGTCGCACCCTCCATCCAACCCGTCTGCCAGCGGCAGGAAATCGGCTGTCCGTCGTAGCTCGTGCCCGCGCCGTAGCGGTAAACGCGAAACGGGTCCTGGCTCGACGTGAAATAGACCTGTCCCTCGCTTTCCAGAAACACCCGCACATAGATGCCCCGGCGCACCATGAACGTGCGCCGGATGGTGTCGTACTCGATCACCGTATTGTTGAGAACGCTGCCCACCGGCAGCGCCAGGTAGTATACGTGGCCGCAAACGACGCCGCTGGCTCCCTGAGCGTTCCCGACGGCGCTCAGCGCCTCGTACAGCGCGTCCTGCGCCAGGAGCTGCGCCGACACGCCGTCGTACACGCCGACCTCGTGCCCCGTCAGGTAATACATCCGTGTACCGTCCACGGCGATGGTGTTCTCCGCCGCAGGCGCGTCCGCGCCGTACTCCTGCGTGACGACGAAGCTGGAAGGGTCCGTGCCGCGCACCTGGTAGATGCTGCGGGTCTTGAGCGCGATCAGGTACGCGCCCAGCTCGCGCAGCGCGATGAAACGGTCGCCATCCCAGGTCGGCTGCAAAATCTGCCCGCCGCCCAGCTCCGGGTTCTGCTCGTCCGCCGTCCAGTTGAACGGGTCATAGGGCCGCGAGTAGTACAGGCTGTCCGGCTCGTCCTCCACACCCGCGCCCCAGATGCGCTCCGCGTGCCTGCCCAGCACGCCGAACCGGGCAGGCGTCTCCTTGCTCTCCACGCGCAGGTCGCTGCCGTACAGCGCCTTCATGCCGTCTTTCGCGTTCGTAAGGATCAGCACGTCGCAGGTCACGGCGCTCTCGCCCTCTCCGTCCACCGTCTCGTAGGTCACCCAGTCCCAGGCGTCGCTGTAGAGCGGCCCGGCGAGCCTGCACGTCCAGCCCGCGTCCCCGGCGGTGTAGGTGTAGATGCCGTCCAGCGTACAAGCCACGAAGACCTCGCGCTGGTCCTCCGCCGCGTTCCTGCGGTAGAGCCGCGCCAGCGTACCGATCTGGGCATACGCCCCCGCCCCGCTCTGCACCGCGATGGGCGGCAGAAACGCCTCGTAGCCCGACGCCGACGCGAGCGCGCCGCGTTGTGTGCTCACGTTGTAGGCGTCGTAGGCGTACTTGCCCGAAAGCCCGCTGTCGCCCGCCGCCTGCCACACGCCCTTAAAGTCTTCCAGCCGCGCTATCACCCCGGCACCTCCTCGTCGGCTCGGGGCTTAAAGCGCCCCGCAGTCCCTGAACATCTGCAGTACCATATCCGGCATCTCAACCTCTTCGCCGCGCCTGTAGCGCACCGGGATGCCGTTCCAGCAGCCGTAGAGCTCCGTGTCGTGCTCGTCCGCGCCCTTGGGCACGTAGACCTTTACGCGCGCCGCCTTAGCAAACGCGGCCTTCGCGCCGACCTCCTGCGCGCGCGCAGCCTTTTCCAGTTCCTCGTTCGTCCTTGCCGCCATAATCCTCATCCTTTCAAAATGGAGGAAGCAACCATGAATTGCTTCCTCCTTTCTTCTCCCTATGCCCGTTCGTTACGCGCTGAACCCGCTCTCGATGCGCTGGATGAACGCGGGCTGCAGCACCTTGCACACGTAGGCCATGACCTTCCAGCCGACGGTGCCGCGCTGATCCAGCGGATCCTCGCCGCTGCCCGCGGGCTTGATCTTGGACTGCACGTTGCCGCTGCCGTCGATGTCCACCACACCGTAAGCGTTCTGGCCGAATACCAGCGTGGAGGCGACGTCCGCGCTGTCCGCCCCCGCTCCGGTGAAGACCTTCGCCTCGCTGGTGCAGATGATTTTGCAGCCGTACAGCATGCCGATTTCGCCGTTGTAGATGTTCCCCTTGTCCTGGTACTTGCTGACGTCCTTCCACGTGGGATCGTCCATCAGGTCGAACTCCGTGTCCGGGCCGATGATCGCCACGTAGTAGCCCGCGCCTGTGCCGTTCCCCTTGAACATCGGCGCGTTGACCTTCTTGAGCGCGCGCACGGCCTTGCGCAGCTCAAGGCTGGTAAGCTTGTCCGCGGGGGTGAGCTGCGCACGGCCCGTCTTGCCTCCCGCGTAAATAACGCTCGCCGTCTTATGCAGCTCCTCACGGGCAAGCGTGTCCAGCGTGAGCGCGCCCTGCTGCGCCATTAGATCCACGGCGTCAGACTTGACGTTGTCAATGGCCGTCAGGTCGAGCAGGTCGCTGACCGTCACAAAGCCGCCGTACTGGGCGATAGTCGCCGTCAGGTTGGTCATGCTCAGCGCCTGCCCTTCCGGGGGCACGCCCTCCGTCAGCGGCGTGGTGAGCGCCGCGAAGGGCGTCCACTTGCGGAACTCGATGGTCTTGCCGTGGTGCGCGGGCATCGGACGCTTCTGCGCAAACTGATTGTGAATCAGCAGGGGCTTCATGTTCTCCAGAAGCCGCTTGTCGTAGTACTGCTTAGTCGCGGTCACAGCGAGCGTACCGGTACCTGTGGTATTGGTGTTATAGGTTACTGCCATGTGTTATCCTCTCCTTTTAGCCGAGGACAACCCGCTTCCCGCTCCGAAGTTGCTGTTCGATGCGCGCGTTGAACGCCGCAAATTCCTCCGGCGTCATGTCCGCAAAATCTTTCATCTTCGCGCCGCCGGAAGTGCTCCGTGCGGTCGCAACGGGCGGGTTGTCCCGTGTCTGTGCGCTTTTGCGCATGCCCTGCCAGTAGGCATAGGCCGTGTTGACGTCCCAGGTGCCGTCGTTGATGTGCGCGGCCACCGTCTCATCCTGGAACATGCCGCCGAGGTCCGCGCCGCTGCCCTGCAGCGCAAAGAGCTGGTCTTCCAGCTGCGCGCGCCTGCCGTCCGCCTCCGTGGGTTTCGCCTTCGCGGTTTTCAGTTCCAGGATCTGCTTCGCCGCCTTGGGCGTGATCTCCGGGTCTTCCTCGGCCATTCTGGCCGCACGGTATTCCAGCATCGCCTGCGCGATCTCATCGTCGGTCATCCCGGCAAACACGTCGCGCGCGGTCTTCGCGAGCTGCACATCCGGCTGATATTTCCGGCTTTGCGCACGCAGCGCGGCCTCCTTGCCCAGCTTCCAGCGCTCCCGCTCCGCTTCCAGCGTCGTCTGCGTCTCCTCGGCCTGCGGCTGCCCGTCGTCGGCATGCGCAGAAGCGTCCTCCTGCGCGGTTTCGACCGTCTCCGCCTGCTCATCCAAAAGTGCAGACAGGTTTACCGTGTCATTCGCCGCGTCGTCCGGCGCCGTCACGACCGTGCCTATCTCGTCCATACGTCCTCCATCGTCGCGCCTTTCCGCGTAGTCAGCCTGTCCGGCGTTTTATCTGATCGGCGTCAAGCCGTTTCAGTTGTCGGTTCCGCCGCCACCTCATCCTGTAGCTCCGTATAATCCGCGTTCGCTGTCTGGCCGGTGACAAGCGCCTGCCGCAGCGCCTGCGCGCGCCGGCCTTCCTGCTCCACCTGGCCCTGAAGTTGTTCCAAGGCCCCCTGCAGCCGCTGTAGCTGCTCGCGGGTCTGGTCTGCGGTTTGCAGGGCTGAGAGCACCTCCTGCTTGTTGTCGATTCCCTGAAGCAGCGACACCACCGCGACAGGCGGCAGCGGCTGGCCCGCCTGACCGCATATCTGCGCCACCTGCAAAACGAACTCGTTGTTCGTCTGAATCTGCAGCGGGCTCCTGCGCTGCACCTGCACGCGCACGTTGTATGGCGGCCGCTCGATGGCCGGTCCCTTGCTGCCGGGCACGAGCTTCACGTTGCGCGGAACCATTTCGCCGGAGCTGCCGTGCCCCGCTACCATGATGACCCGCTCCTGTGTGATCTTGTCCGACAGCACGTAGATCATCTGCTCCACCGTCTGACGGAAACACTCCTTGTAGCTGGCCGTATGCAGCCGCGTGATCTTTCCGCCTGCCTCCTGCAAGGCCTGGATCGCGCTCGCCGCCGTGACCCCCAGCCCGCCCTCGCCGCGCGAAAACTGGTTTTGGCCGCTGTCCTGCTTCATCGTGTCCACGAGGTAGGTCATGAAGTTCATGACCTGCGGATTGAGCGGTGAGGCCTGAAACGCCCGCAGGCTCGCGTCGTCGATGTTGCCTCGCGTGCCCACAAAGTCCCGGCTCCAGTCTGACAGTGCCTTCCCGTCCAGACCGCTGTCCTCGCGGTAGATGAACCGCTGCCGGCTCGACGCTCGCGCGTTGTCGTCCATGTACTTCGCGTAGCGGCACGTCGCCCGCCACTGATCCGCGTAGTCGTCCATCAGGCTGATCCCAAACGGGGACCCGGCCTGTCTGCGGTAGCGGTACGCCACAAACGGATATTCGCCGTGGCTGTATACGGACTTCGCGCTGCTCGCGTACAGCAGCGCCCCGCCCGCGATCTGCGCCATGTGCACCCTGTAGCGCCTGTCGCCCGCCTCGTACGACCGCCACCAGTATTCGATCAGCAGGATCGGGGCCTCGCCCTCCGGCGTGTACCCCGCCCGCGGCTCCCAGTACGTATCCCCGCCGATGTACCGCGCCTTTTCCGGGTAGTGCTGCTCATACCACTCCCGCGGGTAGAACGCCGTCTTGAAGACCGCGCGCCCGTCCTGAATATCCTCAAACATCGGGTCGGGAAAGAAGCTCTCCATCTCCCAGCGCTCGCAGCGCGCCATCCCCCGCCCGTCGTCCAGCTCCTCGTCCCAGAACACCTGCAGGATGCCGGTGCCCGTCACCGCGCAGTCCTCCATGAGCTGCGCGTACTGCTCGTCAAACGCGCTCTGGTACAGCGCGTAGCGCACCACGTCCGTCAGAACGTCCGCGCTCTCCTGAAGCTCTGGGCGCTCCGGCATCATCTTCGCCTCCGGCAGGTTGTCCATCTGATCCGCCACCACGTTGTCGATGGTGCTGTTGAGGCTGTTGAGCTTCGGTGCGGTCTTGGGCAGCGTGTCGTCCTGCAACGCCCGCAGCTTACGGCTCGTGCGCGCCTGCTCGTGCAGCGGACGGTGCGCCGTACGAAACTCTTCAAAGAGCCGCAACGCCCGGTTCAGGATTTCGCGCTCTTCCGGCTTCAGAACCTGCTCTTCATGTTCCAGCGTCCGCTCCTCCTCTCTCACGTGCAATCGTACAGCCCATGCATATTGGGCACCGTGGCGCTGTACTCGCCCTCTGGGCGGATGCGAAAAAAGGTTTCCATGAACCGCTGCCTGTAAAACTCCGCGCGGCTCTGGCGCGTCAGGCTGCCGTTAGAATAAAACCTCCACGTCGCGTAGTCCGCGAGGCACCCATGCGACCATGCAGGCAGGCGCGGCGTATCACGATCCGCCAGCAGGTCCGGCTCGTCGTGCACATAGGTGATCTCCAGCTCGCCCTTTACAGCGCACAGCGGATGCACCCGGCTGCCGTCCATCTCGAAAGGCACCTGCCGTCCGTCCGCTTGTGCCTCCACGATCTCAATCAGCCGCGGTACGCGCCTTGCGTCAACGCTGTCCTCTCCCGTCTCCAAGTAGAGCTCCGTATGCCCACGCGGCCTGAAAGCCCGCTGCAGCACATAGTGATATCCCTCGTTCACATACTGGTCGATCAGGGCGTCGAACTCCGCGATGTCGCTGGCGTCCTCGCCTGCCTGCTCCAGCACCCGTTTCTTGATCTGCCCGAACGTCACATGCATCGCCTCCTTCTCACCCCAGGGGGTCGAACACCGGCCTGCGCGTTTCTCGCGGCGTCCTCGGCGCGATAGGCCGGGACATTAGAAAGTAGCGCGTCTCGTCGTAGATGTGATCTTCGCCGCCCGTGTCAACATCCTCGACGTGTCTGTCGTCGTACACCAGCGCCGGGAACGTCCGGATGAAGTCCCGGCAGGTCGTGAACACCTGCATCATCGGCCGCCCCGCAGCGTCGAACTTCAGCCGCTCGTGTACCTGCGCCTTCCCCGGAATCCGATCATTCACCGCCGGGCTGAACATCAGCCCCGGCGACGCCGCCCGCATCTGCTCGTACACGCTCGTGCCCCGGCTCCCGTCCCAGATACTCGGGTCCGCCACGCCAAATGTGCGAATGCCCTCCCGACGCTCGTCCCGCAGCCCTTCCTCGATCCTCATCGCGATCTCGCCCGGCGAGAGCTTGACGCCCACGTTCGCCACGCCCGTGCAGCCGTAAATCTCCTTGTATCGGTATACCTCGCCGCGCTCGCCCACCGCCCACACGCCGCACGAGAACGGCCTGCTGTAACCGTAGTCGAACGACAGGTATCGCGGCCAATGCGCCGGAATCTCGAACGGTTCGATAACGTGCGTCATGATCCGGTCGCTGTAGCGTGAAGGGTCGTTCACCCATTCCGGGAACGCCTGGCCCTCGAACGCGTCCCAATGCCCCAGCAGCAGCGCGTCGCGCAAGGCTGGGGGTTTCTGTTCCAGCTCGAAGATGTAGTCCTCCGTGATGTGCGGGTTGTCCGTCGCCAGCGCCGGGATGTACTGCACCGTCCGCTGCTGCGTCTTCTTCAGCACCTCGGAGTAGACCGGCATCGCATGAATCTCGCCGTAGGGTGCGGAATCGACAAATCGCTGTTTTACCCAGCCGTGCCCCGGTCCACCGGGGTTCGAGGTGCAGCGCACCACCGGCCGGATGCCAAGGGCGCGATTCGCGCGCACTCGGGTGCGCAGGTACTCGTAGGTGGACTGCTGAAAGTGCGTCAGCTCGTCGATGTAGAGCCAGTGAATCTCCGCGCCCTGATAGCGCAGTTTATCTGTCTCCTCGTTGTTGCAGTGGCAAAAGCGGAGGATCGATCCGTTTTTCAGCCGGTACGTGTAGCTCGACGACGTGTACGTGCCCAGCTCCGGCGGGATGATCCGCCGCGCCGTCGCGATCAGGTTCTTCTCCAGCTCCTGATAGGTCTTGCGGAACAGGTAGGCCTCGGTGCCCGGGTGCTTCAGGCACCGCAGCAGCGCGTCCCACACGCACGCATAGCTCTTGCCGCCGCCCGCCGCCCCGCCGTACAGCACCTCGAACGCCGTCGAGCCGTGAAAGAGCCGCTGCTTAGCCGTCGGCTGGTAGCTCAGCTGCACTCTCGGCATCCGTGGCCTCCCCGATCATCTCGATCTCCGCGCCTCCCAACAGCTCCACCTTGACGGCCGTCGCATCCTTGTCCTTGATGCCCGCGCGGTCCAGCAGGTCGCGGCTTGCCTGCAGGTTCGCATAAACGTCCTTGTGGTCGAGCGCCGCGACCTCCCGCCGCGCGGCCTTGACGCTCGCCATCTTGACGATCTTAAGCGCGTCGTTCGTCGCCGCGTCCAGAAGCTCGTCCGCATAGGCGACGGACTCGGGCCTCCGCAGAATTTTGCTCACGTTCTGCTGGCCCATGTCGAGCCTCGCCGCGATCTCCGCCTGAGACAGCCCCTCGACGTAGTACATCTCGACTACCCGGCGATTCCTCCCCCCAAACTTCATCGCCGCGACTGCGCTGCGTCTGCTCATTGCGTCGCCCTCCCTTCCCCGAAAATTGTGAAATGCATTATATCTGGAAAAGGGCATTTATTCAAATGATTTTCAAAGAAAATTTTTAAGGCGTAGAGGGGCCAAAAAAATAAAAAATAAGAGCCTTGCCGCAGGGGGCGGGGCTCCGGCATACCGGGTTGGAGGTATATAAAATGCGCTACGGTCGCGCGAGCGAGGGTCAATTCCGCCCTCCCCCGTGGGGGTTCGCCTATTTTCGGTGCAGTTTCAAGGCTTTTTTCGCCCCTTTTTTCCGCACAAAAGCGGTGCAATTAGCCTCCATTAAGGCAAATTTAGCACTATGCACAATATCAATAAGCGTTATTTGTGCGCATCGCCCTCAATCTATTCGCAAAAGCATCCTTTCGCGAACTGATTTTGTCTGACCTTTGCTTGTAGCAGCCGACTGTCACGGGAACTCGATTGAAAAACCGCATAACCCCCCGCCCCCATCGCCTTCGCGATATCTTACGACCACGATAGTCAAGACGAGCTTGAAGCCCTTTTGCCGTCTTGACTATCGCAATAGTCCATTCTTCCATTTATTAGGATAGTGAAGGCTGGTGAAAGCTGTACACTGTATCCTTATATACGAGGCTTTATTATCTCTATACGTGGGGGATAGGGTTTAGCTTTCACCTGCCTTCACTTTTGTTATTTAAACATAACCGTATCCCACTCTTGCGCCTATGTGTACAGCCTTCACCAGCTTTCACTTTTTTCGCACGGTTTCTATCTTCCGCATCATTAGAGCGCAGTCGGGTCAAAAACTTTTTTGAAAAAAGGGGTTGACAAATTAAGTCGAACGACTTACAATGTGACCATGGCAAGCAAAAAGCCACCACGGCAGAGGCAACCTCAACTTCCCCATTGAAGACACCATGAAAGGTGGCGATGTCTATCACTTTAAAGGAAGCTCTGCAAGCCAAAGGTTGGACGGTGCAGCGCTTAGCTGACGAAACCGGCATCAGCAAATTGACCTTAAATAACTACATGAACGGCCACCGCAGCCTACCACGTGCGGAAGCCGAGAAGGTTGTAAGGATTGCTGACGCTCTGCAAATCGACATCCACGAGCTTATTAAACGCTAAAAAAATGCTGCGGCTGGCTACCACCCCAAACCGCAGCGCGCCCCCACAGTGCAAACAACGACGAAAGCACAGGCGGACAGCTATATTATACTATACTGCCGTCCACTTGTGCAACAAGAAAGGACGGCAATTTATGTCTTATAACGGTTGGAAAAATCGTCAGACCTGGAACGTCTCCCTCTGGATCAACAACGATGAACCGCTCTATCGCCTGGCCTGCGAGTATGTGCGTCAGGCGAAGCGCGTCAGCTATGACGGGTTCGTCCGCTACGCCGGTCTGGGCGGTGAGCGCACCCCGGACAACATCAGTTATAGCGGCACCCGCCTTGACTACACCGAGCTGACCGACATGCTGAAGGAGCTGATTTGAATGACAAAGCTGAATAGATGGTATGACCTGGACGGCGTGTACACTCGCGACAGCTGGACAATCCCTGATGAAGGCACAGAAATATGGTGCACAGGTTGGAAGCGCGGGCAGACGATCAGCCCTTATGGTGATGACTACCACGTGGTCGTCGGGTTTAGTGTGTACCACTGCGATCAGCTCATGGAGATCCTGAGCCAATGGGAGCGCGACGGTTACACGTGGGGCCTTGAAGGCGTGGCCGTCCAACGTGAACAGCAAATCAACGGGTGCTGGACGCCGGTCCAGGTTTGAAACAAAGCTCCGAGAGGTTTAACCCTCCCGGAGCTTTTCCATTGCCCGCTTTTCGATCTGGCGCACGCGCTCGCGCGATAAGCCCAGCGCCTCGGCCACCTGGCGCAGTTTTTCGCCGTAGGCGAGGCGGTGCACGATCACATACCGCTCGCGGCTCTTAAGTTGCCCCAGCAGCCGCTCAACGTCTGCGCGCTGCTCTGCGCGCTCGAGCTCCTGATCCTCGCCGCCGAGCCGGTCGGCCATATACTCCGTATCCAGCGACAGCAGGCCTTCGCCCAGCGCCTGCATGGTACGCGCCTCGTCCGGCGCGATCTCTGCAGGTATGCCGTCGCCGTACAGCAGCGCCGAGTATGCCTGGCGCTTGTACACCGGTAGGTAGACCGACCCAAACTCCCGGCGGGCCCCGTGGCCCAGCGCGTTGCGTATGTACGGGTAAGCCATCGTGCCGAATTTGACCCCGCGCTCCGGGTCAAAGTCCCTCGCGGCCTTTACCAGCCCTTCCAGCCCGTAATGGTATAGCTCTTCTTGTTTTTCGGCCGGGGAGTGGCCGTAAAGTCGCCGTACGACATACCATACAAGTTTCGTATTGTCCAGTATCAGCCTTTCACGTTCTTCATCTGACAACCGCTTTCACCGCCTCCAGTAATTCGTCCTGCAGCCTCGCCTTGCCCGCCAGCACGCGCATGACGCGCTCATCGATCGTGTCACACGCCACAAGGTGATGTATGACCACACCGTGCTGCTGCCCCTGCCTGTACAGCCGCGCGTTGGCTTGCTGATACTTTTCGAGGCTCCAGGTGAGCCCAAACCACACGATTATATGCCCGCCTGCCTGCAGGTTGAGGCCGTGCCCCGCCGAATCAGGGTGCGCGAGCAACATCGGCACCTCTCCGCGGTTCCAGGCCTCGACATCCTCTGCGCGCCGCAGCACTCGCGCTTGCGGGAACGCCTTTTGCAGCCGTTCAAGGTCGTGCTTGTACGTGTAGTAGACCAACATGCTCTGCCCGCAGGCGGCTTCTACGACGTCTGCCAGGGCGTCGAGCTTTGCCCTGTGCAGCTCATGCCAGTCGCCGCCCGCGTCGTACACGGCCCCCTGCGCGAGCTGCAGAAGCTTGTTCGCGACCGCTGCGGCGGTAAGCGCTACGATCTCTTTGCCGTCCAACTGCAGCAGCATCGCGCGCTCCATCTCTTCGTATGCCGCCCGTGCAGCATCATCGAGCTCGACACTGATAACGTTGTCGATGCGCTCCGGCATCTGTAGATAGTCAACACTTTGCATACTTATACACAGATTATGCAACGCATCATAGATAGCCTCCTCGGCCCCCGGTTTGAGACGCCACTCGTAGACGACATGACCGTTGCGTTTGCCAGCGTCGAAATACCGATATCGATAGCTGCCCAGCGTCTTGCCCAGCGCCTCGCCGCGGTCGAGCAGGTACATCTGCGCCCATAGGTCGATCAGGCCGTTGGGTGCCGGTGTGCCCGTGAGCCCCACGATGCGCGTGATGCACCCCCGCACACGGCGGAGCGCCCGGAAGCGCCCCGCCCTCGCGCTCTTGAAGCTGCTCAGCTCGTCGATCACGACCATGTCAAACGGCCAGCACCGCCCCACTTCTTCCGCCAGCCATTCAATGTTCTCGCGATTGATTACGTACACGTCGGCGTCTCGCCTCAGCGCTGCCCGCCGCTCAGCCGCGCTGCCCAACACCCGCTCGACCCGCAGCCCCAGATCCCACTTGGCCGCTTCCTGCGCCCACACGGTTTGCGCTACGCGCAGCGGCGCGATGACGAGCACCCGGTCGACCTCATACCGATTGTTGATCAGCTCGTCGATGGCGTGCAGCGTGATCGCTGTTTTACCAAGGCCCATATCAAGTAGCAGACCGACCTCGTTTTGTTCGACAATCCTTTGGATCGCGTATCTCTGGTATTCGTGCGGCCTGAAAATCATACGACGCCACTCTCGTCAAACTTCATGAAGCAGCCCCAAAATGTGCCCATTTTTTTGCCGCTGTGATGCCCAAATAAGGGGCGCTGCCCGATAGCGCGCCACACTTTTTCAGCCGGAATCTGTACTTCAGACCACTTAAAAATCAGTACCCCTTCGGGTTTAAGCACTCGAAGACATTCGTGGAACCCACTACGAAGCGTATCTTCCCAGCCCTCCTCAAGTTTACCGTATTTTTTAAAGGTCCAAGACGTTTCACCAACACGTTCAAGATGTGGCGGATCAAATACGACAAGCCTAAAAGTTTTATCATCGAAGGGCAAATGCGTAAAGTCACATATTACGTCTGGCGCCACGACACACGGCCTTTCACTGCCTCTCCATACTCTTTCAAACGTCTCTTGACGTTTATCACAGTAGATCACTGCAGGGTGATGCTTGTCAAACCACATGGTACGGCTTCCGCAAGTGGCATCTAATATCAGTTTATCCATCGCTTACGCTCCTTTTGAATACGTCCTCCACGCAGGCCTTCGCTTCATCCCACCCGCTGACCTTACGTACGTCCATGCCGCGCCTGCGCATCTCCTCGATCTGCCACTTTTGCAGGTTGCTCAGGCGGCCCACTTCGGTCTTGAGCTCTACCCATACAACACGTCCATCGGGTGTGATGATGATGCGATCCGGCACGCCGGGATTGCCGGGGCTCACAAATTTGTAATATAGCCCGCCTCGCTTCTTTACAAGCTGGCCCATGCGGGCCTCGATCTGCGATTCGCGCATTATATCTCCTCCGTGACCTCAAGCCCCAGCCACACGTTGCCGATGTTGGTGTGCCGTCGCTCATACCCGCGTGCCTCCAGCGCCGCGGCGAAGTCGTTCGAGCGCCGCGGCATCTTCTCGCCGTTGCTCGTCGCCCACGTGACGTAACGGCCGTACAGCTCCGCGCTTTTCACCTTCGTGCCCTCGCGCGTGCACTCGCTCAAAAAGGCCTTAAGCCAGTCCTCGCGGTCGAGATACGCAGCCGTGGATTGTTTGACGATTTCCGGCTTTTTGATCTTACAGCGATTCGCACAGAATCGCTTTGCGCCCTCGATCATCCAGGCCAATATCTGTGGCCCCTCCTGCGCGACCAGCTGCTCACCGAAATTGGTGACCATCTGCTCCGGCGCAATCGTCGTCTCAAACGGCGCGACCGCGATGCGCCTGCGTGTGCCGCCGTCGAGCGAGCGCAATTTAAACAGGTGATTGGTGTGCAGCACCAGCGTGTGCGTCGGTCTGAAGCTGAACGGGTCTCGACCCTTGGGGTTTGCATTGATCTCGTCGCGGCTCGTCAGGCGCTTCATGATGCTGACGCTCATGTTCGCGCCCTCGTCGGTCTCACCGGCAATGACAAGCCGCTTGCCGCGTACCTGTTCCAGCCCAAATGCTTCAGCCCCGTTGTTTTTCGCCACCAATAGCTCCTGCCGAATGCCGCCCGCATAGTCGCCCAGCACGTCTTTCCAGGCTCCAAACAAGGTTGACTTGCCGTTGCCGCCGGGCCCGTAGCTGATGACCATGCCCTCTTCGTACACCGCGCCGACCAGCGCCATGCCCGCAACGTCCTGCAGGTACCGCTCAAAATCCGTGTCAGCGTTTGTAATGCGGCGCAGAAAATCGCTGTACATCGGCGTCTCGCCGCCAGCGGGCGCAACCGCCGTACAGGCCGTGCACAGCGCGGCCGCGTCGTGCGAGCGCAGCTTGCCGGTTTTGAGGTCTACAATCCCGCCGGGCGTGTTCAAGGCCCACGGGTCGGCGTCGAAGTCCTCCAAGAGATGGCTCTCCAGCATTGGTTTGGCAAGGTCGAGCGTCGCTTTGATCTTCGCAGCGCTGCGGCTCTTGCAGGCCCAGCTCAGCGCCGCTGCGGCGCGCTTGCGGTCGTCTGAGCCTTCCGGCGTCACGCGCAGCCAAGCCTGTGCGGCGCTCAGCAGCCCGTCGGTAAACCGCATCATGAGCAGCTTCGCGGCTCCCTCCGCGTCGGTCTGCCACCGCACGCCGTCCCAGGCTACCCAGCGCAGGTTGTCCTGCCAGCAAAGCACGCGCTTGTATGCGTCGGCAAAGGCCACGGCGTTGCCCTGGTCGGTGTAGTCTGTCTCGCTTTTAATCAGGCCCTCCGCCGCCTCGTTTTCAAAGTCTTCCAGCGCATTGGCCTTGATCCGCGCTTCGAGCTCTTCAAGCACCGCACTGTCTCCTTGGCACATCTCCTGCATCGCCATAAATGACGGCATCTCGTTCGCGGGCAGGTCTTTGTCCCCGTCGAGCTCGCCATACAGGTGCAGCCGCACCAGATCAAACGCGTTGCACAGCCTCCCGCCCGCGGGGTCGCTGTCGTGATGCGAATAGATAAATTTTCCGCCATCATACAGCACCGCACCTCCGTAGGCGCTGCCCGCGCGGTAGGTGTATCTGCCCTCCTGCGCTGCGTCATATATAGTAGAAAGAAATTTTGCAATCGCCGCTGGAACGTCGTACACCCGGCAGAACGCGCCGACGATGCCCGGCTTGTCCGTGGGCTCGCCCTGCGCCTTTGCGCGGGCGCGCAGCTTGTGTGTCTGGCGGCTGCTCGTGGGCCACTCTGCCGTGTCGTGCCAGTCGTTGTACTCGCTCAGCACCGCGTCCGGGTCGAGCCACGGCCCGTCCTGCGCCTCAAAGATGTACTCTGCGTCTTTGGGCATGCTGGGCCAGTACATCAGCCTGCCGGGCTGGTAGGTCGTATCGTCAAACGCTTCAATGTCCAGCCAGCTCGCGACCCGGCGAGCGATAGCCTCGTATTCGTCCGGCGCGACAGGGCGCGCCAGCGGGAACAAGAAGCGCAGGCGGGGCTTGTCCGGCGTGTGGCTGTGCGTTGCGTACACGCCGGCCGCAAGTCCGTACATCGACGTCCAGACGTCCCACAACTCCACCGTGCCGTAGTCCGCGTCCAGCGCGAGCAGGCAGCGGCTTTGCACGTTGCTCGATTTGCGCCGCCCGCCGTGCACGTCGCCGCCCACGAATCCGCCGACGTCTTTGATCTCCGCGCGCTGTTGCGCTGGCATCGCCGCGAACTCCGCGGCCGTCTCCGTCGTGCGGATCGGCGTGCGCAAACGCTCTAACAAATCCGGCCAACTTAGCTGCCGCACTTGCCAGTGCGTATCATGCCGGCTCTTGCCTACAGAGATCGTGAGGTTATTCATGCGCCACCACCTCCGCGCCGCAGGCCGCATAGCCTGCCAGATCCACGAAACTATCCCGCGTGCCCTTTCCGGTCTTGATGCGTGCGATCTTGAGCAGCGCCTGCTCTGCCGCATCGCGCACTAGATGTGGCTCTTTGCCGATCCAAAGCATGTCCACAATATCAATCCTTTTTATAAAATTTGGTCACGTACCCATCCCCGCGCAACACCAAACCGGGTGCCCACGGCAGAGGCCGCGCCATGATCTCGCAGATATCCCGTAGCGCTGTATCAGCTTCCGCCTCCGGCACCTCGACGACCATTTCGTCATGCACGTGCATGACGATCTCCGGGTAGTGTTGCTCAACGGCCAGCATCGCGTCGCGCAGGCAGTCACGGGCGATGGCCTGGACGACGTTCTCTACAAACTTCGGCCCGTAGCTCTCGACGCGGCTCCACCGCCCCGCTTCATAGCTTTGATAGCTCACGCTCTCCCCGCCAAACTTGTTTGTCGTCATCTGCGGCTCGAAATACCGCAGACTCCGACCGCTGGGAAGGTGGATGTGCAGCAGCCTTTTTGTCGTACGCTCAACGCTCAACCCGTGTGGCAGCTTGTAGGTACCGCCGTGCTTCACGGCGTTAATCACTGCGGAGCCGACACGCTCCCACAGCGCCACGATGTGCGGGCTGGCCTCGCGCCATGCCGTCACCAGCGGCTGTAGCTCACTCTCTTCCAGGCCCATCTCTAGCGCGCCCATGTTGGTCAGCGCCCCCACGCCGCCGCCGTAGCCCAGGGCCAATTCAGCAATCTTGCCCTTCTGCCGCAAGTGAGCATTCTGGCCGTGCTTTTCGACCGGCACCTTAAACATCTGGCTGGCTGACGCGCAGTATATGTCGCCGCCTTTCGCAAAGACCTCCTGCCGCCACTTCTCGTCGGCCAGCCATGCTACAACCCGCGCCTCGATGGCGCTAAAATCAGCTACTGCAAATGTGTGCCCCGGCTTGGCCACAAAGGCCGTGCGGATCAACTCGGAGAGCGTCGACGGCACATTGCCGTACAGCATTTCCAGACCCTCACGATCTCCGCTCTTCGCGATCTCTCGCGCGGCTTCCAGGTCTTCCAGGTGATTTTGGGGTAAATTTTGAACTTGCACGAGCCTGCCTGCCCATCGGCCCGTTCGATTTGCGCCGTAGAATTGGAACAACCCGTGCACTCGACCGTCGGAACAGACGCTGCGCTCGATGGCCTCGTACTTCGCCATGCTCGTTTTTCCCAGCTCCTGCCGGATCGCCAGCGCCCGCGCCTTTTCGCCGGTCGCCGTTTCGCGCATCGCCGCAACGTCTTTCTTCGTCAGGCTATCCGTGCCAAAGTACCGTTTAAGCTGCGCCACGCTGTTTGGGTTGTCCAGTCCGGTCAGCTGCCGGGCTTCGTCCGTCAGCAGGCCGTTGTGCTCGTTGCTCATCGCAATCGCGGCGCGGACAAATTCCATGTCAACGCCGACCCCGCGCGCGTTGATTCGTTGATCCATCTCCCATGCGGCTTGCTCTTTCGGCGGCAGCGGATAGGCCGATAGCCGCTTACGCAGCTCGCGCTCCACGACGACATCCTGCTGGTTATAATCAATAAACGCGCGCCATTTCGCCGGGTCGTGCTCCGGCAGGTTTCGCGCGTGCCCTCCGCTGGTCTGCGTCGGCTTGCAAGGCTTGCTGAAATAATCGATCAGCCTCTTGCCCTCGTCCATCTTCTCTTCGGTCAGACCCAGCGCTTTGACTGCGTCGCCCAGCTTACGCGGCAGGCCCAGCGTCGCGGCCAGCACCGCCGTACATCTCCACTGCCTCTCATCCATAGGCCGGCCAAACCAGCGGCCCAGACAGGTCATCTCGAAGGCTGCGTTGTAGGCGGTTTTAAGCACATCAGGGGCCCACAGCGCGCCTTGGAATGCGCGCAGCTCCTCGTCATTCAGGCAGTTCTTCGTGCAGTCCACGACCCGTACCGGCCCGTCGTCAAACGCATAACCTATGAGTAAAATCCGAAAATCAGGCGAATCGACGTAGCGATGTACGCCGCAGCGCGTCAGGTCAACGTCGCTGTACGTCTCAATGTCAATGCTGAGCGTTTTCGCCATTCTTCTTTTCCTCCAGCGCTGGGTTCCAGGCAACGCCGATGTAATCCAGAACCGCGCCCCAGCCTTGATCGTACATGAGGTAGTTCCAGTATTTCGGGTTATCCTCGTATAAACGATCGTATCGATGCGGACGCTTCTCGATGTGGATTCCAAAGCCGCACATTGTACAGCCTGTCCGCTGAGCCCTGGTCGTCCGGAGGGTTCCATCTGTGTCGCGAACGATCTCGCCATAGATTTCAGGCACGGGGACATGTAGGTCAAGCGCCAGTTGCAACAGGTCTTGCCTCATAAAAATCGCAAACGGGCATGAGCGTGTAACTGATTTGCCATAGTAGTTGCAGCCATTTTTCATCAACCCCTTTTCACGCTGACCGCCCTCGGAGGCCATAAGACCCATGTACGGCGAGCGACCAGCTGCCTTTGCATAATCGGAGCAGGGCTTTTCCTTCATCCAATAGCAGCATTCCGCCGAAACCCTGAAAGGTGCAGCTTTCATCGGAAAGTCCGGCCTATGGTCCTGATAGTTTCCGCCAAATAGTTTCAGCCACTTATCGGGTAACTTTAAGCGGTTGGAATGCCCAAAGTTTCCTTGCGCTCCCATGTCGCCGGTAATCAGCGCGTGAATGAAAGTCTGCTTAGGGTTGTCCGCTTTTTGCAAAGCCTCGATTTTTCGCGCCTTTTCCTTGCTGATAATCGGATACCCGTACTCCTCGACAACCTGCTTCTGTGTCTTGATCGGATGGAGCACTTGAACGCCAAGTTCGCGGTGAATCCTTTGAATGGATTTATCTTCGAGGCTGGAAACCGATACCGCTGGCACATCGATGCCGATAGAGCGCAAGAACAGCAATAATGTGATGCTGTCGAGGCCTCCGACCGAAATATAGCACATGCCGTCGAGCTGATTGTAGAACTCCCACGCCTTGATCTCCGCGTGTGCGACCTTGGCCGCATAGGGTAGCTTTTGCTTTTGCATGAACTCTTGTGGTGTCAATGTAAATCCTCCTACGCAAAGAGGCGGCGCGGCCTCTACCGCACCGCCTCTACCGTCTCTTACAGTCCAAGGTCGTCTTCTTCACCCTCGAAATCGTCCGCGAAGTCGTCTTCCGCGCGGCTGAACCCGCCCAGTGGCTCGCCGTCTGCAAGCTTTTGCAGGTTATTCAATCCGGCCGCGATACCCTTGTTACCACTCTGGTTATAGGCATAGAAGTTGAGCGAAGCCCTGCCGTAGCACCCCGAATACAGCTCCGTCTCATCCAGGATCTCGACTTTGCTGCGGTCGATTACGCCGGGCGCGCGCTTGCTGCTGGCGTTGAGCACGTAGCAGCCCTTGCATTCCGGGCCATATTCGCCACCGTTGGGCTTCTCTCCGTCGCCGTCGTGCAGCGGCGACTTGAGCGACGTCGGCACCTTGCCACCGAATATTGCGGCGCTGGAGAGCCGGGCTGCCTCGCAGGCCGCCTTGATCTTACCTAGCGTCGTCTTGTCCGTCTTGGGGATCAACAGGCATACGCTGTACTTGGGCTCCTGGCCTTCCGCGCTCGCACGGGGCTTAAAAGCATTGAGATAACTGAAACGCACCTTACCGGTGATAACCTTAGTAGCTTCCATAATTCCACATCTCCCATATTTCGATCCTCACCGCTGTCAGGCGGTGACGTCGTCGTTAAAGTCCTGCTTTGCACTGTTCCATTCCGGCCGCTTGTCCGTCTCCGGCACAAGCGTCGGTTTGCCCTCCGGTTTGACGATCAGGTCGCCCAGAAGGCTTGCCAAAGCCTTCTTCCCGACCAACTCTTCGAGGTCTGTTAGACCCTTGATGCGCATAACGTCGGTCGTCTTGTACCCGCTTTCCCTCAAAGCGAGCACGGCCAGCTCTTCGTTGGAGATCTTCCGGGTCGACCGGCCGGCCACGAGCTTCCAGCCGTCGAAATGCTCTCCGTTCTCAATCGCCTGCTGTGCGGCGTAGTCTTTGACCGATTTCGCCCATGCGGTCAGCTCGTCCACGCGGGCTAAGATTTCGCCAATCTCAGCGTTGCTGAGTAGCGGTGCATCGGCAAATTCGTACTTTGCGAGCTCCAGCTGCTTCTCTGCCCGTGCGCGGCATGTCGCCGCCACGCGGCAAAACCGACAATGTTCGCCAGCTTTAAACTCGCCCTTGCCCTCTGCGGCTTGCTGTGCGGTCGTGAGTATCCGGTTGCCCCATTCCAGCAGCGCTTCGACGTGCAGGGTCTCCATCGTGACGCTGTCAAGCCGCGGCTGGAAGATGTGCAGACGCACCATGTCAATCTCATACAGGCTGCTGAACTCTGCCAACGCACCCAAGCCATACAGCCGCAGCTGCGGGTTGTTTTCAGCGCTGACCGGCACACCTTTGCCGTATTTAAAGTCCACTACGTCCATCACACCGTCGGATATGATGATGACGTCACCCGTACCAAAGCCGTCCGGCACCCAGGCCCCGAAGTCCAGTCGCTGCTCCGTCAGCAGCAGCGCGTCAGGGCTGCGCCGCTGCGCTGCGTCGTATAGCTCGATTACGTAGTCTACAAAACCGTCGGTGTGCTCCTCCATCGCTTTGCGGTACAGTTCATGTCTGGTCAACTTCGCAGGCGTGCGCGGCTTCTTGCCCTTCAAGTAGGCATTGATTTTTGCTTCACAGATGCTGTGCGCCAGCGTCCCCTCCGCCGCAGCCTCGCTCGTGCCGCCCTCGGGGGCCTGCGCGCATAGCTGCGCGCTGGGCGGACAGGCCAGCCACCGGTGCGCGCTGCTCGCGCTGAGCAGGGCATGTCCTACTGCCGGCATTTTTCCCACCTTTCCAGCAGCCGTGCTTGGGCCGCCTCTACGTTCTCCCGGTCGATCAACTGATAGATACACAGAGCGAGCAGCAGCAAACTCATGCCATCGCCTCCTGGGCAAGCTGTACCGCGCGCGCCAGCTCCTCGGGGCTCTTCAGATCGGTAAACGACTTGACACCCATCTGATCCAACACGCCCCGCACCGCCTTTGCGCCCTTCGCAGCGCGCAGGTCGTTCAGGGCTGCGCGGGCTTCGACCATGGAGATCACAGTCGGATTGCTGGTCGGCTTTTCCACCTTGGCGGGTGCCTCTGCTTTGGCGGGCGCCGCCATCGGCGCGTACCCGCCGTTGGGGTGCAGTGCCGGAATCCCGGATAATGCTTGCGCCAGACGATCCAGCGCGGGGCAATCGATTCTAACGGTGATTTCCATTGATAATCTCCTCTCGTTGTGCTACAATAAGGTCGCATGTTTTTGTCTGCCGCTGGTCTGAGGTTGCCGCCTCGCCAGTGGCTTTTTTACGTCCAAAGGCGTTTTGCATATCTTCGTTTGCCCATCCCCCCTCTCGCATTGCCTGTAGCATCCCAAGAATGTCAGCCGGTGTGCCGTGCATAGGCGTCGGCCTCCCCGCCGATAATCGCAAGCAGCCGGCGCAGCTCAGCGAGCGTGAACGTTTCCGGTCGCTTACAGCGGTTGTACATTGTCGCCCGGCTCATGCGCGCGAGCGTAGCAAGCTCTTCCATCTTTAGGTTTTTCATCGCCAAGTACCGGGCTATCTCACCGCGAAGCTCTGCGTCCTGTGATTTCCATACCTGCGCGAGCTTCTGGGATTTCGTAATCAATGTTTTCGGCATCGGTATCATCTCCTTGTACTAAATCGAGCAGGTTTCTCTCTGCGACGGAAAGGAGGTCGACCATATCATTGAGATAATCCTCGATAATCCCGATCCGCACAGCAATGTCGTTCGGTATCGCATGGCCGGATTCTGAACGCATGATCATATCCATGGTTAGATCGGCCATCGTCACCCTTGCGCAGTTGAGGGCCCCGGTCGCATGAGATACGTTGTCGTAGGAATCACATAGTTTCATCAATCTTTGCCTCCATGATTTCTTTTTTCCTGGTACCGAAATACTCGCGCCCCATGGGAGTGACAATCAGCTGCACGTGCTCAAATCCATCATCGTTTGTGGCCCGCAGCCGGAAGTAATCTTTTTTCGGCCCCAGGTATGGGGCATACGCTCTTAGGTCTTTACTTCCCCGCTTGCGGTATAGGAAGCGCCTTTGAAGCAGCCATCCTACAAGTTGATGCTCCGGGATGTCTAACACTTGTGCGGTATCCCGTATACCAGTCATCAGTCGTTTTGCCTCTTGGCCTCGATGGTACGCGACGCGGTGCTGCAGAAACTCCAACCGTGCGAGCATCCCGTCGTACTTCAGCGCAAGGTGTAGGTTCTCGTCCTTAATGTCTTCCAGGGCTGCTTTCAGCTTCTCGTGATCCGCGAGCAACTCTTGTGTGATATACAAGCCGTGCCGCCGGATCGACGGTAAGACTTCGTGCGTGACCCACCGACGGAAGGCTTTAGCCTCTGGTTTGCGGCTGCCGAGCACGAGCGTGTACAGGCCTGGTTCGTTGACGATGGAGACGTTTGGGTTGCCGCGATTTCCGTCACTTAAAGTGACGGTATTCTTTTCATCGTCATCTAACCTTGTCAGCGCTTTCCGGCTGTTCCCAAGCTCCAGGGCTCGGCACACATCCACCGCTACGAACCATGCTTCGCCGTCTTTGTCTATGGCACGGATCTGGCCAAAGTCCGGGTTTATGAAGACTTGAAGATCAGTCACCATTCTCTTCCTCCACAAAGTAGCTGATGCTCACGCCAAAGTAATCGGCGATTCGCTTGAGCTTATCGAGCTTAGGACTGCTCCGACCGTTTTTCCACCCGGAAAACGTACTCGTTGAAATTCCAGTTGCGTGAGCCACACGGTAAGCGGTTACCCCGTGGCTTTCCAGCAATTTCTCGAATTTGCGATACACGATGCCCCTCCTTTTCATTGCAATTAGCTCGGAAATATGATATAATTTTGTAAAAGCACAAAATCCATAGCTTCGAATCTTAATTCGATTTGTTTTCTGTACTATGCAAAAATAATAGCACAAGTTTCAAAGCTAGTCAATGATTTTAGCTCTTTTTTCTGTACTATTTTAAAAAAGGGGGAAATTTTTCTGTGTATGAGCGTTTTCAACAGCTGTTAGATGAACGCGGTATTACTGCATATCGTGTTGCCAAAGACCTTGGTTTTGGTACTTCAGCCATGACTGAGTGGAAAAAAGGACGTAGCACTCCCAAAAATGATAAACTAGCGAAGATCGCCGATTATTTTGGCGTTTCGCTAGATTGGCTTATAGGAAGAACAGACGTGCGCATTCCACAAGGATTCGTAGAATACTTTGATGGTGACCGCAACACGGCGGAATCTGCTTTTCATGCTGCTGAGTGGACTGAGATGATGTACGGGCCCTTAAGCCCGTCATCCATTCGTATCCCAGTGCTCGGTTCTGTCCCCGCCGGCCTTCCACTTGAGGCGATCGAGGACATTATAGACTGGGAGGAGCTTCCGGCTTCTATGGCCTCTGGAGGGCGTGAATACTTTGGTCTTCAGGTCAAAGGCAATAGCATGTATCCACAGTATCTGGACGGCGATGTGCTTATTGTTCGCAAGCAGCCCATTTGTGATAGTGGTGATGACGCGATTGTATTAGTGGATGGCAGTGACGCAGTGTTCAAGCGTGTACGACTAAACGGCGGCATGATGACACTCCAGCCATTGAATCCTGAATATGAGCCCCGCACGTTTACAGCCCAAGAAATCAAGAATCTTCCCGTTCAAATTCTCGGGGTCGTAGTCGAATTGCGGAGGAAGACCAAATGAAAAAGTATTATGCACGTCGCGCCATCCTTGCCATTTTAGTCTTTGTCACGTTCTTATCTCGCACCAACGGATTTTCGACTATATTGAAGGCGGAAGATGCGCAATCAGTGTTCTTCACGCTGTTAGGCGGCATAATTTGGCCTGTGACTATGTTTGTTGCTGCCAGCATTCTGGCAATCGTCTTGGTGTTTGCAATAAAATATGCTCATACTTTTATTGATTGGCTATGGGGCTTCCTTGCTTTTCGAGAACCGGAATCCGCTCAAAACTGCTCATGGGACGTGCTTACTGGTGTATTCGATGGTCTCGCGCTCGTGTTTTTTCTAGTTCTACTGGCATTTCCAAATATTATATTTTAATAGTTTGTGTGAAGGCTGGTGAAAGCTAAACCCTATCCCCCACGTATAGAGATAATAAAGTCTCGTATATAAGGATATAGTGTACAGCTTTCACCAGCCTTCACTTTTACAAAAAAAGGAGGCGTGTGTATGAAAAGGCTATCTATTGCCGTGTTGCTTATACTGCTGCTGCCTGTGGTCGCCTGGGCGGATCTGACTGTATCGTACATCGACGTCGGTCAGGGTGACGCCGCTCTCGTGCAATGTGACGGGCACAACATGCTCGTCGACGCGGGGCCAAACGCAAGCACAGATGCGCTACTCTCTTACCTTGCTGGCGCCGGAGCAACGTCTTACGATCTTGTTGTGGGCACTCACCCGCACGAAGATCACATCGGTGGCCTTGACAAAGTAATCGAGCAGTACGACGTCACAAACGTCTGGATGCCTCGTGTGCGGGCAGATACAAAAACGTTTGAAGACGTTCTACTTGCAATTCAAAGCAAAGGTCTGAAAATCACGGCGCCTACGCCAGGAACCATATTTACGCTTGGTGGTGCTACGGTCACGGCACTGGCTCCGATCGGCAGCAGTTACGCCGAAACAAATGACTACAGCATTGTGCTACGGATTGATTATGGAGGTACATCGTTTCTTTTCACCGGTGATGCAGAAGAAACCAGTGAAAACGAAATGCTTGCGGCCGGTGCACACCTCAAGGCCGATGTCCTGAAGGTCGGGCACCACGGGAGCAGCAGTTCCACGACCGATATGTTTCTCGATACAACCGATCCTGACTATGCCGTCATAAGCTGCGGAGCCGACAATTCATACGGACACCCGCACGCCGAAACCCTGCAAAAGCTAGACGCAAAAGGTATCCGAATACTCAGAACAGATAAGCTGGGCACTATCACGATCCAATCCGATGGCAAGGATGTGCTCTTAAATAGTCCCGAGCGCGATAACACACCGGATAATATTGATTCGGGCATAACCTACATCGGTAATAAAAACACGAAGAAGTTTCATAAGCCGATTTGCGGATCGCTGCCAGCGCCAAAGAACCAAGTCTATTTTGATGCAAGAGACGATGCAATTAACGCGGGCTATGACCCATGCAAAAAATGCAAGCCGTGAGGTGAAAGGTGAAATTCGTAGTTGATCGAATCGAGGGCATGATCGCAGTTTGTGAGGACGAGAACAGACAGATGGTCGAGATACCTCTGCATGCTCTGCCGTCTGGGGTGAAGGAAGGAACCGCCATCGAGCAGACAGACGAGGGCTATCGAGTGGCCGACAACGCTGAACGCCATGAACGCATTGCAAAACTAATGGATGATCTGTGGTATTAAATTGTAGGAGGAGGCAATATACGTGGCGACCGCAAAAAAGCTCCCAAGCGGGAGCTGGCGGGTAAACCTGTATGTCGGAAAAGACACGACCGGCAAGCGCCAATACAAGTCATTTACCGCCGGCACAAAGAAAGAAGCCGAATTCATGGCCGCTTCGTACAATGTTGAAAAGCGACACAGAACAAGGCCCGCAGAACTGACGATAGGCGAGGCGATCGATCAGTACATCGCGACGAAGACGGCGATCCTCTCCCCATCTACCGTGCGAGAGTATAAGCATTTAAAAGTATACGCGCTACAGGATCTGACCTCGTATAAGCTGTCTGAGATCACGCAGGAAGCCGTTCAGTCCGCGATAAACGCTTATGCGATGGATCACTCTCCCAAGTCTACTCGGAACGCGCATGGGCTGCTTTCCGCGGCTCTGGCAGAGGCCTTGCCTGACTTCGTTCTCCGCACTAAATTGCCAGCAAAGGTCCGGCCTGACATCGCCGTGCCCGACGACAGGGCAATCCAGGCCTTGATGGGATCTGTCGCCAACACAGCAATGGAAACCGCCCTTATACTTGCCTCCATGCTCGGGCTTCGACGAAGCGAGATCGCAGCGCTCACATGGAACGACTATGACCCTGTTCGCAAGACATTGCGGATTAACAAGGCCATGGTCGTGGATGATAAGCGCAATTGGGTTGTCAAGGCACCGAAGTCTTATGCAGGAACGCGAACCTTGACCCTGCCGGACTTCCTTTCTGAGTATCTGGAGAAGGCCCCTCGCTCCTCGGATTCCATTGTTCCGCTTACTCCCAACGCCATTACGCGCCGATTTGAGCGACTTCGGGATCGGTTAGGGCTCACCTTCCGTTTTCATGATCTTCGTCACTACAATGCGTCGGTTATGCTTGCCCTCGGCGTCCCAGACCGGTATGCAATGGAGCGCATGGGACACGCAACGCCCAACATGCTAAAAACCGTATATCAACACACAATGCAGGAAAAACAGAGAGACGTTGCGGATAAAGTCAACGACTATTTCACAGCAATGCAACACGAAATGCAACACGGAAAATAAATTTTTCTTATATATCAACGTATTTTTACGCAATATAGCCAGGTTCAAATCCTGTCACCTCGACCATGCGGAGTGTCCTTATAGGATTTGAGTATCCTATTAAGGACACTCCGCTTTTTTATTTCTATGGCGCTTCAACTTGCAATCTGTTCCGGGGAGTAGCGAACGGCTACTCCCTTTCTTGTTTGCATCAGGATGGCGGCCTCGGGGATGTCCTTGCACTTGGGGGCGATAAACGCGCCGATGAAGTGATAATGGATGACCACCCGCTGGCGGGTCACGCCGTCCACCTTTTCCGCGTGGTACACGTCTATATGGTCTATCAGCTCCGTTACCATGCGCTGGGTCAGCTCCCGCACATCGGTATATTGGCGGATCGTATCAAGAAACAGCTCGGCGGTCATCGTTTGGCTGCCCTCCTTGCGAAGCTCTTTCCGCAGGGCCTTGATTTTTCCGGCCACCTCGCCCTGTTCCTGTTCGTACTTTTGCGCCATGCGGGAGAACCGCTCGTCGCTGATTTTCCCAGCCACGTTGTCCTCATAGATACGTTCAAAAAGCACGTCAAGCTCCTTATCCCGCGCCAGCAGGCCCTCAAGCTCCTTTTGCTTTCTTATGCGGTCACGCTCCGCTGTTTTTATGGAGCGCCCTACAATAGCCCGTGCGAAATCGTCCTCATACTCATTGGCAAAGCGGGTTAGGCGGCGGATCTCCTCCAGCACTACACGCTCCAGAAAGTCTAAGCGGATATAATGCGTTGTGGCACATCTGCCCCGTGCGCTGTTATTGTTGGCGCAGTTGAAATACTTAATGTCGGCGTTATTGTAGTTGACATGATAATTGAGGTTTCCGCCGCAATCAGGGCATTTCAGTAAACCGGAAAAAATACTGCACTCCCCGTCGGTCTTGTTGGGTTTCTTGCGGGTGCCGCGCTTCTTCTGTACCTTCTCCCATGTCTCCCGGTCAATGATGGGCTCGTGAACATTCAAGAATACGGCCCGGTTTTCTTCGGGGTTTTCAATCCGCTTTTTCATCTTGTAAGACTTGGAGAAAGTTTTGAAGTTTATCACGTCCCCACAGTATTCCTGTAAGGAAAGGATTTTAGCAACGGTAGAGTGCCGCCAGTCCGTGGGGGAAAACTTGGTCTTTTTACCGCCCCAGCCCACGCCCTTGCTCTGCCAATAGGCGGTAGGAGTAAGAACGCCATCCTCAGCGAGTGCGGCGGCAATTTCCCCGATCCCGCGGCCGTCCAAGGCCATCCTGAATATACGGCGGACATTCACGGCGGCTGCCTCGTCCACAATCCAGCGGGTGGGTGTGGCCTCCGGGTCTTTCATGTACCCATAAGGCGGGGGTGAGAGCGGGACGCCGGAATTGCCCTTTAACTTATTGACGATCCGGCGCTTTTTGGAGATGTCCTTTGCATACCACTCGTTCATAATGTTGCGAAACGGGGTAAACTCGTTGTCGCCGTCCTCGCTGTCCACACCGTCGGAAACAGCTACCAGCCGCACATCATGCTCGGGGAAAAACTCCTCCGTGTAGTAGCCGACTTTCAGATAGTCACGGCCCAGGCGTGAAAGGTCTTTCACGAACACGGCGGAGATATAGCCCGCCTCGATTGCCTTAATCATCTCATTGAAGCCGGGGCGGTCAAGGGTGGTGCCGGTGATCCCATCATCTACGAAAAACAGGGTGTCGGTATAGCCCTTCTCCTTTGCCACCTTTTTTAAAAGTGCCTTTTGGTTGGTAATGCTGTTGGACTCGTTGTCCATGTTATCGTCACGGCTCAGACGGCAGTACAAAGCGGCGGTATTGATTGAGTGCTTCCTGTTGTTCGACTGTTTCAAAATGTCCTCCTTTCCGGCAGTCAAACAAGCAGTATTTACACTTATATTATACCTCTGCCGACCGCCTATGAAAAGGATGCCTCTGAATGTTCAAAACCGTTCCGCGTCCGCCTGCATGAGCTTTAATAGAATTGCGGCCAACGTCTCGCCTTCGTCGCTGTAGACCGGCTCGACCACAAAAGTAATTTTATCTATCTGATAGCTATACTCTTCTGTGCAGTTACCAGACATTCTGCCTCCTCTCTCGCTTTGTGTGGATAGACTACCAGCCTCCCCTTGTCCCGTGGGGAAACGTGAAAGGGCGGCGCGAGTGCGCCGCCCTTTCACCTTCCTCCACCTCTGGCCAGGATGACCAGAAGCGGAGGGGATAAGGCAGGGGCCGCCGATCCGGGGAAGTTTGGCCTGTTACAAGACAGAGAGGCCCCGGATGGGGCGGCCCCCTTGATTGCTATATCTGCGCCGTATTTGCCACGCATCCCCGGCGCGGGGAACATTTCAGGCCGCCGGTGGCTCCGACTGTCATAGCTCCACCGTACCGCTGCCTCGCCGTCACAAGCTCCATATCCCTCGCTTCCGCCTTGCGGCAAAAGCTCGTTCATTTCGCTGTTCCGGCTCCTCCCAGCAAATCATTGATTTGCCGGGAACCCTTTTAGGCTGGCGCATACAGCAGGGCTCCCCCGCAAGTCCGTGGGAGGGCGTGAGCAAGTTTCATTATCCCCCGCGCTGTCATCGCGCCCGGCTTGCCGTGGCCGGGTCAAAGACTGGCGTTGATCGCTCGGATAGCTTGTCCTTCATACCCCCTTAAAGCTATCTGTCCTGGCGGCGCGTCTTTCGTCGCTACTCACGCGGGTTTTGTGCCTGAAATGCTGTCTATTCAGTTGTCACGGTTCCAAAGAAAGGGCTTGTACCTCTTTCTATTTACCATGTCTTTTTCAGGGTCAAACCGCAGGCGATTAGATGGAAGTTTTCAAAAGTTCCCGGAGCAATTTTAAGCCCCGGCTGATGCTGTCCCGGACAGCGCTCTCCGCCACCCCCTCGGCCCGCGCAAGGTCAGACTTGCTCACGCCGAGTATGTAATGAGCATACACACGGCGGCTCTGCTTTTCCGGGAGAGCGGCAAGGGCGGCATACAGGGCCTCGATTTTTTCTTTCTCCTCATAGAGTTCGGCGGGAGAGGGGGCGAAGCGCAGGGAGCTATGCTCAATGCCGTCCCCGCGATCCAGGGAATACTGTGCCTTGTAGCGGTACATTTGGCGGCGGGCGTTGGACTCCCGCCGGGCGGCGGTGGTCATGGCCTCGGCAACGGCCTGGGAAACTTCCACAAACAGGTCACTATGGTAAAACGGGTACACGTCCCGCAGATTGAGCATGGTCATTTGTAAATCCTCCATTTCGATGTTGGGCGGTTGACGGGTGAACAGATCGAAATGGAGGGCGGCGGGGAGCGGCACCCAGGGGAGCCGCTCCGCACCTCTGGCCACGCTGGCCAGAAGCGGGTACAAAAAACGTCCGCACAGCAGATAGCTATGCGGACGCACGAAACGAAACAATCTATAAAGTAGTGATATGTTTCATGTATACTGGCGGACTGATCCCATGCAAAGATTGGCCTTTTTTTAAGCGGTAAAGTTTGTTAGGGACTAAACTGTAACATGGCGGCCTCCTCCCTTATGCCGCCGCTTATAGGGGTAGCAAAACGGCGGCTTTGATTTCTCAAAAGCCGCCGTCAAGTGGGCGTGAAGATATATCTGCTGTACGACGGCTTTTTTTCTTTTGCCGTCGTGCGGCAGTTTTGGCGTTATAGCGTATAGTCCCTATGGAAAATGGGGGTTACTCCCACTTAAAACATTTCACCGCAATTCCAGTACAGAGAACTGTCACAGCCCCCATCACGACGATAGGAAGCCAGACGTTGCCGACCGGCAAGCCAAGGGAAGTTTCTTTCATGAGCTGGATGCCTTGGGTCATAGGTAGTACACGGATGATTTTCTGTATCATTTCGGGCATGACTTCAAAGGGTAATGTCGCGCCGGAGAAAATCAGCATGGGGAAGTAGAGCACACA